>JAQTON010000001.1:199453-534643 GCA_028713325.1 Candidatus Altimarinota bacterium | reverse complement strand
CTGAATGTTATCGGATTTCTCCACCCGCTTTCCGGAGGTCGGTATCTTTTGGAAGGAGAGGACGTATCAGTCCTTCATGACGATGAAGCTCTCTCGTATATCCGGAGCAGGAAAATCGGTTTCATCTTTCAGCAGTTTCACCTCCTTCCGAGATTGAATGTTCTCGAAAATGTCGCTCTTCCGGGAATTTATACCGAACAATCGTCCGACGAGCGATTCGAACGGGCAAAAAGTCTTTTGGAACGTCTCGGAATTTCCGAGAAAATTGCGAGTCTCCCGGGGGAACTTTCCGGAGGTCAACAGCAACGAGTCGCTATCGCCCGAGCACTTATGAACAATCCAGAAATCATCCTTGCCGATGAACCGACGGGAAATCTCGATTCTGTTACCGCAAAGGAAATTATGAGACTTCTCGCGGAGCTCCACGTACAAGGAAAAACGATTATTATGGTAACGCACGCTCACGATTTGGCGGCCCATGCGGAGAGGATTATCGTGCTTCGGGACGGGAGAGTGTTGAAATAAAAATCCCCCTAAAAAAACAGGGGGGTGACGGCATCTTCCATAAAAAGAGAAGAAAATTCGAGAAAATACGTATTCCATTATTTGGATGATTTTTTATTCATTTTTATATGCACATCATTTCTCATCTTTTCATGGATAACAGGATTCATAATTCTCGATAGGTTCGCTTCTCCGTAAATTTCTTTCGGACAGTAGAGGGGAAGGGAGGTTATCTGTTGAAAATGTTTATATTTACTGTGATGTGCCGGGGATGATTCGTCCAATTCCGCTTTGATATACCCTTCCAGATCAAAAATCTGCACTTCCAGAGGGATTTTATACCGTAAATTTTCCGATCGCTGGTGGGTTTTTGTAACAAAGGATTGTAATACGCCCATCTCCGGTCATTTTTTTGCTCTTCCTCCTATTTTTCCCAGAACTTTTGTCGCTCTCGTGAGTTCTTCCGCTTTTTTTTGAAGAAATTCAGGAGTATAGGAGATATTGATAACTCCTTTCAGTACATTATAAGCAGAGGAAGTATCCTTATTATCATTCATATTTCGTTTGAATTCCGGGTACTCGATCCAGCTGGAACGGAGATCTCCGAGGGTGTTCTCGAGGATTTTTATAAGCATTTCCGCGGGATGTTCTTTATCGTTCTTGAATTTTTCCAAAACGAAGATAACCCCCTTATGGTCGAGGATTTCATCAAACGAGAGGTGTTGCTTTCGGTTGAGTTTATCGATCGTCGATTGAGGATCCTTATTGCTTCGAAAGGCAATATGCAGAATGGGAATAATAATCTCCTTCCCTTTAAAATCGCGCGTTCTTCATTGAACAGTGATTGTTTCAAATTTATCCGATATCGCACCGTCTACTGGTTGTGGGTAATATTCATACAAACCTTCCAAATTTTTTTTCCAATATGCTGTTTTTGTATCAGTATAGTGATAAAACGGATTATCCGAAACGAGACTCGTATGTTTTATTTTTTGTTCTCAGAAAAGTTCTTTGAATTTCTCGATGATATAGTTCGTATCCTCTTCGAGATGAATATATTTATGATTCTGTTCGAGTTCCCGATATTGATAGGAGAGTGCGAGAATTCTTTGTATTTCGTACTGGGCCATCTCACAGTTCCTGATTCCGTCAAGCCCTATATTATCACGAAGATATTGTTTCTTTTCCTTTTCGATTTCATAGTAGAGGGTGAAATATTCCCGAATGGTTCGTATTCCGCGAATATTGTGAATGGTATCGAAATACTGGCTTTTAAAATGCCTCTGTTCGGGAACAGGAACGGACGATTGCAGGAGAGAGAGAACATGCTCGATGGCATATTCCAAATATTCGTGTGCGATGGCGTCTATTTGTTCGACCGTCATATTTTCGAGTTCCGAAGAATGAAAATTCAGTTTTTTTCCAAGCCAATTGATGTAATTTCGATCATATTCGGTATAGCGGGGAGTATTTTTATGAGATGTATTTTGCGTAACAGATCGTTTATTGACTCCTATCGCCACGGCGGTTTCTCCTATGGAACGACTGAAATCACTTCCAAGATTCGCCCAGAGAAGACGATACTGCGGTTTCGTTTTGAGTGCCTCTTCGAGCCGTTCTTTCGTTTTGATTTCGATAATCGTATCGACATCGTCTTCGAGAATAGAAGAAACTTTCTTCAGAGTTCCGATATCCTCTATTTTCTGGATTTTTCATTGAAGATCCTTTCTCATTTGAATTATTTCATCTGAGGGATGACTCAAGTTTTTTACCATAGGGAGAATAAATAAAGTGTATAAAAAAATAATCTCTCCCATTCTACCATAAATACTTTATTTTTTCAACTTTTTTGCCTTTTTTGGAAAAGTGTGATACTCTCAAGGGGTATATATTCTATTAATTCGTATCCGTATTTTTATGTCAGGAGAAAAATCTACCCCACTTGAATGCACCATCGAGCAAAAAGAACGACGCGTTATAGTCGAAGGAGCTATGACTGTGTATGGTGCAATGAAACGCCTCGGTATTGAAAATGGAACACTTGCGGAATATCTGCAAACAGAGTTGGCACGTGAATCTCTCCTTGAAGGAGATGGAAAGGGGGGATTTCGAATTCCAGAAGGATATATCTTTATCCTTGATAACAAGGGGTCTCTTCGATTGGAACGAAAATGAAAAATTTGAGGAAAAGAAGAAATAATAATTATTACTTCTGCTCAGAAGAACGGTTCACTCCATATGCTCAGATATGATCTGAATGGAATTATAAAAGAACATCTTCAACCGCAAGAACGAACTCGGACAAAAAACCGTCTCGATGCTCTCAGAAATGAGATAGAATTTGAACGGGCTATTCTTGACGGTGACAGAGAGAAAGTACGAGCTATTCTCAAAAATACTCCTAATGATGTGAAACATCTCAAGTTTATCAATATTATCCGTCAGATTACAGGAAAAGAATCAATATGCAGTCGGGGAAAATTCCTCAACGGTTTTTGAATTATCCGTCAAATTTTTACGCGAAACATTGGAAGCAATGTGGTTCAGATCGATTTCCTCGGAGATACCGGTATGGCACACGATCTCGTGACATATGACCTTTTCGGAGATATTGAACTACTTCGGGATAAAGAAGGGGATTATCGTCTCGGGGGATTCAATCACGACAGTATGGAGCGAGATGTTGTCGGGTATTTCACCAGTTCTGGAAATAAAATGGATATCGAGGAAGGAGAGATAATTATGATGAGCGACGATGGAAAATTTCCTCAGGAATTTCCAGAAAAAAAAGTAGAATCGGTACAGATGGGGTCGGTAAAAACTCAGATTATTCAAGAAACAAATATTTCGAAAAAAACTCAGAAAAAAAGAGAAGAAGAGAAAGAAAAAGAACAACTCCCCGTAGAAAAGAAAAAAACAATCAAGAAACCGGAAAAGAAAGAGAAAAAAATTTCCGTGATGGAAAAATCAGAAGTGTCATCGAAAATTTCAGATAAAAAATCAAAAACACATACTCAGGAACATATTGAACAATTAAAAAACAAAACTCTCAAAGAAAAAGAGAAGGTTTTTTTGGAGGAATTCAATCCGTTTATTGATGCGATTTCAAAGACCTATGGATTACCGAAAAATCATTTTCTTTCGCTCATAGAGCGAGAATCCAGTTTCGATCCGTCCACAGATGATAATCCTCGTTCTTTCGGATTTAACCAGCTTACGGGAGTAGCATTCGATGATATGAAATACGGATATAAAATTCAGGAGCGTAACAAGAAAACGAAAAAACTGGAAACAAAGACTGTCGAACAAGGGGGAAGAGGGTATCTCTATGTTGATCTTTTTTTGAAGACCATCAATAAAAATCCAGACCTACTCAATCAATCACTGATTGAAAAAATACCGGACGAAACTACTCAAAAACGATTGAAGAAAATAGGAGAATACGCTAAAAAAGGGATAAATACCATAGAAGACAAGGGACAGTATAATAAAGCTGTTCGAGAACTCTATCGTCTCGCTCATACGGATGATTATGTTAATATCCTCATAGGAGCCATATCGTATGAAGGATTGCGCAAAGAAGGAAAAAGCGTAAAAAGCGGGAATACGAAGGATGTTTTCGGTGTTAATAGAGCCGTGAGTTATGATCTTAAAAAAATCAAGGATTCTACTCTCGTAAAATTTGTCCTGCAATGAACAGAATCTACAAAAGAAAGAATCAAGGAAATCCTCATGTACAAAAAACAAATTATCTGAAATCTTCAAAAAAAAGACGAGAAAACCTATCTTGATTTCTATTCCCTCTATCGATATAACGGCGATACGAATCTTGAAATAGGGGAGAGTCTTCCTCAGAAACTTTATTTCGCGATGAGTATTATGATTAAGGAGCGGTTAAGAAATAGAGTATAGTGAAAAAGTAGTATATTTATGAATAGTATGGTTGACAAAAAAATCGTGATTCATAGAATAGGCTTCTGTCATGAATATTTTTTTAAACACCATTATCTTGAAAATATTTTCAAATTGATGAACTCGGGAAATTCCCGAAGATACTATCACTCCTATTGATGTATTGCAAAAACGTTCAGGATTGCTCAATGATTTTCTGAAAAAAAAGAAAAATCAGTCAGATTCCGATTTTTCTCAAATTGTTCGCATTATCGCGATGGGAACAGAGAGAATCCTCGGAGATATGAATGAGGTAATCGATTCTATGACGCAGGAAGATATATCTGAAACGGAATGAAAGACTCATCCGATTGCCGTTCCTCTGATTAATGATTCTCGTCGTCGCACGATCGATCTTTTACGAGAGGCAGTATCGGAGATTTCTCTCGTTCATTCCAGATTGAAGCAGGACGAAACTATGAATTATATAGAACGGTATTCTGGACTTCAGGATAAGATTCAGGGTTTGTTTGGTCAGATAACAACGGAACACAGCACTCTTTTATCCAACCTGCAAACGAACGTTCCCGCTTTTTCTCTTGAAAGCAAGACGCTCTCGTTTATCCGAAATTCACAAAAAGTCATGAAGAACGCTCTGTTAAAGATTGGGGCAATTGTGAGCATATCACTGCTTGCATTGAATCTCACGACAACAAATGCCAATGAAAATAATATAGAAACAAGACAATCGGTCTCCGGTTATGTTAACTATATCATACAAGCTTCATGAGATAATCCAAATGTAACTCTGGCTTCGGCAGAAAAAGAAATTTTCGTCAATCGCACATTTTTTCGGATGATCGATGAACACCCTGAAAAAATCATAGCTCTCGCGAAGTTTGAAAATCGAATGAAAGAACTCAAAGATCGGATGATACACGATCCTTTATTTGCTTCGAATACATATAAAACGGGAGATTGGATGTCCTGGAATCGAGAGGTTGCCAAAATACTCATTCCGAGCGTTCAGGATATAACTTCCGAGGAAGCTCGCATCATCACAAAAGCTCTGCAGATTCATCTGAAAATAAATAATCCCGATTCTCGTTTCGGATTGTCGACCAAAAAAGCACTCATGAAATATATATCCGTAAAGAAAGTGGAAGGGAAACAAAAGTTTGCGTTTCAAGAGCAAGATTTACAAAAAGAACTCAAAAAGGTGTTGATATGATCTGAGTTGATTCTGAAACAGATTCTCCCGGAGCATTTCGAAGAAAAACTCATGGCACTCATAGGAACGAAATATAGAAAAGGAACAGCCGATTGTTCCGGCATACTCAAGACGGTTATGCGAAAACTCGGTGTTGTAGATAAATCTTTTGACGGATCATCCACCGATATAATGAGAATGCTTACTACCGATAAACGAAAAGCATCAGAAGTCCGTTCGTGAGATTTCTTTTATTGGAAGTCAATAAAATACCCGGGGGCACATCATATTGCTTATGTCTCTTCCGTTGAGGAAAAAGGTATCTGGATTATAGATAGTTCCACTGATTTTATGAGCACTAAAAAACGTTTTCTTTCATGGACGAAAGTTCTCAGGAAAAAATGAGCCATCGCCGGTACACCGAAATTTCTGGCACAAAACCCCTCTTCTGAAAAAGCGACATAATTTTATTTTTTCATTCATTTTCCATGATAATCGCCATCGGAACCACCAGTTCCCCGAAAGTATCCGGAGTGCAAGAGGCTATAGCCGTTTGTCCGTATTTTGACAATGAACGGGACGATATTGAGTACATTCTCGAAAAAGTCCCGTCCGATGTCGCGGATATGCCGCTTTCTCTCGAAGTGACGCTTGAGTGAGCCCGGAATCGTGCCGAAAACCTTCGGAAAAAGTGAATAAAAGCCAATTTCTACATCGGAATCGAAGGGGGAGTATGGTCGGTATTGGACAGGAAAGTTCTCGGAGGAACCATTTATATTCTCAATAACAGAGGGGAAGGACACTTCGGAATTTCTCAGGTTATGGAGGTGCCGCGAATTATAGAAAAGATGCTTTATGAGGAAGGAAGAGAACTCGGACCTGCTATGGAAAGTCTCAAAGGGAGCGTTTTATCGAGGAGTGAAGAGGGAAGTATGGGTGCATGGTCAGACAATATGCTCGTACGAAAAGACGAATTCTCCCTCGCTTTCAAAGCGGCGATAAGTCCATTTTTCAACGAATACTACCAGTTGTAATTGTAAAGTTGCGAATTTCTTCAATGTATGATATCATAAGAATGAAGATATATTACCAATGCAATATAATATGCTATCGAAAAAAGCACAAGCCGTAGCCGACCATGTGACGGATATTGAAAGTATGCAACTTATGAAGATTTCAGGAGTGTCTTTTCGTGAATTTCTTCTTGAACACAGACGATTTCCCGTCATCGCCATTACGGGGCAATCCTGAGTCGGAAAAACCACCTTCACCGATATTTTCATAAACAGTTTGAGCGAACGGCTCAAATCGGACTTTCCTCTCGCACCTCCAGTGGTTAAGAAGCTCACGGAACTTCCTCAGATGAGTCCGTATCTCCCGATTATCAAAGCTTCTTCGGACGGGCTTTCCGATCAAACTCTCTGGGAGAAAAATCAGGAATTGTTCCGCGTACTCGACGAGGCCATTCTCACCAAAGCCTCCCTCGAATCGAAAGACTCGGTCATAGTCATGGATTTCTCGATTATTCAAGTGCTCGTGTATGCTCATATGAAGATCAAAGGAACGGCCGGAAAGGATTTCATTCAAACATTCAACGAATCTTTCGGAAATCTCCCGAAACCGGATTTCCTCGTCCACATAACCGCCGAACCGGAAACCGTACTCGGACGACTCCAGTCCCGAGGATCCTTCATCGACGACCAGATTCAGAAGCACACGGAAGAGCTCCATGGTTACTACAGCGAGAATTGACGGGATATACTCGGAGAATATTACGAAGATATTCCCGTACTTCGAGTCCATACGGATTCTCTCGACCTCGTAAATAATACAGGGGACAAGGCACGGGCTGTAAAAGAGGCGGTGAATGAAACCCTTATGCGGATGGCGGCGTAATTCTCTGTAATAAATTTGCAAAAAAATCCATTCTCTCTATACTATCCGTATAGTAAAGGCATCTGAGCGGTTATCAGCCGCGAGCCAAGGGCAGAAAGAATGTAAGTTCGAGTAAATCCCTTCGGGAGTTCCCGTCATAGAACATAAATCAAGTAGGGGCTGACCCATGTGTCTGCTCACCACGCTTTCCGGTGGTACCTTCCCGAATATTTTGGGACCGAAAGCATCCATATTTTGTAATGGGTGCTTTTTTGTATGAAAAAATATTTCACGCTGAATAATATTATGCAGGTCGGATTGCTCGTTTTCACGACTGCCGGATTTCTCCTCATGTCTCTTAAGCAGCCACAGTATGGACTCATCCTGAGTCTTATAGCTCAGATATTCTGGATATACGCTTCGTATAAGGCATGGAAAGAGGCTGGGCAGATCGGGATCTTCATTAATACACTCGTACTCATCGGTGTGTTTGGATATGGGGTTTTGAATTATTGGGTGTTATAATTTTATTTTCTTACTTTTTTCACATGTCCTTCCCACAAATCAACTCCCGCCAGTCTTTCCCAGCTCTTGAAGTAGAGATACTTGCATATTGGAAAGCGAATCATACCTTCCAGAAATCGCTCTCCATCCGCGAGGGGGCTCCGGAGTTCAACTTCTACGACGGTCCTCCGTTCGCGACCGGTACTCCGCACTACGGTCACCTTCTCGGAGGGACGATCAAGGATGTGATTCCGCGGTACCAGACCATGCAAGGGAAGTTCGTAGAACGACGCTTCGGGTGGGATTGCCATGGTCTCCCGATCGAGAATATCGTCGAGAAGAAGATGGGAATCTCCGGAAAGAAGGACATTGAGGATAAAATCGGGGTCTATGAGTTCAACGAGGAGTGCCGTGCAAATGTATTTCAGTATGTGGAAGAGTGGCGCAAAACCGTCGAACGCATGGGTCGGTGGGTGGATATGGACAACGATTACAAGACCATGGATACCGACTTTATGGAGTCTGTTTGGTGGGTATTCAAGAGCATCTATGACAAGGGGTATGTGTACGAGTCTTATCGAGTCGTTCCATACTGTCCGCGATGTTCCACTCCGCTTTCCAATTTCGAGGTGAATCAGGGGTACGAGGACAAGCAGGATAAGGCGGTGACCGTGAAGTTCAAAGTGAAGGGAAATGCGAGCAAATATATTCTCGCATGGACGACGACTCCATGGACTCTCCCGGCGAACCTCGGACTCGCAGTCGGAGTGGATTTAATCTACGCCGAGATTCTCGATAAAACTTCGTGAGATACTTTCGTACTCGCAAAAGATCGAATCGCGACGTATTACAAGAATCCGGAGGATTATACGTTCGTCCGTGAATACCTGGGGTCTTGTCTCGTGGGAATTGCCTACGAGCCATTATTCGACGACGCGGTAACTCTTGCGGAAGCAGGAACTCTTTCCGAGGATATGGAACTCGGGGAAAATGCCTATAAAATAGTTCCCGGACACCATGTCACGACTGATTCCGGTACCGGAGTCGTTCATATCGCACCGGCTTACGGTATCGACGATGCGGAGATCGGACAGAAAGAAAAACTCGGATTCATCTCCCATATCGATGCTATCGGACATACGACAGGACTTCTTTCCGACAATAATGTGTATGTTTTCGATTTCAACCAGATTGTCATCGACCGGCTCAAAGCCGAGAAAAAGCTCATCCATATAGGAACCATCGACCACTCGTATCCGCACTGTTATCGTTGCCATACGCCTCTCATCTACCGTGCAATTTCTGCCTGGTATGTAAATGTGGAATCCCTCAAGGATCGCATGGTCGCCAACAACCAGAAAGTGAATTGGATGCCCGACAATATCAAGGACGGGCGGTTCGGGAAATGGGTGGAAGGTGCACGAGATTGGAATATCTCTCGTAATCGCTACTGGGGTTCGGCGATTCCGGTATGGAAATCGGAGGATGGAGATATCATTGTCATCGGTTCGATAAAAGAGCTCTACGAAGCGAATAAAGAGTTCGGAGATATCGTCCTCAATAACGGTAAATATACCTTCAAAGACGGGCGGGAGATCGATCTCCATAAACATTTCGTCGATCAGATCAAGCTCTCGAAGAACGGAAAAACTTACACGAGAATCCCCGAGGTTCTCGACTGCTGGTTCGAGTCCGGTTCCATGCCGTATGCGAGTAAGCACTATCCGTTCGAGGGAATGGACAACTTCAAATTCCCGGCAGATTTCATCGCCGAAGGACTTGACCAGACTCGCGGTTGGTTTTATACGCTTCTCATCCTTGGGACGGCACTCTTCGACAATACTCCATTTCTGAACGTCATCGTCAATGGAATCATCCTCGCTGAAGACGGACGAAAAATGAGTAAATCGCTCCAGAATTACCCGGATCCGATGGAACTCATCGATAAACACGGAGCCGATGCTCTCCGATTCTACCTCCTCTCATCCCCGGTCGTGAAAGCTGACGACCTCCGATTCTCCGAAGCGGGAGTCGAAGAAATAGTAAAAAAAGTTTTGCTTCCACTCTGGAATACCTACAGTTTCTTCACGACGTATGCGAATATCGATAAGTGGACTCCCTCTGGAGCCCAGATTACCTTGATTCGTCACGGACAAACCGATGCAAATCTCGGGAAACGAATATCCGATGCCGGAGAGACTTCTCCTTTGAATGCCACTGGCATTGCACAGGTACAAAGGGCTGGAGCTCAGATGAAACAAGAAGGAAAAGAGTTTGATATTATTTTGGTTTCACCAACGAACAGAACGCAGGAAACGGCACAAATAATCGCACAGGAACTCGGATATACCGGAGATATCATCACTGTACCAGAACTTATCGAGCGGGATGCGGGAGAATGTTCCGGGAAAAGTTTCGTCGAAATAGAGAACTGGTATCGGGAAAAAACGGGAAAAGAAATGGACGGACCTCATCATTATCAAGTAGCGAGCGAATATGGAGGAGGGGAGAGTAAAGAAGTTCATCAGGTACGTGTCAGAAAAGCTATCGATGATATCGTCGCAAAATATTCGGGAAAACGAGTATTGGTTGTTGCTCACGGAGGAACATTCCGAGCGTTCAATATTCATTTTTTCAATCTCTCCATAGAAGAAGGGTTCGGAACTCAGAGTCGAATAGGAAATGCCGAATATTATGACTTCCTCTCGACACCGCTCACCAACAACCTCGATACTTGGATCATATCCCGTCTCAACCGTCTCACGGCCACGGTGGAGGGGGGATTCGAAGCGTATGATCTCCAGATACCAACCCGTGCCATCACGGAGTTTATGGACGATCTCACGAACTGGTATGTTCGCCGATCTCGTCGCCGGTTCTGGAAGTCGGAAAATGACGGAGATAAACTTGAAGCGTATGAGACCCTTTACCACGTTCTCACGACGCTCACGAAGGTTATGGCACCGATTACTCCTATGATCTCGGAGGCGGTGTATCGCGGACTCACCGGTCATGAATCCGTGCATCTTGAGCGATTTCCGAATTTCACTTGAGCACATATGTTCGACAATCTCGAAGCCGATATGAAACGAGTGCGGGATATCATCACCCTCGGACTCGCACTTCGCGGTCAGAAAAAAATCCGTGTCCGACAGCCGCTCGCATCCATCACCATCGGAGAAGATTTAAGCGAATATTTTCAGGAAATCATCCGCGAGGAATTGAATGTGAAAGAAGTGAAGATCGAAGATATATCGCATGTCGCTCGCACCATCTGCAAACCGAACGCGAAGCTCATCGGACCGCGATTCGGAAAAGCTGTGCAGGATGTGATTATCCAAGCGAAATCCGGAAAATTTCAAGAGCTCGAAGGTGGAAGAATCCAAGTTGGAGAATATGTTCTCGAGGCAGGAGAATACGAAATCGCCTACGAACCGCTCGAAGGGGTCTCGCTTGATGTCATGAGCGGAACCGGAATGGTCATCGCGATGGATACGGTCATAACCGAAGAACTCGAACTCGAAGGATATGCCCGTGACCTCGTCCGAATTATCCAAGACCTTCGAAAGGATGCCGGATACGAAGTATCTGATCGTGTGCGAGTCGCACTTCAGTGAGAAAAGATGGAGAAAATCCTCTTGCTCTTCTCGGACTATATCACTTCTGAAACCCTTTCTGTTATCGACAATAGTTTGACGGAAGGGGACGTCTCTCGTGAAATGGACGTGGAAGGAATTATGGTGAAAGTGGTGGTGAAGAGATAATGATTAAAAACTCCGTTCAACTTTGAACGGAGTTTTTAATATTTTCAAGAATATCTAATTTAATTTTACTATTTCTAATGTAGTTCCTGGGTGGATCGGGTAATCTGTAACATTCACCGTGATAACATCTCAAGTATTGAAATAATACGAGGTAACAAAAGAATGGAAAAAATATGGTTGACCCGGTCATCAGAATCAGAGCATAAAACCAATATTCACTCAATTCTTATTAAGAGCTACATCTCATCTACAGCCATCACACATACCATATTGCAATACTTTCGTATTCACCTGATAATACCCAGAAACGAGGATATTTATCCCTGTTCAGCTCGCATTTTTCTGGATATATGCGGAGTTGGTGTTGAGAGGTTCATTGTTCCAGATAACATCCGTGTTTGCAAGTTGATAACCTGAGATATCGTATCTTGCAAGAATAGGAGTGCTATTTATATTTCCATTTACGTCCAATTTTGTGCTTGGATTCGTCGTCCCAAGCCCCACTCTTCCTCCAGAAAATGACAGATTTGAAAGTCTTGAATCCAAATCCAGTACTCCGTCGATTATCCGATTCCAGCTTGTTGCTGTGAGTCCTGAACCACTCCCGACTTTATCTGCGGTCGAGAGTCCACCAACGAGTGCTCCGTACCCAACAGACAGAACGAGAATTGTCATGAAAAACGTAAGAGCTGAGTAGAAAGAGTTTTTTACGATCGGAAAGATTTTATGCATGTACAAGAATAATAATGAAATATATTCACCATTATTGTCTTTTTTTTTAAAAAGTCAAAATCTTTATGCAACGGTCAAAACCTCATATCCGCTCTCCGTCACGAGAATCGTGTGCTCGAACTGAGCGGAATCGCTTTCATCCTTGGTTTTTACCGTCCACTTGTCGGGCATGAGCTTCGTCTGGTGAGCTCCTCTATTAATCATGGGTTCTATCGTGAATATCATCCCCGGTTCGATGAGTTCCCCGGAGTCTTTCGGTGCCTTGTGGTATACATAGGGTTCCTCGTGAAAATAGACCCCGACTCCGTGACCGGTATATTCTCGGACGACCGAGTACCCGTGTCGTTCCGCGTGTTTGGCAATCTCGTACCCGATATTCCCGAACCTGTTCCCGGGATATACCTGAGAGAGTCCTATCTCGAGACAAGTTCTCGCCATATCGATGAGCTTCTCTCGTTCTTTGGATATCTTCCCGACAGGAAACATCCGAGAAGTGTCGCCGAAGTATCCGTCCACGATGGTGGTGACATCCACATTGATGATATCACCCTCTTTGAGGATTTCTTTCTTGGAAGGGATTCCATGGCATATCACGTCGTTGGCCGAGATGCAGGTGTATCGAGGATATCCATGATACCCGATGCAAGCGGATTTTCCGCCATGGTTGAGGATATAGGTATTGCAGATCTGGTCGAGTTCTTCCGTCGAAATTCCCGGTTTTATATAGGGTTCTATCATCTTCAAAACCGAGGCTGCCAGACGGGAGGATTTTCTGATTCCCTCAATCTGTTCCAGTGTTTTTATGATGATTTTCGGTGTTTTTGCCATTGATAATTTATATTATTTCAATAATTTTAGTACTTCTTTTTCAAATTCTTGTGCTTTTTTCTCAAGTAAATCTACGGAAATTATATCCATGGAGTGAGCAAGCTTATTTCGGAGCTTATGCAAACTCCAGATGGCATCGAGATTGTGTATCATTCGTGGCTTTGCCTTGAGTTGATCTCCGACGTTCCCTGAGTACCCGTAATCCTTGAGGATATGATGCATAATCATATCGTATCGCATAATTCGTTCAGACGGGGAGGGAAGAGTGGAAACCTTCTGAATTTCTTTCGTGTAATAACTTTTCTTGTCTTTCTTGAGCTCTTTTTTACCCGAAAACCGAAACGTCAAAAATACTCAGACGAGGAGTATGACGATTATGATAGCAAGAAAAAGGTATTCCATGAAATATTTTTGAAATATTAATCCTGGAAATCTCTCGGGAAATGATGAAATTTATGTGAAAACTGCCGTCCTCGCCCCCTTGTGGGGTTGCCGGAGCGAACCGTACGACTGTACGGAGAAGCTATTTAGCTCCCCTTGTGGGCCAGAGGAAGCGTAAAGTTTGAGCGTAAAGTTCGCATTTTACGAAGATTTCCCTACATTCATGGGAAGTTAAGTCCCATATTTCCCATAACCCCCTTCATCTTCTCGGCGGCGATTTCTTGCGATTTCTTGAGACCCTTGTTGATAGCTTCCAGTGCGGCTTTTTCGAGACGAACCTTGTCCTTGAGAAGCGTTTCGTCCTCGATCTCCACTTTTATCGCCTTCATCTGCCCATCGATAGTAACAACGAATCCGTCGGACTCCGCCTCTATATGGATATTGGAGAGTTCATTCTGGATTTTTGACGCTTCCTGTTGCAGTTTCATGAGATCTTTTGCTTTATTGTAGTCCATATTTCGGGTTGATTATGAGTAAAACAGGACTCAGTATAAAAAGAAGTCTTTTTTTTGCAAATATTTTTATAATATGCTACACTACATTCTGTTATCCGAAAAAAACGGATTTTATTCTTAAATTTTCTCGCATATGTGATTTTTTGATAGTGTTCTCGAAGAAACTTCCACGACATCTACTGTTTCTTCTCCTGTAACAAAAAAGACTGGTCAGGACGGATCTTTTCTTATCATCGATGATAGTGTGACGGTGAACAGTATTCCCGATACCGCCGTACAACTTTTTGATGTAACTCCAGAGATAGTATCTGAAGTTCAAGAAACAAATTCGGTATCTGAGATTTCATTTTTTTCTGAACCGGTAATATCTGCGGTGGAAAGTTTTGATGTCATTCCAGAGCCGGTGCAGTCATCATCTCCAGAAATTGCCTTTTTTGACGAACCGGTAGTGGATACTATTGAGATAACTCCTGTTCCTGAGACAAAAACAGAGACAAATACTCTCGCATCTTTTATAGAAGAGTCTCCGGCAGAGATTTTTATAGAAACTCCTGTGATATCTGTAACGGAGGAAGTTATTGAATCCGTTCAACAGAACGATGTTTCCACTCTCAAGAAACTCGATTTTAACTCCTATCTTACTGAAAAAAAGGCAGAACTCGAACAATTTATCGCAAATAATATGCAAATTGCCGAGATAAAAGACACAGAGATAGTTTCTTATAACGCACAAATTGCCGAAGCAAAAGAGATGGAAAAACGAGCGATTGATACGGCAAAGAAGATTGCGAAACAGGCGATTGATACAGCAAAAGAGTCTGCGAAACAGGCACTCGATGCAAGAAAAAATATCGAGACGGAAAATGATCGAATCAAAGAAATAATGGGACGCCTCTCCATTCAGGCGTAAATACAATGAATAAGTTTGATTCGCTCCGAATATTCGATATAATCTCTCCATCTACAAACTAATCTCACATCATGAGCACTTCAACATCAGTACCGGAAATCGAAGCCATTCTTGCCTATGCCATAAAAACAAAAGCATCGGATATTCATCTCGCAGAAGGGGATTATATCGGGTTTCGTGTGCATGGAGAGATTGGGAAGATGTCTCAATGAGGAGAACAGGCAAAAGTTTCCAAGGAAATGATGCACAAACTTACTCTCGAGCTTCTTCACGGAGATGAGAGAAAATTCAAAGATTTTCTTGAGAAGCATGATATGGATTTTGCCTATGTTTCAACTGACGGAACCCCATTTCGTGTGAATGGATTCTTTAAGCTCGGACGCATCGGATTTGTACTCCGTCGTATCGAACGGGATGCCAAAAAGATGGAAGATCTCGGACTTCCTGCGGGAGTTTCGAAGATTCTCACTGCAAAACAGGGACTTTTCCTCATAACCGGACCAACAGGATCAGGAAAGTCTACAACGATGGTTTCCATTATTGATCGTATCAATGAGGAACGACAGGAACATATCATCACTATCGAGGATCCGGTAGAATTTATCTTTACGGATAAGAAATCCATCTTCTCGCAACGAGAAGTGGGACGTGATACGGATTCTTTTGTTTCCGCCATTCGTGCAGCTATGCGAGAAGATCCGGATATCGTTATGGTAGGGGAGATGCGGGACAAGGAAACGGTCGAAGCTGCTATGAATCTCGCAGAAACGGGGCATCTCGTATTTTCTACGCTCCACACTTCCGGCTCGGTTCAGACTATTAATCGTCTCATTCAGTTCTTCAATCCGGATATCCAGAATCAGGTTCGGGTTCGTCTTGCGGATTCGCTCCTCGGAGTTCTCTCTCAGAGACTCATCCCAAAAGCGAGTGAACCGGGACGGGTGGGTATTCATGAGCTCATGTTCATAACCCCAGCGATCAAGAATCTGATAAAATCCGGAGATTTTATCCAGATCAATAACAATATCGAACTGGGATCTCAGGAAGGGATGATTTCCATGAAAAACTCCGCCGATCGACTCCGTGATCAATGAATTGTAAAAGAAGAGGATTACATTGGATTTTTCACCAATGACGACTAAAAAACTTCTGAAAAACTCGTTCTTTGAGATTAAATCTCCGTTTCTTCATTCTCTGTACAAGTCGTACAGTTCACTCAGATACTCGATTTGCACTCAAATTACTTCGCTTTTGAGAAGTTTTTGGAATCTCTCGGAATTTCCATAATGGAAATCATGGAGATTTTTTTTTGACCTTCTGCCTTTTTTCCATACACTGGAGAACAGTCTTAGTCATCACTTTTCTATGAAAAAAATTCACCTCTTCATTCTATGTATTCTCCTTTCTTTGGGGATTGTTTTGAATCTTGCACCCCTTTCATTCGCCGGGGTTCAGAATATACCATGAGCATCGGAACTTACGACTGTTTCTACCGGGCCCATTTCTGGAACGGACAGTTTGGATAAACTCCAAACAGGAGGGTTGAAAATCCTCCATAGTGCAAAGGTGGTTATTAGTTTTCTCGCCGTAATTTTTATCGTTTATGCCGGAACGATGATGGTAGTCGCTATGGGTGATGAAAAGGCCATCAGCACTCAGAAACGACAACTCATGTATTCACTCATCGCATTTCTCTTTGTAAATATTCCAGGAGAAATCTATGCTCTTTTTGCACGAAAACAGGTATCGAGTGTCACGCAAAATCTGTCGGGAAGTTATACGGACAGTGTTACGAGCGGATCGAATATCTTTATCAATTTCTTTGAGTGGAATGCTACGGTGGAATTATGAATCCTTTCGTTTATTCGAGTCGGTATCATCGGTGCGGCCGTATTTATGTTCACGCTTGCCGCTTTTAAACTCATCACCTCCGGTGGTTCGGAAGAAAAGATAAAAGAAGCGAAAGGACGAATCCTCTACGGAACACTCGGACTCATATTTCTCGCGGTTATTCAGTGATGGGTGCAGGTTGCATACAGTGGGGATATCGGACGAGGGCAGGGGATTTTTGCCCAACTCTCGAATCTTGCACTCTTTTTTGCCGGGCCAACCGCCATATTCTTTCTCCTACTCGGTGGATACTATTACATCACCTCCGCGGGCGATGATGAAAAAGCGAAGAAAGGGAAGTCCATCGTCATCAACACCTTCATCGCCGTCATCATACTCCTCGCCAGTTATGCGTTCCTGAAGGACTTGGCAGATTTTAGATTATAATTCATCCATAGTATGAAAAAGAAAATCCTGAGTTTTATAATACTATGAGTATATCTTTTTACTGGATTTGAATCAGCTTTTGCTTATGTAGATTCAAATGGAAATGAGCAGGTAGGACCTCCAGTTCCTTCGTCTTCATCTAATGGATGAGCCACGACCGTGACGGTCACAGAAAAGATTCCCGGTCTGGATTGTACTGGCACCAATGAAGGAGATATAACAAAACGAAAGTATGTTTGTACGATACAACCCGGTTTCGGAAGTGTTATGCTCATTCTCAAGGGTCTCATCAAGTATACGACCTTTATCGTAGCACTTATCTGAGTTCTCATGCTTGTGGTTTCAGGGGTTCAGTATTCCATATCTGGAGCCGATGACGGAGCTGCTAAGGATGCGAAAGCGAGAATACAGAAGGTCCTTGCGGGCATCGTCCTGCTTTTCCTCATCGGGTTCATACTCAATAGTGTCGCACCGTGGGTGTATCGATAGAAATAATCCACCATTTGGTGGATTATTTTGTTGAGTAAAATTTCCAGAGTATATTATTACTCATTTTCAAATTTACAAAAATCAATTTCATAACAAAACTTGCTTTTCCTCCCATTCTTCATAATATACTCAAAATGCTTCACATAACTTACATTATGTGAAGCAAAAGAAATAGTATACTTTTGTCCCCTGCCCGAGCCCATGAACTTCATTCGTGCCATTGATGAGTTTCTCATCTATATAAGAATCCATAAAAACCTCAGTCCAAAAACCGTTGAGCAATATGAACGGCACTTGGTGAAGTTTCTGTGGTACTTGGTTCCGGAGATTTCCGAGTTCGAATGAAAACCGGTCGATCATGAACTCGTTTTCCTCGAATCACCGGAAGACTCGGTAAAACGTTCGCAAAAGAATGTTTTAAAACGTTTTTTCCTGGATAAGTGTCACCTCGAACTCGAAAACGTCAAAATAAGCGATTTAAATGAGTTTCGGCTTAATATAGCGGAAAAGTGATTATCAGTGAAGACAGCGAATGCGTATATGATCACTTTTCGTGCTTTTTTGAAGTTTTGTCGGAAATCCGGATATGAATCCGTCGATCCGATTTCGATCGATCTCATAAAACAGAAAGATCGCGAAGTAACATTTCTCGATACCGCAGAAATCGTTCGGATTTTTAACGAAATCGATATGACGACGATTCAATGAAAACGCGACGCTGCGATTATCGAATGTATCTACTCGACGGGTTTGCGTATCTCAGAATTGACCGCACTCGATAAATCCGCTATCAATCTCGATACGCGCGAATTTAGCGTTCGTGGAAAATGAAGCAAAATTCGTACGGTCTATCTGACCGATTTGGCAGTCGAGAGGATTCATACCTATTTAGAGGAGAGAAAAGCAGAATTGGGAGAGAAAGACACGTTCAATTCCCTCTTTATTCGTCATAATTTTGATAAATATAATGTCTATTCAAAATCAGTTCAATGAGATGATGTTATAAAAAAGCCACTTTCTGATGCCGATGTACGATTATCTCGATTTTTTATCACCAATAAGATTAAAGAATATGCCCTTCGAGCCAATATCATAAAAGAAGTTTCCGCTCATACGCTCCGACATAGTTTCGCCACTACCCTCCTCACAAACGGTGCCGATATTCGTGCTATCCAGGAGCTTCTCTGACATGCTTCTATCACTACCACACAGGTCTATACCCATATCACAAATCCGAAGCTCAAGGAGATTCACGGAAAATTTCATAGATAATGATGAAATTTTTAGTTCCCTTTAAAGAAAGCAAATTTTCGTCGCATTACGAAAAACCCAATGAATGCAGAAAGACCAAGGAGAATAAGAAGTTGCGCTGGACCAGTTTTTACTTTGGTTGCCTCGGTCATAAATTCCGACTCCCCTTCCCCACTATTACAAACCCCGGTTATAGCAAAGTCGTCATAGCTTACTGTATCTTTTGCGGTATAGATAGTATAGCTATTTGTTGGAACATTTTCTATGAGAGCATACTGTCCATCAGCCCCTCTTTTATAGACATTGTACCCGCTTGTCGCATCTGGTGCGGCATCCCAAGAAAGGATGGTGGTTCCGTCTCAGGCAGTTACCTGAAGTCCGGAAATATTAGAAACCATACATTTGGAAGCGGCAGCAAGAGAAAGATCTACTTTGAATATATCTGATGCTCGCATTTTCGAAAGCTCTTTCCCTGTCTTATCGAGTCCAAGGATTCGGAAATACTTCGTTTGTGGATCGAGATCCTGGATATACCAGCTGTATGATCCACTCCTTGTCTTTATCTTTTCTTTTTCAAAAGTGATAGATTCTTTCGTAAGAGCTCCGCTTTCTGTTCCATATTGAAATTTGAATTTTACAAGATCCGTTGGCTCATTTTCTAATCCAAAAGTGAAAATAACTTTTTTTGCTATCATCTCAGATTTTATATTCTTAAAAAGATTGGGAAGTTCGATAGTTTCAATAGTTTCAGCTGCTTCCTTTATAGTAATCTTTCCAAGATCATTTGTGAGACTCACACTAATCTGAAAGCTCCCTGTCGCACTTGGTGCAGTGAGTGTTCCATTATATATACCATCCGTTGTTTCTGTGAAAGTTCCGGTACTGTCCCCGAGAGTTGCAGTTACTTCTTTAAGTTTTGCTTCAGCGGATATTTCTACATTGAGGAGAGTTCCGGTGGTGACATTTTTCCCTTCCTTGATAGTAAGAGTATTGAAAATCGGACCACCTGTAGTGATTTTGAAAGAAACTTTCACAGATTCCCCGATAACAGTATCGGTTCCATCAAGGAGTTTTACTTGAAGAACATTTTGTTCTTGTTCGAGCTTCGTAAGTTCGTAGATAAATGTTCCATCTTCACTCGTTTGACTCTCCCCTACTTGTTTTCCATTGAGAAAAATCTGAATCTTACTATTTTTCTTGGCTGTCCCCGTTGTGTTAACGGAATCGGATGGGATTTCTGAATTATTGTCCGGACTCGTGATAGTCACTGTCTCTTTTGATGGAGAAGTCGTGTCACTACCAATCGTTACCGTTACTGACGCCACACCTTCAAGATTGTCATTTTCTGCATCGATAACGGTTACTTTCATCTTTCCTTCTTTTGTAAAAGAAAGTCCTTTTGAGAAGGTAATAGTTCCTTGATCGGCATTCTTGAATGTATATCCGTCATCGGCATAGGGAACGGTTGCCTTGGAGTCATTGTCAACGGTAACATATATAGTTCCATCATAATCGGTCTTTACTACTCCCGCTTTATCAAGAACTTTGATAATCATATCGGTTGCCTCTCCCACACGAACAGGGGATTTAATAGAGACTTCAAAATGATCGGCCTTCGTTATACTGGTTGTTGCGGTCGGAGTAGTAGCGGCAAATGTAGAAAGAAAAGAAAAACCGAAGGAACCGATAAGAAGAGACACGAGTATTTTTTTCATAAATGGAAACGATGTAAATTATAAAGAATAATGGCCTGTACGTCCCTAATATATGGAAAAAACGTGTTTGTGTCAAACAAATGTTATTTACTATTTTCTTTATTATCTTATACTATATCTCATAGAATGAGAATTCTCCTTTATCTATGAGGAAACTCGGTATATTTTGAGTCGTGATAAATAATTGACGATTTCCTGCATGCAGAAGGAGGGATGTTATATGTTCGGCATCCAGTTCCGAAAAGAGATCATCAAGAAGGAGGATGGTTTCTTTTTTGGATGAGCGTTCGATAAATTCTATGAGGATGAATTTGAGACCGATGAGGATCGTTTTATTCTCTCCTCTGGAGAGATAACTGTTGGATTGAATGCCCTGGGACATAACACACTGGAAATCATCCAGATGCGGACCAATATAGGTGTGTCCGGTGATGATATCCCGTTCCCTATTTTCTCGTAGATACTGTAATATGCTCGATTCTACATTTTCAAAATTGATTTTCGTAATATATTGAAATGAGAGCGTGTATTTTTCTTCCAAAAGTATTTCGACCGAACACATACGCTCTTGTATGAAATCAATGAGTTTTTTTCTATAAAGATAATATATCTTCGCTCTTTCGATAAAAAGAGAATCCCAGAGTCCGAGAGTGTCGCGACTGCTCGTTCATTCTCGGATTTGTTTCAGGAGACTGTTTCGATTTTTGAGGGCCAAACCATACTCTCGTTTTACTTTCGCAAATTCCGGATATGCCAAAAGTATTGCCTCATCGAGAAAATCTCTTCGTAAGCTCGGTCCCAAATAGAGGATATTCATCTCCATCGGAGTAAAAAGAACCGCTCTAAACGGCATAATTTCCATATGACGGGCTCGTGTGACGATGGTTTCCTGGGAAAGAAAGTGTACTTTTCATTCCCCTTTCGTATGACCGATTCTTCCATTATAGGGAAGATTATTCTTCATAAATTCTCCACTCAAAGAAAGTACTCCCGAGTCGGTCGGAACGAGTTGCAAAAAAACCCTCTCTTGCGGAGGAATGGCATTTACAAAAAGATAAATCGCTTCAAGAATATTGGTTTTTCCGGAACCGTTCGGTCCGGTGAGTATATTTCTCTCTCCCCAGGAAAATGATCGATTCGCGTGATTTTTGAACGAGTCGAGAGTAAGGGAAGTGAGCATAGTAAGGGGAATTGAAGTCTTATAAATTGGAATTTCCTGAAAAATGATGAAATTCGCACGAAAACCGCGTACCAAAATGAAACGTACGACCTGTACGGTGAATGAAGGAAACGTAAGGTTTGAGTGTGAAGTTCGTATTTTGCAGAAATTCCATTATGCTCGAATTCCGAGACTATCCACGGCAATCTGATGATGGATGATTTTCTGCGGAGAACATGCGAGGAGTGCTTCGCGAGAGATATCCCGATGTTCCTCATCGAGTCGTGGAATGAGAGAATGTTCGATATTCCCTTGTACTTTTTGAAGTTCGGAATCAGGAATACTACTAAGGATATCTATGTATCCAACGATAGAATTGAGATCTTTTTGGTAGTGTTCTATCTCGGCGGAAGTTATATGAAGTTTTGCAAGACGTGCGATATGTATAACTTGCTCTTGTGTTAAAGACATTTTTTTATATAATCGAAAATAAAGCTTCTTGTTTCATTATATAAATTTATGGATAAAATCAAGGATAAAAGTGTGAACGATTCTTTTTTCCGACTCCAGGACAGTCTCTTTGGAAACCCTCTGGAACGTGCAAAACTTCATCTCGGTATAGCGAAAAATTTTTTTACACTCTCTGCATTTCTCTATTTTTTCGCACTTCTTATGACGATTGGTTGATCGTTTATTGATTACGCTGCCAAGGGTGTATTTTTTCTGTATCCGGTATTTGTATTTTCTTGTTTGGCTCTTCTCTATAATATCTGTTCGTATGGAATAGTGGTTTACTTTGAAAAATACCTCTTTCTTCGATATATTGTTTTTACTCTCTGTAGCCTCGTTTTTATCCTTATTGTAAGTATCCATCTCGGAGCTCATACTTTTTTACTTTCTCTACTATGAATAAAATAATCGTTCTTACTTGTCTCTTTCTTTTGACTTCGTGTGGCACTTCCACCGATACGTCTTTGACTACGACTCCATTTGCCGGAGGAGGATTCTCCATAGATACGCCAAAAACATGGATTGCTGTTGATAAGGCAGCCCTTCCGACTACCAAGAATGGTACTATCGCGCTCGCTCTCACCTCTACCGACATTGTTTCCGGATATTCCAATAATATGAGTATCTTAAAGGAAAAGATGACAGAGACAATGTCCTCTAAGAAATATAGCGTGGTAAATTATGCCCTCACAACGAGTGCATATCGGGAGTTCATAAAATTGGAAGAAAAAGTGATAACTTTCGGAGACAATGATGAATCGAACCTCTATGTTTTCGAAGCAAAATACAATACGAATACTCCAAAACAGAAGTTTATTCAGACAGCAAAAGTTTGCGGAGATACGGTATATCTCATAACTTTCGGACTCGGACTTACGACGGGTACGACGACGAAGTATGAAGATTTGATAAAAAGTTTTGTCTGTAATAAGTAATGGTTTACAGCGAATAGACAAATTCTAACATCTCATAAAAAATGAAACTCATCGTTTGACTCGGTAATCCCGGAAAAGAATATGCAAACACCCGACACAATGTCGGGTTTCTTTTCGTCGAGTATCTTCGTGATAAGTGGGGATTCGAGGACTGGAAGGACTCGAAATTCAAGGGGATTATCTCAGAAGGAGCCATAAAAGGAGAGAAAGTCATCCTCTTGAAACCAATGACTTATATGAATCTCTCGGGAGAATCCGTTATTTCTCTCGTGAATTTTTATAAGATTCCACGGGAAAATATTCTCGTACTCTCCGATGATATCGACATGGATTTCGGGAAGATTCGACTTCGGGAAAAAGGGAGTTCCGGCGGACAGAATGGGCTCAAATCCATTGCCGCACTTCTCGGAACCGAGGAATTCGCTCGGCTCAAAATAGGAATAGGACGAGACGACCGCTACGATGTCGCGGATTGGGTACTCTCGAAATTTTCGAGCGAGGAGAAGAAAAACCTCCAAGAAGCGGTTTTCGAGGAGGCTTGCGAGAGTGTAGAAAAATGGACAGGAAATCTTATTCCCATGAATGAGTGTCGGTAAGAAGTTCTATGAATTCTCACTTGAATGCACCGAGCGGTTCCTTTTTGGTAGTCCATTCCGCAAACTTACGAACAAGGCCTGATGTAATAGCTTTTCGGATACCAAGTTTTGCGGCAAAGTTTTCGAAAATCTTCATCTCGTGTTCTTCGATTTTTCCGTCCGCAAGGATAATCATAATGAGATCCCAGAACTGTTGAATACGATCCTTTCGATCCTTTGGAAGGATAAACTTGATGTCACGATAATCTGTAACCATCTGGCGTACATCTATCTCAGTGATGCCAAGTCTCGTTGCAACGGAAAGAAGAGCCTTTGCTTCATTTGTATCCATACTTCCGTCAGACATGGCAACAGATATGAGGTTCTTGAGATGGCTTTTATTATTCTCAGATTTTGAATCGGAGAAAAAACTGAAAATACCCATAAATAGATAACTAAAAATTAAGAATGAAGAATGAATATAAGAAAAAACTTCTATTTTGCAAATATATTTCCCAATGAAAACCCCTGTTCATATACTGGAAATCATCGCTACTCTCCCCTTTTCTCCGGGGGTGTATTGCATGAAAAATAAAGAGTGAACGATTATTTACGTGGGAAAATCGGTGAATCTTCACTCCAGAGTGAGTTCTTACTGGAGTGATGAAAAAAGATTGAATTTTGCAAAACAATCTCTGATAAAGCAGGTGCTGGATATCGAGATTATTGAGACCAGAAATGATCTCGAGGCACTCGTACTGGAGACAAATCTGATTAAAGAAAAACAACCGAAATACAATATCCTCATGAAGGACGGGAAGAATCTCGCCTATATTCACATCACTTCCGGTATGGTTCCGGAAGTCATAAAAACCCGCAATAAAAAGGACTCTTGAATATATTTTGGTCCCTATACTGCCGGGGCGAATGTGACGGAGATTCTTAAGATCCTGAGACGCACTTTTGGAATTCGGAGCTGTCATGTGGAATTCATGGAACGAGACGGGAAAATATATATTGGAAATAAGGCAGGGAAAAGCATTCCATGTCTGGATTACTCCATCGGGCTTTGTCCGGCACCATGCCTGCTTGAGGAGGAAAAGATAAAAATATACGGAGATAACATTGCTTCTCTGAAGCAATTTCTTTCGGGAAAAAGCATTGCGGTCATTGAAGAGCTCCGAAAAAAGATGCAGGAAAAAGCCAAAAAACTGGAATTTGAAGAAGCCCAAAAATTGAAACTTCAAATCGAACAGATTGAAAAACTCGGAACGAAACAAATAGCCAGAGATAGCATTCCCGGGGACTATGACGCGATAGTCTCCGTAGAAAAGTATGGCAAAAACTTTTTAGGATTCACGGAAATCAGGTCATGACACATAGTGGGAGTATCCCAGATGGAAGTGGAAAATAATCTCGAAGAAACCCCGGAAGAAGTACTCAGGGTTTTTCTCGCAAAACGCTATTTGACAGAAGATATTCCCGTAAGCGTGAAAATCCTTCTCAAAAAAGAACTGGAGGATATCGTCCTATTTCAAGCACTCATGGAAAAAAAGCGAGAAATCGAATGTCCGAAAATAGGTCCGAAAATAGACATCCTCCGTTTTACCGAATATAATCTTCTCTCGTTTGCCGAACGTGAAAAAATGCACTCGCTTGCGATTAAAACTCCGACGAGAATGACGCAGGTTCATATACTGGAGCGGTTGGGATATGGAGCGAAGAAGAAATGAGAAATGGTATTTGAATGCTATGATATCTCTCATACTCATGGTCAATTCACTGTCGCTTCACGATCGGTTATCGTGAACGGGAAAAGCGAAACTTCCCGGTATCGAAAATATAAAATCAAGACGCTTCAACCGGGAATGATCGATGATTTTGCATCCATTCGAGAAGTTCTTTACAGACGTATCCTGGAAGGTATCGAGCAGAATAACTTTCCCGATATGATTATTATCGATGGTGGGAAGGGGCAACTTTCTTCTGCTCTCGAGGCTATGTATTGAGCCTGCGAATGAAAAAATCCGGTAGTTCTCCCTTATTTGTGCTCAATCGCGAAACGCGAAGAGGAGATATTCGTGCCCTTTCAAAAAGACCCCATCCTTTTTGAAAAAGGTTCTATGGAACTCATGCTTCTCCAAAAGATACGGGATGAGTCTCATAGATTCGCGATAGGATTCAATAGAAGTGCTCGAAGCAAAGCGATGAAGAAAAATATCCTCGAGGAACTTCCCGGATTCGGTCCGGTTGCACGAAAGAATATACTGAAACTCGCTGGAAGTATCGACAATCTTCAGAACATTCCACGAGAGGATATCGAGAAAGTTTTGACAAAAAGACAGATGGAGACATTGAAAGAACACGGATTGGTGTAATTTACAAATAAAAAATAATCCCATCTCTTTCAATCGGATGGGATTATTTTTTATGAGAATTATTGGAGCTCTTTTATCGTCAGAGAGAGGATCACTACATCGGTCAAAGGTTTATCACTTCGATCGGCTTTTACATTCGCTATGACATCTACGATATCCATTCCTTCGTACGTTTGTCCGAAAACCGAGTGGTGACGATTCAGATGAGGAGTCGACTTTGCATGAACGATAAAAAACTGACTTCCGTTTGTGTTTGGTCCGGCATTCGCCATGGAAAGTGCTCATTTTACATGTGTGAGTCCCGGTGCGAATTCATCCTCGAACTCTTGTCCATAAATACTTTCTCCGCCCATTCCGGTACCGGTCGGGTCACCACCTTGGATCATAAATTCACGGATTACACGATGGAAGATAATTCCGTCGTAATAGCCTTTGTTTGCGAGAGCGATAAAGTTGGCACACGTTTTCGGTGTTTCCTGTACAAAAAGTTTTACTTTAATGGTTCCGAGGGTTGTTTCTATATTAGCGATAGTATCGCCTGCTTTCGGTGCATCGAGTTGAGACATGGTGTTATAGAAAGAAAATAATAGAGATTTTTTGGTTTTTCGAAATTATCGCGTATTTTTTTATGAACGAAGCATTCTTATCCCTTCTTTGAAAAGCTGGGAATCTCCGTTCTTTATTTAACCTAACGAATGAAGAATTTTTTCCCGAGTAGATACAAGCTGATAAGCAACTCATCGTAAATTATGAGCAGCCCGTATCTCATTTATGAGGTTCTCTGCTTCTGTCGGGCAATTTTTTGCCCACGCCGCAGAATACTGAGGATGTCCGTTTACAAGGATAAATAATTCATCTTCTGGCGTAAGGCTAGCATCG
Source organism: Candidatus Altimarinota bacterium (assembly GCA_028713325.1). Taxonomy (GTDB): domain Bacteria; phylum Patescibacteriota; class Gracilibacteria; order BD1-5; family UBA2023; genus UBA1545. The sequence goes on along the minus strand of JAQTON010000001.1, from coordinate 507,361 downwards.
GTAGTTGGAGTGATTTCTCATAACATAGAGTTTTGGGATTAATACTAAGACATATTTATCTGGGTAATCCATAGAAATCCATCCCCTTTTGATCAGTCATTCGTTTGGTGATGTAGTTCTTTTTCTTTCCTTTCCGGAAAAATCCACGATCATCAATAATTCCCATTTCTATAAGCGTATCGACATTCTTACTCGGAAGTTTTTTCGGAGGAAAGGCTTGTTTGTTCTGAAAATAGTGCGTCCGTTTTTTATAACTGAGATTATATCGGGTTTCTTTGCTCTCATTCCCCGTGTACGCAAGAAGTGCCTTCTTTTTTCCTTTGGAAAGCTTGCGTGCGGCTGCTTGTTTTTTGACAAGCCTTGGTGTGAGTCCGTGTGAATTTGCCATAAGATGGGCGAAAAATATTTTAATGACTTTATATGGTGCAACCGACTGGGCTCGAACCAGTGACCTCCTCCTTCGCAGGGAGGCATTCTAATCCAACTGAACTACGGCTGCGTAAAAAATATGAATGAGAAAATATTCTTCTGATGTTTCCTAAAATTATGGAGCGGGGAATCGGGTTCGAACCGACACACCCAAGGGTTGAAGCCTTAGTACACTCACTCAGTTATGTTACCCCCGCAAAAGTGGTAAATCGATACTATCATCGACTTGAGCGACCGGTATTCTATGAAAAAAGCTCGGAAAGTCAAAGTTTTTTCGGTTTAAAACTTGCCTTTCCTATCGGTTTTTATATAATGCGCATACTTTATTATTTTTCACTTATTTTTATGTCTCAAAAAACATTGGTACTTTTGAAACCGGATACCATTCAGAAATCACTTATCGGCACTATTCTTGCTCGTTTCGAACAAAAGGGTCTTAAAGTTATTGGACTTAAGATGCTTCAGATGGATCAATCACTTTGTGATTCCCATTATTCCGATCACGTATCAAAAGGATTTTATAAATTCTTGGCTGGATTCATGATGTCGGGCCCCATCGTTGCTATTGCCATCGAAGGACATGATGCCATCAAAGTAGTTCGAACCATGTGTGGAGCAACCAATCCCGCCGATGCACTTCCCGGAACGATTCGTGGAGATTTCGCGAAGAATATCGACAACAATATCATCCATTCTTCCGATAGTGAAGAAGCCGGTACTGTCGAAATAGCACGATTTTTCAAGGAAAATGAACTCTTCACGTACGGACGAGAGCTTGCTGCATAATTTTATTTTTAACAAAAAATACTATGCCAGAATCACTTACACTAGTGGAAGTTATAAACATTATCTGTGACGAAGAAAAAGGAACGAATAATGGTATTAAATGAACAGATGCCGTTTCTGCGACTATTGAGAATACTTCTCAAATATCTTCACAAATTATCGATGCTTTGATGAATTCAAGTCTTGAGGAAGATATTTTTTTCAAAGAATATCTGAAAACAGAACAGATTATCTATTCTGAAATAAGAGAATATAAAGAATGATTTTCAAAAAGAAACAACGGAGATATCGATTACGTTAAACTCGAAACGGAAATGAGAAGAGATCCGGAATGGGTAAGAAAATTTGATTTTCTCGGATACGATTCGGATGTTTTTTCTATTCTCGTTCTCTGAGAACCTATGGATTGAACGAAAGGTGCATGGGATATTCTTCCCGATGAACAAAAAGCTGCTTAATATTTCTATGAAAACCCAATTCTCTATATTTATACCCAAACAGGAAATCCGAAGGGTCGATATGTATCTATCGGCCCTTTTTCCTGAGCATTCGCGATCCTACATGCAAAAGCTTATAGAAAAGGGATATCTCACGGTGAATGGAAAGATATTGGACAGCAATAAGAGAGTCAGAGCTCGAGATGTTCTCGAACTGGAATTCGAAACCGAGAAATCATCTCTTGTGGCGGAAGATATGAATCTGGAGATTATCTTCGACAACCCCGACTTCGCGGTCATCAGCAAAGAACCTCGGGTGAATACCCACACCGTTCCCGGAGAATTTGGAAATACGGGAACTCTCGTGAACGCACTCCTTCACCACTTTGGGAATCTCTCGGTTATCAACGGAGTGGAACGCCCGGGAATCGTCCATAGGCTCGACAAGGATACGAGCGGACTCATCCTCGTCGCAAAGAACGACCGTTCTATGCGGGAACTCCAGAAGAAGATGGCAGACAGGAAGATACGGAAGTTCTATTACGCGGTCGTTCTTGGACTCGTGAAGGACCAAGAAGGGATGATCGAGTCATTCATCGGACGAGATTCCCATGACCGAAAGCGGATGACCACCGAAAATCCGGTCAATCCCAAACTTGCCCGAACAAAATTCACCCTCCTCAATCATATCGACAACAAGTACTCGCTTCTCGAAATCGAGCTTTTCACGGGACGCACGCACCAGATTCGCGTCCATATGTCCGCCATCGGGTACCCGATTGTTGGAGACAAGGTCTATGGAAACGAGAAAGCCAATAAAGAAATCGCCGTCAAATACGGACTCGAACGACAGTGGCTTCACGCGAGGAGACTTATCCTGAATCTTTTTTGAGTGGATTATGATTTCGTTGCACCGCTCAAAAAAGATATCGCGGTAGTGTTGGAGAAGAATGAGATTAAGGTGGATTAATTTAGATTTAAAATTCTTTCACTATGTTCCCCTTCATTTTCACTCTCCTCATCCTCCTCGATCAAACATCGAAATACTTTTTCGAGCATTTTCTCATGAGTTCTAAAATCCATATCATCGGAGATTTTCTCATACTCTCATTCGTGAGAAATACTGGGATAGCTTTTTCATTTCCCATTGAAGGAATCATTTTGAAAGTTTTGACCATCGCTCTGATAATAGGAATCAGTGTGTATTATTTTCGTTATGAACAATATAAAAATCTTCCGATTACAAAGTGGGCGTATGTATTTATTTTCTCTGGAGCAATTTCAAACGGGCTCGAAAGAGTGTTTGTCGGGTCGGTTACCGACTTCATCGGAGTAAAATACTTTGCAATTTTCAATTTTGCTGATATATTTATCTCTGTTGGTACGTTTTTATTATTTCTCATCTATTTCAAACATGAGCGAAAGCAAAACTGAGACTTCTCAAAAACAAAGTAATTTGGACGAAACGAGAGTATCCGAGTGAACCGTACGTAGTCAGTACGGAGAACAAGGAACGGAACGATGAGTTCAAAGTGCAAGTTTTTCAGATGTCTCCAATGAAGATATACTCGGACCTACAAAAATAGATGTCATCTCCGTCGGGCTCTCCTGTCTCGGAAGCATCGCAGCGGCGTTTTTGTGAGGACTGTTCACCCTCCTTTTCACCTATGTTTTTCTCGGATCCTTGCAGGCTTCCGTTATCTTCCCTTATATTCTTTCGCTTGTGGGATTTTTTGCGGTTCTTATCACTGTCTCGGTGACTTTCGTGCTCAATCGTCTCCTCTTCTCGGAAAAATATAAGCAGTGATCGGTGGTTCTCGGACAGATGGCGATTCTCTCGATATTTTTCTTCGTCCTTGTGACCCCGCTCTATATCTACATCAATTTCGTGAAACCGGATTTTCTCATATTTGCATTTCTCTTCCATATCCTCATAAATATCCTCGCCACTTCCCTGCTCTCGGAAATCCTCTCGAGCTATCGATACGCTCTTCTCTCCATATACGGAAGTTTCCTCTGATTTTTCATTGCTTCCATCCTCTCGGTCGTGTTTTTTATGAACTTCTCTCCATCGAGAAGTGCTCTGTATTCCCTCATAGGAGTGATAATCGTCGTAAACTTCGTCATCACGCTCTTCCGACTCTTGTTCGAATTCATCTACTATAAAATCTACATCACCACCGGAACCGATCACCTCGGAGATATCTTCGCTCAGATAGAGAATGAAGAGAAGGAAGCGGTGATAAGGGCAGAAAAAGAACTGAGTACGTTTGAGTAAAATTACGAGTAAAGCACAATGTCATCCCGAGTGAAGTGAAATGAAATCGAGGGATCCCTTTAAGTCAAGTTATATGGAGCAAAATTCCATTAATCTATTTTTCTTTATAAATAAGTAATTTTTATAATTTCCGAGTCAATGCGATAATTAAAAGGGATTCCTCCACTACGGTCGGAATGACAAGCTAAAGTTACTAACTACTAACCGCTAATCTTATGCACAAAATCGCACGACGCATTCTCGAGACCTACCTCAAGGAAAAAAAGATTCTCACCATTGAAGAACTCGGGCTTTCGTGAACCGAACATGAAACAAGCAAGAATCTCATGTTTGTGACGCTCTATAAGAATGGAAGTGTTATCGCTTCGAGCGGGCGAATACACTTGAAGAAACCGAATACCCTTTTTGAGCTTATCGAGAATACCCTCTTTTGTCTCCGGGATCCTCGTTTCGCGGAAGCAGTGAAGAATCCTGATGAGCTCTCAAATGTGCAAATCCGTGTCGATATGATTCGACCAGAGGGACGTCGAATCCTCTCAAATATCAATGAACTCGATACGAAGAGAGAAGGGCTCATACTCCTTTCTCAGACCAAAAATACTCTCGGAGTCCTCCTTCCAAACATCACCAATGTCGCATCAAGCCCTGATGAGTATTTTCAGATTGTCTGCAAGAAGGCGGGAGTGAACCCAAGTGATTTGAAACCGGAAGATACGGTGCTCTATGGGATAGAATCAACGGTATTTTCAGAGATGGGGAAGTAAAATCTAGTATCTCTTATTAAATTTTAACTATCAAAATATGTTCAGTAAAAATCTATGAGAGGTTCTTAATACTTTTTTTATAGATAAACAAAATAAAATATGGATAATTTGAATCGTCATAATGCTGTGCATTTGATTATTTTATGTAACCATTGTCTCATATACAAACAGTAAAAATATAGAAAATCGATTAAAATATATAGAGAGAAATTTGAATATAGAAAGTAAATTGTGAAACGATTTACCAAGAACAAGAGCAACAAAAGAAGATACTACTGAGATTTACTAATTTTTTCATGTCCATCTTCTCCATCACTCTCTTCGGAATCCACATAGCACCGAGCTGGTATGGGCTTATGTATGCTCTGGGGTTTATCGTCGGATACTATCTCCTAAAGAGACGGAAAATCCTTTCTGAATCAGAACTTGATTCTCTCATGTTGTATGTATTTCTCGGAGTCCTTCTCGGAGGACGGATCGGGTACGTATTGTTTTATAATCTTCCCTACTATCTCGCTCATTTTGTAGAGATACTCTATACTTGGCAAGGAGGCATGAGTTTTCACGGCGGAGTGATAGGAGTGATTCTTGCAATGATTTTCTTCGCTCGGATGCACCGGAAATCCTTCCTGATTATCGCGGATAGCGTGACGAGTATTCTCCCCATCGGACTCGGACTCGGACGAATCGGGAACTATCTCAACGGAGAGCTTCTCGGATTTGCAAACTATATCGGACCTTTTGCAGTCGAGAAAAACGGAGTCTCCTACTTCCCTTCTCCCCTTCTCGAAGCGACATTGGAAGGTGTCGTACTCTTCGGAATCCTTTTTTTACTAAGACAAAAAAACATATTCTCGGGAAAGATCGCCAGCAGTTTCCTTATCTGGTACGGTATATTTCGTTTCTGTATCGAGTTCGTTCGGACTCCCGACGTGGGACTCGGATATCTCGCTTTCGGGCTCACCATGGGACAGATTCTCTCGATTCCGATGATATTTATTGGAACTGCTCTCTATTTTTATTTCAAAGCTTCCCACGAGAGAGATGTTCATTTATATCAAAAATAATCACAAAAAAACCCGGCGAGCAGAGCTCTAACCGGGCAAAACTTCCATCTCTCACCCCAAGGGAGGAGAAGAACGAAAGATGGAAGTGAAACGTGTTCCTTTACACGAGAACAATATATCTAAAAAAATCGCTATGTCAACAAAAAGTTTCTCAAGTATTCTCATATTTCTTTCCTTTTTCTTTACGGGAATATCTTTTTTTATGAACAGTATTCTCGCATATGGAATGAATACATTCTTTCTTGCACAGGGCTTTTTTATCGAGATGAGCGTCCAATTTTTCCTCTATCAATTCCTCCATGGAGGAATTCTTCATCTTTTTTTCAATAGTTTTTTCCTCTATCTTTTCGGGAACCAGGTGGAGAATCTTCTCGGACGGAGTAAATTTATACTCTTTTTCCTCCTCAATACGGTCTTTGTCGGAGTCTCTCTCCTATTTTTCGCCCGTGGAAATACCATCGGAATAAGCGGTTTCGCTATGGCGATACTTGCCTATATATTTCTCGAACTCAGGTCTCGGAATAATCCAGAGTACCGATCCGCCGGAGTGTTCCTCCTCATCAATATCGTGATAGGTTTTTCCGGGAATATCAGTCTCGTCGGACACCTCTCCGGAGCGATTTTCGGAATGGTGTTCTATTACCTGAGAAATGAGGTGAAAGTAGAGTTTTTGAGATAGATTTTAATTATTTATATATATATCTCATCTGAATTTTTTACTCAAGTACTGCAAAAGATGTTTCTCCTAAAGAATTATTTGAAATGACAGTAATAAGTAAGACTAAAGGCGTGGTGATACTCGTATTCTGAAGAGAAATAGATCCTCCTGATGGAGTCTTTGTAATGGCACCAAGCACAGGATTTCCTTGAGTAATTCTTGCTGTTTCCTGAAGTTGATGGTAAATTGTTCCACCACCATGACCACCATCCGTCCATGCAATTAAACAACTTCCTCCACCACTAGAAACATATCCAGCGACTTTTATTTCATAAAAACCATAACTTCCTGCAATATCAACTTTTAGAGTTTTTGTTGTATTTGCGGGAAGTACTAAGTTCTGTGTTTTATAAACAGCCCCATTAACTCTTAATTCACCCACTACATCCAATTTTGCACCAGGATTTGGATTTCCAATTCCTACATTACCATTATCTAATACTGTCAAATTCTCCACATTACTCTGATTTAATAGAGAAAATCGACTACTTGTACCACTAATTTTTAAATAGACAGGTGATACAATCCCGCTTGTAGGGGCTCCTATTTCAAGACCTCGTATCCCAGAAGAAGCACTCGATTCATTTAAAAATGAAGCAATCGGATATGAATTTGCAACAGTTCCAGCTATATTTTGTGTTGTTTGAATATGAGTATCTAACCTTGTCCCTGGACTCGTCGTCCCAACCCCTACATTCCCTCCAGAGAAAGAAAGATTCGATAATCTACTATTCAGGTCATCAATGTTATTTACCAGAGCATTCCATCCATTAGCTGTCAATCCACTTCCAGAACCCACAGTACTCATAACATACGGACTATTCCATACCGCATATCCTACAGTAAGTACTACAACCGTACCAAAAAATACCAACCCAGAATACACTGATTTCTTCCAGAAAGAAAGAGATTTCATAAAGAGAAAGATGAGAAAATAGAAACAAAACTAAAGCCATTATCGTTTTTTTTTTTGGATTTCAAGTTTCGTTTTGAAAAATAATAAAAAAAAACGACCATCATTCAGATAATCGTCCGTATTTTGATGTTTTTGGCAACAAAAATGGAGTAATTATCCGTTAGTCGCCAAACTATTGTTCTAGGGTTTTTGCTGATAAATCAAACAAGAAACGATAGAAAGGATAATTACTCCAATCTTCCCATTTCTTATTTGATTTTTTAATTAAAAAAATAGCAAAAATAAACTAAAACAATAATTTGGCACAGGAATAGTACAGTTTTCTTTTAAAAATGCAACAAAAAAGCGAATATCCTGTGGATAACCGCTTTTTTGAGATAAAACTTACCCACTACCCACCTTTATATTCATTCCAAAAATCCTTCCGAAACGCTTCGTATCGGCCTTCGATGATCGCTTTTCGGGCTTCTTTCGAGAGATTCAGGAGGAACTCGAGATTATGAAGGGATACAAGTTGTCCGGCGAGCATCTCTCCGACTTTAAAGAGGTGACGGAGATATCCGAGAGAATAGGTTCGGGAAACCATCGTGGAATACTCGGGTCGAGTATAAATCCCCCCCCTTTCCAACTTATATTTCTCGTTCGTTACTTTGATATTCCCTCGGGAAGTGTAGGCGACTCCGTGTCGTCCGAGACGAGTCGGGAGAACACAGTCGAACATATCGATTCCTCGGTAGATTCCCTCGATCAAATCCTCCGGGGTTCCGAGTCCCATAAGATAGTGCGGTTTGGATACTGGGAGGTGCGGAGCGATGGCATCGAGTATGCGGATCATATCCGGTTTGGATTCTCCGACGGAGAGGCCCCCGATAGCCACCCCGGGCATATCGAGATCGGATACATATTTCACGCTATCCACTCGAAGGTCATCATAGATAACTCCTTGTGCAATCGGGAAAAGAGCTTGGGGATGAAGTCATTTGTCTGCTCGGATTTTCTGTTGTTCGGTGTGTTCCGCGACACAACGCGAAGCCCATCGGTGAGTTCGTCCCATGGCAGCTCGGGCATACTCGTGGGTGGAAGTTCCCGGAGCACATTCGTCGAAGGCCATGATGATATCGGCTCCGAGATTCGCTTGAATCTGCATGGCTCGTTCCGGCGTGAACATATGTTTTGAACCGTCGAGATGAGAACGGAATTCCACTCCATCCTCGGTAATCTTCACGAGACTCGTCGTCTCTCCGGATTCTCCTGATCCTGTGGATTTTTTCATCTGTCCGAGAGAAAATACCTGAAAACCGCCGCTATCGGTCAAAATAGGGAGGTTAATATTCATAAACTCATGAAGTCCACCGAAATGAGCGATAGTTTCGTCGCCCGGTCGGAGGTAGAGATGATAGGTATTGGAGAGCATAATCTGACTCCCAATCTCGAGGATGTGATCTTTATGAACCCCTTTCACGCTCGCCTGGGTACCAACCGGCATGAAAATGGGAGTCTTTATATCTCCGTGCGGAGTAGAGAGTATTCCGGCACGTGCGAGTCCGTCGGTGGCTTGTACTTGAAAATCAAACATAAAAAAGATTCTTTAGGATAACTTTTAAAGAACCGTATTATATAGAAAAAGACTGATTGTAAAAAAGAAATTCAAATAAGAGAATTAGAATCTTTTTCAAAGAATTCCAATAACATTTTCTGCACTTCTCAGTATACAATTTGTTACCAAACATTCTCATTTTTCTCTATTGAAAGTATGTGGACACTCGATTCGTTCATTATGGAAACATTTTATTTGAATTACTGTAGATTCGGGAAGGGGTGCTCTATTTTGATTATTACCAGAAAACATATGAAATGTATTAAAAATATAAAAGAATCAGTTTATTTAAGTATAATTTTCACTATATCCTGATAGGCAACAAATATACTCAGAAGTATCAGGAGCGAGAAGCCAGCGATATGGATAGAACTTTCGATCTTTCCTTGAAGTGCTTTTTTCTTGGAAAAAATACCAACGACTCGATGAATGATGAGAAATACGAATCGTCCGCCATCGAGAGCGGGAAACGGGAGAAGGTTGAAGACTCCGAGATTGATGCTTATGAGAGCCGCAATAAGAAGAATCACGGAAGATGCCACTTTCGCATCGAGGAGGTTCACGAAGAGGTTTCCGATGGCAATCGGTCCACCGAGACTCTGTACCGCTTCGGTTCGCTCCGTAGGAACTCGAGGAGTAATAATTCTCTTCACAAGACTTCCGAGAAGTTCGAGGGTCATCGCTGACTGTTTATAGGTTTCGATTCCCCCTTCTTGTATGGATTCGAAAAAACCGTATCTATACCGAAAGTCCTTACGGATTTCAGTGACATTGTATCCCACGTAACTTCCCACTTTCCCGTCCTCGGGGGTCACTGAAAGGGTTCGCACTCCCCCACTTCATCGTACGACGAAATTCATGGCGATTGTCGATTCTTTCACCTTCGTAATCATGTTTTCGGGACTCTGAATGTTTTTTCCATCGATGGAGAGAAGGATATCTCCATCCAAAATTCCCGATTTTTCTGCGATACTTCCGGTAAGCGGAGAGAGGATAATTCCATCGGTTTTTACGAGTCCGATGCGAACTGCCTCATCAAAAGAAGGGATGAGTTTTGTTTCGGTCTGAGTCTGAAATTTCGTATTGATTCCGAGCGGTTCGACTCCGACCATGAAAAGAGTGGAAAAAATCACAAAGGCAAAAAAGAAATTCATAATAACTCCCGCGAGTATTACCGTTGATTGTTGCCAGAAATTCTTGCTTGCGAGAGAATCCTTGTCATGTGCTCCCGTTTCGTTCATTTCTTCTCCTTTCATCTTTACGAACCCTCCGATAGGCAACCAGTTGAAGGTATAAATAGTCCCGCTTTTATCTTTCCATACTTGCTTCGCACGAGGAGGAATGCCGATTCCAAATTCATCCACTTTGACACCGAACCTCTTTGCCATACCGAAGTGCCCGAGCTCGTGAAAGAATACGATAACGGAGAATATAAGAAGTGCGAGAATGATACCGAAAAATATAGTCATGGAAAATGATGTTGTAATTTTTAAAAAACGTCATTCTGAACTTGTTTCGGAATGACGAATGCGTACTTTTTTCGTGAATTATTTATTACTCAAATCTTCTTTGAGGTGATCAAAAAGGTGATTAATGAGATCGTCGAGTTTTTTGAAATCTTCTCGTTCATAATGAAATGTTTTCCCATCGATAGAAACATTGAGAGTTCCGTTGAAACGACCGATTTTATTCTCTTCGAGAACGAAAGATATCTCTCCTTCAACATCCTCTCCGTCAAGTTTCTTGAGGTATTTGTCGAGTTTACCGGAAAGGTTTTCCTCTACGAGACGCTCCACTACTTTTCTGTCATGTTCGAGATTCTTAAGCTGTATTTTTTTTTCGAGTTTCATAGAACTAAGGGTTAAAAGATATTTCCATTGCAGATGAACTGCAAGAAGTTATTATATGCAAAATAAATGGAAACGCCAAAAGTTTTTTACAAAAAAATTTATCGGAGGTCTATAGTCCCTTTTTTTGTAAGAACTCGTTCCAATTCCTCCTCTTCTTCCAATTCTTTTCCGGGGTTCTGGCGAGTATTTCCCTCGAGATGATCACGCACCACTTCTGTGAGAGTATGAAGGAGGAGCTCCATCGGTGCTTTGTCTTCGTATTCTTTCTTTTCGGCTATCTCCTGTATAACTTCCTCAATATGATCGGAAATATCATGAGGGTTTTCTGCTCACTCAAGAACGAAATCTTCTCCGTCTCCGGCAGTATAGAGGATAACATCACCTTTATGAAAGAAAGAATCCCAGAAAGAATGAGTCTGAATCTCAGAACCCTTTATATCATGGTAATCGATATAAATGACATGTCGTGCGAATATATCCCAATCGATATCAATCACTCAGAGATCGGTTATGAGCCATACATCGTTATACCAGTCAAATATCTTGTATACAAGGAAGAGGTAGAGAATAACCGCATAGGTTTCAAAATACAGGAAAGGAACAAGAGTTTGAAGAGAAAAAGAATCATTGTAATAAAAAAATGTCGGAAGGGCGAGTCCCACAAAGAGCGTAACGATGATACGATCTATTATGAGAAGCGGATGCCTATGACACACGAAAACAAGATCTTCCCCCTCTCGAAGATATTTTCCAAAAAAAACTTGATCAAAATAGTTCATAAATGGCAATGGATGTCGGATATCATTTGAAGTGAGTATATGTTTTTTGGGAGAGAGTGCAAGTTTCGGTACTCTAAAACTTTTTTGTATATCGTAAAAATTGAAAAGTTTCGAATTGCTCCGTTTCCTGTTGCTCGAAGTCTTTTTCAAATTCTATCAGAAAAGTATCCCCCTCATAATGACCCGGTACTTTACTCAGCCATACTTCATCAACGACCTGTACGTTCAGGAATTCCTCGTATATTTTCTGTCCACCTATTATAAATACCTTGTCTATTCATTCTTTTTGAAGAATTTGAATCATTGCATCTATGGAACGGAATATCTCTATCCCCTCTTTTTCAATTCCTTGCGAAGAGAGCACGATATTTCGCCTATTTGGAAGCGGTCGCCCGATGGACTCAAAAGTTTTTCGTCCCATAACAATAGTTCCTCCGGTAGTCAGACGCTTGAAGTTCTGGAGATCCTCAGGAAGATGCCACGGAAGCTGTCCCTTGTTGCCGATAACCCGATTGTCCGCCATAGCGGCGATAAGGATGAAGAGTGGTGTTTTTGAAGACATAACTATTTTTATAAGAATTATAGACCTTCACTTTGTACTAAAATTCCCTATTTTGTCAACTAAAATTCCCAACTTCCGTTCATACTCGTGGATTGGGTATAATTTACGACGGTGGATTCAAAAAAATTGCTCTTATCAGAGTTCGGATCTTGAAGGCGTTCGAGGTGTTTGTAGGGATTGGTGATAACTTCCTTGTAGAGCGGAGCGATCCCGAGCATACCGAGTCGCTGGTCTGCAAGCCATTTCGTGTATTCGGCGGTTGTCTGTCCGTTGATTCCCGGGATTCGATTCCCGAGGATATGGGTACTCCACTCGATCTCCTGTTTCACTGCTATCTCCATCATGTCGAGAATCACTTTTTCGTTGTAGATTTCCGGAAATTCCCGTTTAATCTCCTTAATAATATTGGCAAATATCGTGATATGAGTGAGTTCGTCTCGGCGAATATAGGCGATCATTCGTCCCGTTGCGGGCATCTTCATATGATCCACGAGCGTATCAAAGAAGGCAAACCCATTGTAAAAATAGATCGATTCAAGAAGGAAATTTGCGACGATTCCGCGAAAGAAATTTTCGTCTGATGGCTGGTCGATGAAACCCTGATATATTTGACCGATATATTTGTTTCGTTCAAGCAGTATCTTATCGGATCGCCAAAAATAATAGATTTCATCCCGTTCGTGGCTGTCTACGACCGATTCGAGAATAGTCGCATACGACTGAGAATGGATTGCCTCTTGAAAAGTCTGAATCGAGAGAATCAAATTCACTTCCGGAGAGGTGATAAAATCCGAAAAATGCGGAAGATTGACGGTCTGAATAGAATCGAGAAATATGAGAAAAGAGAGAATTCCCTTGTATGCCCGTTGTTCTTCGGCGGTCAAATCACTATGAAACATCCGGGCATCGTCCTTCAATCCCGAGATTTTTTCCGGAACCCAGAAATTCCCTATCATCACTTGATAGAGCGATTTCGCCCACGGGTATTTGACGGCATTCAGGTTGAAAAGCCCTGTCGTCGAGCCTTTGATAATCGTTCGGATTTCCACTTCATCTTTCCCTTGTGGATTGAAGAGGAGATTTTGGTGCATGGCATGCATATCCCATTGTGTCATAGAAAAGAGTTTTTTTATAAAATTATGTGAGTATTCACTTCATTGCTTCTGAAGTCATCACCCCTATCGTATGGATAGTATCTCCGGGCTTTTCTTCCTCCGTTTTCGGAGTGATTTCTATCAGAGAGAGAACCGTCTGTCGTTTCTCCCTATGTATTTTCGTGTTTTTCATAAGAATAAACCCTTCTGAAAGTTGTTCCTGAAGACAAGAACGAAGTTCATTCTGAAATTCATTTCTCTGTGTTTTTGGAGGATTTATCCATCGTATAACCATATCGAGAAAATCCGAACGGATATTTCAGAAAACATCTATGAGAATACAGTCCTGCTCTCCCGTATTTTTTAAATCTCGGGAAAAGACATCGACGGCATTCGCGAATGATTCCGAGAAAACAGTACTGATACTCGAGTCATATTTGGAAGAATTTTTCTCGTCTTCCGGATAGAAATGGAGGAACGAAAGACGAAGGAGTTCTATGATTTGCTGATTGGGAATGAGTGTTGCGGATATCTTAAATTCGTTTATCTGAGCCGGAAGAATGTTCATAAAAAGAGAGGAACTAAGATAAATAAATACTAATACCATCGACGGATGACGAATTTCTTTTTCCCCTCCGGAACCATATCGTCTATAGAATTGAGAGGAAGGCGTGAAACGAGAAGTTCATCGAGTGCTTCTTTGAGTGAGCTGATTTTCACTCCATTCTGAAATCCAGAAGTTTCTGTTCCATAGTCGGCTCTACTCTGGATAACCTCATCCTTATTGAGAACGATCATCATATGTCCCTTCCACGCGATGACATCGAGGGGTTGAAGCATTAGGACAATCTCCGCGCTCGTCTTCCCTGCTATGTCGATCCCAGTTCCAGAAGTCACAAGAGTTGAGGTATTTCGAGGTGTAGATCCTTCGGTTGCCGCATAGAGAAGTCCGGAACAATCCACTCAACGAAATGTCCACTTCGCACGTAATTCCTCTGACACGAGTCATTTTGGAGCGTAGTACTCCAGAAGTTTCGGAACTCCCGTCGGTACGTTTCCACCCCAGATATAAGGGAGACCAAGAGAATTACGGAGGTTTGCGAGAATAGTTTCTTTGGCTGGCAAGTGCTTTTCTCGGAGGGCAAGAGTCGCGAGGGGCGACCAAACAATATCCACGAAACGAGCATCAATAAAGTACCCTTTTTCCGACCCGTACGGATAATCGGGAATCGTCACCTGATATATGACATTTCCATGGTCGAGACTCATTCCTACGATCTGAAATGTCGTCCCTGAAAGAGCAATTGTCTCGAGTGGATCAATCTGGTTATATTCATCGAGAAGGAGTCCCGTCCCGGTCGATCCCCCAAATATATCATGGAGGCTTCCAGTGTAAAAAACAGGGGTTGGACCATTGGCACGAGCCTGAAGAGTGATTCTCCCCGCCCGAATATCTGTATCCAGAGATGTTATATCCGCTTCTCTCGGGAGAGAAAAGGGCATACTTATATTATTGAGAATATCCGTAAACTGAGTTAATTTCTCCGAAATTTTCCCCCGTTTCAAGAGTGCATCGACCTTTGTCTGAACTCTTACGGAGACGAGTTTTATAAACGCCTCTTTCTGAACGATATCTGTTTTTTTACTGAGTGCCGAGTCCAAATCTACCGAGAGAGAAGAGCTGGTTTGTGCAGAGAGATTAAATACAGGAGTCATAAGGAAGAGAAGAAAAAGGAATTTAAAAAATGGATGGGACATGCATTGTTATGATGAGGATACAAAAATAATTTTACTTCGTTTCAATAAGTTCCTGTGATTTTTTCGCAATGATTTTCGGTGGGTGTGACATAAGAAAGTAAAGAGAGAGATCTTATATTAATGGATTAATAAGTTCACATTGTTCTATTGTTTCTATTATCGAATCTACTCCTTCAACTAAAGTTAATCATGAATTTGTTTCATGAATACTTAATATATTTCATGTTTGTGTACTCTGTAAACTTTCACGATATGGTATGTATGACTTTAATATCCCTATTAATCGAGATTCATTATTAATAGAAGTTTTTCATACTGAATAAATCTCTGGTTTTATAAAAATCGGTCAACCGCTATTTCATGGAAATGTAAAAGCATCTATAATATAATCCGTTTTACTATTCTCATAGTATGGTTTTATTTGAGCAATTATACCTTGACGAACAACCGGGAATTCAGAATTTCAGGTTAAGCTTGCTGGATATCAAAAAACGAATACACCGTCTCATTCACCTATATTATTACTTATTAATAATGACTTGCTATAAGTATTTTTATCAGATTGAAAAAAATAAATTTGTTCTTCTTGAATGAATCATATGTTTGTGAAACGAGTAACGGCTATATCAATAGCATCTTTACTATGATAAAAGAATAATGATTTTCAATTTTCAGATGTCAATAATTTGATTTTTTGAAAAGTGCCATCCTTTTTTCTTATAGACACATATAACTCTCAAGTCTGATTTTTGACTACATGTTTATTAGTAACAAGATACACACTATATTTTCAATCCGATTGTACCTTTCAAAATAAAAAACCTGTACCAATTATATTATAAATTAGTTTTTCAGTTCATTCCTGATCCAACGTTTTTATTTGTTGAGATATAGAAACAACACTATTCAAAAATTCTTTTGGAAAAAATGACATATTTTTTATTAATAATAAAGAACTACTCACTACAACTCATACAAGCCTCCCCCCGTTTCACAAAAGAGATTTACTTTTTCTCCACCAATCTTCCCTCTGTATACTTCATCAAAACGCTATTCATAAGCGTCTGATAAGGGACTCCTTCTTTTGCTGCTATAGTACGAAGTCGATTGTACGTTGGAGTACGAAGTTTTAGAGTGATAGATTTGCGAGAGATTGGAGTATTGTGTGCTGTTTCAATAAGCATATTCCGAAATTCTGGATCTGTATTCGGAACCAACTCCCCCCGTTCAGACATCTTGATAAAATCTCTCGTCTCCTTATCCTCTCAGGCAAGCTCTTCATCAGTAAGATAATCCTCTTTGAGGATTTTTATGTCTTTTGTCTGTATCATAGTAGAAAATATTAGGAATTAAACTTTTTGGTCGCTACGCGACTCCTGAAGGCGGTTTTAAGAAATATCTCATCCTCTCAGAGAATACAGGGAACGACATATATTCAATCAGTCATTTTTACATAAAGTACATGTTGATTTTCATATTTTCATGCATTCGGATGTTTTTCACTGTGAATCAATCCATCTTGTTGTAAAGCAACGATAATATCCTCAAAAGAAAAACCACGCTCATTCTTTAGTTGTTCATTTTTCTCAGATCAGAATAGATATTCCATAAGTATGTACTTAGTATGTATTATATATGTATTTTATAATTTTCAAGTTTTATTTTTTACCCGCTACAACTCACACAAGCCTCTCCCACTTCTCCACTCAAGCTTCGTACATAGTACACGGTCTTGATTCCCTGTTCCCAGGACTTCATGTAGTATCCGTAAAGTTCGGCGGGAGAAACCTTGGCGGGATCTATCATCCACTCGAAGCTGATCGACTGGTCCACCCATGGGTAGATCACGGACATCATATCGATAATATCGTTCATGTCCATATTAATATATTCTTTGTAGAGCCAGAAGTTCTCGGGAGCGAGCTTGGGAGCTACGCGAACGGTCGGTGCGGAGAGATTGGTCTCGACGAAGTACTTCTTGTAGATAGGAAGAAGGGCTGCAGTCGTTCCGACGATACCGGCGGTGGAAGTGTTCGGTGCCGGGGCCGTATGGTAGGCGAATCGGACTCCGTGCTCTGCCATGGCGTCGAAGAGCTCTGCCCACTTCTGTCAGAGCTTTTTCTCGCGAACGAACCATTCTTTATCGTGACCGAGGAGAATTCCCTTGTCATATTCGGAACCACGGTAGACTCCGTACGTTCCGCGTTCTTTTGCGAGTCCGACGGAAGCCTCGTACGTATAATAGGCGTACTGCTCGAAGAGATCGTCCACATGAGCTCTGGCTTCCGGAGAATCGTACGCCATTCCGTGGGTGGCGAGATATTCGGCGAGTCCCAAGTACCCGAGTCCGACGGATCGGTATTTCATCGCGGTATGTTCCGCTTCTTTGATGGGATAATAGTTAAGCGTGATGACATTGTCGAGTATTCGCATCACCACGGGGAATGTTTCCGCCATCGTTTTCTGATCGAATACCTTTGCGACATTGATGGAAGCGAGATTGCAGACCACGAGATCCCCCGGCTCGTATCGGAGGATGATTTTTCCGCCTTCGATCGTCTCTTCGACGAACTTGGTCGGAGAAGTGTTCTGACAGATTTCGGTACAAAGTTGGGTGGAGTATACCATTCCGGCGTGCTTGTTCGGATTGAGGCGGTTGACCGTGTCTCGGTAGAATACATAGGGCATCCCCGTTTCTACGGTCGTTTTGAGGAACTTCTTGAAAAGATCCTTGGCTTTGATGGTATGTTTGAGTTTGAGTCGACTGTCCGCTTCGAGTGCGATATAGAGTGCTTCAAATTCAGTACTGTAGGTATCCTGAAGTCTCTTTCCAGTCATCCGTTCCACTTCATTCGGATCGAAGAGAGTCCATTCTCCGTCCTCTTTCACGCGTCGCATAAAGATATCCGGAACGGAAATGGCGGGAAATACGTCAAATGCCTTCGATCGGATATCTCCGGTTTCAGTCTGGAGATCGAGAAAATCGTAGATATCCCGGTGCCATACATCAAGCGTCACGGAGATGGATCCAAGTCGTGCTCCGAGCTGATTTACCGCAATGGCGGTATCATTGATGACTTTGATCCAAGGATTGACTCCGCCGGAAACCCCTTCGATTCCGCGAATCATTCCGCCTCGGGAACGGATATTTCCGAGATAGACTCCGATTCCCCCGCCGTACTTGGAAATCTGAGCCATATTCTCGATACTGTGATAGATTCCACGGAGATCATCGTCGATATTGATTTTGAAACAACTCGAGAGTTGGTTGTAGTTCGTACGGGCATTGATGAGAGTCGGAGTTGGAAGGGAAATCTTCTGAGTTGAACACATCTCGTACGCTTTGAGTGCGAATGCGAGACGAGTTTCTGCCGGTTCGGGAATCGCCAAGAAAAGTGCCACGGACATATACATCTCCTGTGGGAGCTCTTTTACGACCTTGTTCGGATTGCAGAGGTATCGTTTGTTGAGTGAGAGAACCGTTGTATATCCATAGGATTCATCGGTTTTTTTATTCAAATGTTTTCCTGCCTCGAGGATATCCGCTTCGCTGTAGTAGGTATAAAAGTCTTTGTAATAGAGACCTTTTTCGATGTATTCATCGAAGAGTGCTTTATAGGATGCAGGTGTATATATATCTCCGAGTTTCATCTTTCGATTTTTGATGGCTTGTTTGTAGACATTTCCGAGAAAAATCTGTGCCGCCACCTGCTCCCATGCGATATTCTCCACAGAGATGAGATCGACGCAGGTTTTGGTCAGGAGTTTATTGATATCGGAAGTCTTGATATCTTCGACGAGGTTTTTCTTGAACGCTTCCATAAGAACATCGAATGTACACGTATTTTCATGACCTTTGGCGGCACGATCGAAAACCGCTTGAATTTTATCGACATCGAAAAATGCCTTGGAACCGTCAGATTTTGTCACTTTCATCGCGTTTTCCTCAAATTGTTTGATAAGTTCCTCTTTTTTCTCGGTTCGTTCCTCCGTATGCTTTGCACGATAGATGATGTATTGTTTCGCGACTTCGTACTTATGAAACTTCATCAGATTCTGTTCCACGATATCTTGAATATCCTCCACACCCGGAACTCGATTCACGAAAACCTCTCCAAATACATGTTGTAAATCTTTCACGACAAAATCAGTCAAAACAGGAACAAAAGAACGGTCTGATTCTCCCGCGTCAATTGCGGCGAGTTCAATCGCTTTTTCTATGCGAATTCTGTCAAAATCAATAAGCTCTCCGTCACGGCGACGAATCTGTACAAGGGTCATAGTAAGATAAATATGAAAGGATAGTGTGTGAGGTTTTGCAGGGAGATATTTTATCATCATCCGGGCGTACTTTTGTGTTATCACTAGATATAGTGATTAATCACTATATTCATATACTACATATTGTCAAAAGAATTTATGTGAATATTTTTGCCATAGCCTTATTGTGAGAGCACTACGGGAAAATAGGTTTTTCTATTTTTTTAAAATTTTCTCTGATGGTGGAATTTCTCATAAAAAAATTGACAAAATAAAAAAATAAAGTAAAAACATTGCGTTAATCGTAATTTTTCACTTTATCATGAACGCAACCAAAGAAAATCCGACTTCGGAAGATATCGAAAATATTCGTCAGAGTTTGGCGAATATCTCCCGTGTGGAGAATACTATCCGTTGCGTATCGATAGCGATCGGAGCTCTTGGTATCCCTCGGGATGAAGAGCTCCATAGATCGATTCGAGATTTTATGTATGAGGAATGAAACATTCTCTTGAAATCTGCCGGAATAGAAGCAATCACTCCCGACGAATTTTGAAAAATCTGCACCGATTCCCCTAAAAGAATTTTAGAGAAAAAAAGTGCTGAAAATATATTGGAAAAACTGCAAGACGTCAATCTTGTGGAGAGTATTATTCGTTCGGTATCTTCATCAATCTTGACTCTCGGCATTCCGATAAATGTCGAATCGATTCGAAACCTCATCGATCAAGAAGGAGTAAAAGCGGAGGGATTGATTCAAAGACATTCAACTTCTCTTGGGGAAATTCGAGAAGCCACCAAGGAAGACATTGAAAGTGAGAATTTTCGTATCGATTCGACGGGATGGAGAGAAGTAATGCTATCGAGTGGGGTACGCATCAAGATTAATCCTCAAGGGGATATAACAGAACCTCTTGAAGGCGAATTTATAGGAGAACAGTATTTTTCGTACAATGCGATGATTCGCGAAACCGAAAAAGCGGGAAAGTGCGTTCCTTCAAATGAGGATTGGGAGACAATTATCCGCTCCATCAATTCCGACATCACTTTCAATGAGGTGCCACAGAATGATGCCTCCGTTCGCGAAACTCTCGGGATGAAACTCTCGGGATATCAGTACGGATCGAATAGTTCTTATAAAGAACAAGGTACGAAAGGATACTGTTGGTCTTCATCTTCTCTTTCCGAATACGGTTACTATGTAACTGTCGAAAATAATAAGATTGAGCCGATCAGAAGTACCAGCAAAATATATATGCTCCCCGTCCGCTGTTTCAAATAATAGAAAATAATCCCCGCGAGAATTCTCGCGGGGATTATTGTATATGACTATCCGATAGTTTTTACCGGAACTCCTTCCATACCCTCAAAAAATGCATCGAATTCATCTTGTGTGAGTTCTTCCACTTCCAGAAGACGTTGAGTTATTTTCTCATGGAGAGCTTTGTTTGCGAGAATGATAGCTTTTGCCCGCTCATATCCTTTTTTCAAAATATCGCGGACTTTTTCGTCTATCTTCTCTTGTGTTTTTTCCGAGAATATTTTCCCTCCCCCTTCGGCACCGAGATGGTTTCCTTCAAGAGAAGCGGAGGCGAAGTTCTCCGGTCCGAGTTCTTCGTCAAATCCATACTTCATCACCATCGATCGTGCGATCTCGGTAGCGTTTTCTATATCGGAAGAAGCACCGGTAGTGATGAATTCTTTTCCAAAAAATATTTCTTCGGATACTCGTCCGCCGTATCCCATGGCAATCTGATCGAGAAACTTCGCTTTGCTCACATAGGTCGTATCTTTTTCCGGAAGGAACCAGGTCACTCCGCCCGTTGCTCCTCGTGGAATCATGGAGATTTTATATACCGGATCGGTATTCGGAAGCATTTTCCCGACAATCGCGTGCCCCACTTCGTGATAGGCAGTTGTCTCTCGTTCCCGTTCGGTCAATACATGTGATTTCTTGGTAGCTCCGATGGCAATCTTTTCAAAAGCTTTTTGGAGAATCGCATGCGTGATGAATTTAACATTTTCCCTTCCTGCCAGAATCGCTGCCTCATTGAGAAGATTTCCGATATCCGCTCCGGAAAACCCGACGGTTGCGGAAGCAATTTTTCGGAGATCGACATCTTTTCCAAGAGGTTTGTTTTTCGCATGCACTTCAAATATCTTGAGTCTATCTTCCATATGAGGGAGGCGAATCGTTACTTTTCGATCGAATCGTCCCGGACGCAAGAGTGCCTTATCGAGAACGTCGGCACGATTGGTTGCTGCAAGGATGATGACATTGGTTTCATTATCGAAACCGTCCATTTCGGTGAGAATCTGATTGAGAGTTTGTTCTCGCTCATCGTGCCCCCCTCCGATTCCGGGAGAACGTTTCTTCCCGATGGCATCCACTTCATCTATGAATATGATGGAGGGGGCATGTTCTTTTGCTTCCTTGAAAAGGTCGCGAACACGAGCCGCTCCGACTCCGACGAACATCTCTACGAACTCCGAACCGGAGATAGAGAAAAACGGAACATTGGATTCTCCCGCGACCGCTCGGGCCAGAAGGGTTTTACCGGTTCCCGGAGGTCCGACCATGAGGATTCCACGAGGAATCTTCGCACCGAGGTCTTTGTATTTTTTCGGGTTTTTAAGAAAATCCACTACTTCCTCCAGATCCTCTTTTTCTTCTTCCGCTCCCGCAACATCTTTAAATGTTACTTTCTCGTCTTTTTCCGGGTCGTACATGCGGGCTCGAGACTTGATGAAAGCCATCGGTCCGTTCGTTCCTCCGGACATACGACTGAAGAGAAATACAAGGAGCACGACAAAGATGATCGTCCCGATGATACTCGGAAGAGCATCCGCGAGAAGTTTTCCCCAATATTCGTCCTTTACCGATACTTTGGTCGGATTTTTTTGATCGTTGAATCCGAGATCGGTGATTCCGTCATAGGGCGGAAGGATGATTTTGTCGATTTGGGTTATCGTTACGAGTTTGTTATTAAACCCCGTTTCCGTTTTCTGTTCTTTCTTTTTCGCAAGAAGAGAGTTTCCCTGTACTATCAATTCAGAATATACTCAGGATGCATACTGTGCCTGAATATCATTGAGTCCGACATCGGTATTTATCACTTCTTTCGTCGGGGAAGCAAGAAATGTATATATCCCAGATAGGAGAATGGCGATGATAAAAAGAACGATGAAAGGATTGGTTCTCTTTATGTTTTTTGGATTTTTTGAACTTTTTTTATCTGCATTTTCCAATTTTTTCAAAGTTTTCAGAAGATCGATTTGTTGTTTTTTCTGCTTTTTCATGTTTAATGGAAGATAATAAGTATATACCTCATATACAACGATATCGAGGAGGAAAGATAATATGAAAAAACAGAGGAAAAGCAAGTTAGTGTTTGATTTTTTACGAAGAAAAAGAAAAAGCAAGCCATTGGATTAACAGCTTGCTTAGAGTGATTTTTAGACGGTGGATGATTTATTTCTTCTCAAACGGAAGATTCATTTTTTCCGTTATGGTATTTATAAATCGGACAAATTCATCTCAGAAATAATAAAGCTCCTCTTCCGTTTTGATTCATAAAGTAACCTCGTTTCCTCTCTTTTTAAGTATTCGCTCCAAAGCTTTTCGAAATTGATCTTCTTTTATGAAAACCGTTTTCGATAAGATGGAGTTTTTGATGGAGATATCCATATCGGAGAAAACACTTGCCTTTGCAGAAAATTTACAATCAACAAATTTCTTTTCTATATCGGACAATAACAGTCTTTGATCCATACAGGATGTATATTGAACCAATGCCTGCCGGGTCATAATTACCATGTTGTCGGCATTTTTTTCCGTTGCAACGGCAAAGGGGAGTTCGACTCCGTCATACATCACCCTGTATTTTCCTTTCTCGGTTTTAGATATTTTGAAGTTTTCCGAAATGTTTTTTTGCGGCTTGTCCCAATCTTCAAAAGTTTCTTTTCCATTCGCATCAACACAAACAAACGGAGGGTTTTTCTCGGTTTTCTCGCAAGATATTTTCGTATGCGTATCCGACACCGATAATGTATTTTTTATGCTTATTTCTCCCATACAAAGAACGATTATAAATTAATCTTTCCTTCATACTATCAGAAAAAACCTATTTTTGCAAAAAATACTCCAAAGATCCTTGGTAAATCTCAAAAATCCATATAAACACTTCGTATTCTGCACCCACATACGATATGATTTTTATAAAATCTAATGGAGGGTCGGTTTTTTTCAGAATTTCCCGAGATCGTATCCGAGATCGAATGCTTGGTCGACAGTCGCATGTCTCCGCGTTTCTTCGTACCAAGAATCGGCGATATCTTCATATCCGGAAAGCATGCCGATAGTTCGGGAAATCATATCTCCGAGAATGGCAAAATCCTTATCCGCCACAAATCGACTTCGAAAAAACAATGCCTGCGTAGTGAGTCCGATTTCTATGTACGAAAGCGGTACTTCGGCTTCTTCCGTATCTTCGCGAACCATATGTATGAGATTTTCATTTTTCGTAAACGGCTCCAAATGTCCCCAGAGAAACGAGAATTGTTTTTCCTGAACGCTTTCCTGGATATCTTTCCAATATTTTATGGCTTTTCCCAGATTTTTTACAGGAAACAGTGCGTCGCTTCTCCGGCAGGCAAGAAGAATATAGCTAGGGACTTCTTTCATTTTCATAAAAACATTCATCCGGTTGAACGCCGATTCCAGAGAAGCTTCATGTACTCATTCAAGAGTTTCCTGATCATAGACCCCGAGGAGACGAATCGCTTCGAGTTTCTCTTCGCGAGTACCAGTTGTAAGGTAGTAAAACCGGAGTGCCGAAATCCCTTCGATTCCGTTTCGTTCCATAACAGAGAGAGCTTCCTTCGCTTCCCTTCTCCGCTCTGTCGCGATGGCAAGCTCGACTATTCGTCCCGTTTCGAAAAGCATCTTCGGGTTATTGTGCGTATAAACTATGGAAAGGGTTTCGTAGGCTTTTTCGTCCTCGTTTTCAAACGAATATATCTGGGAAAGATATCTAAGAGCCGTTTCGCTCCCCTTCGTGTGAGCGATGAGCAAATGATTGACGTATTCTTCTTTGTCTCCGTAAAGATACAGACTGAGTCCGGCGATTTCGTGAATAGTTGCGGTATTTTCCGAAGAGGTGCCAACATGAGATTCTATGAATGCTTCAAAACTTTTGAATCTTCAATTCTGGGCAAAAATCGTTTTTTCCAAATCGTTGGCAAGCCTCTCTGCAACTTCGACATCTCCTCAGGAGAGAGCGTAAATGAGACGGAGTGCAAGGAAAATGGTTTCCGAAGAATACCAATCGACAATATCCCTGCAAAGCAGATCGAAGGCGAATTCCGGGTATCCGAAATGGAAACAAAGATTACAGAGATTGAGTCCTTCTTCATGGGAGATGTCGAACAGAGTGAGTTTTTCTATATATTCTCCGAAAATCGTTTCTTTTTCCACACTACTTAAAAATCCGTCCACGATGGCAAAGAGTATGATATCCGTGCTTGTGAAGGTTATCAATGCTCCCGCATCGGAACGATGAGAACACTGGAGTTTTTTTCGAAAAAACATTCCTTCCTCTTGATCGATCTTTCCTTGGAGTGTTTCGTACCAAGTTCTGAGATTGTCGGGCATGCTCTCAAATTTTCTCCGTTGGATTAAAATTTCCGATTTCATCGCCGTGATATCCGCTTCACACTCTTCCATCTCAAACTCGCTGAGGATGGTCTTTTTTGTAGATTGCTCATACCATTCCATAATATCTTCGTCATTGTGGGTGAAACTATGAGCAAGGATCATATCGAAAATCCTCGTAAGTTCATCGGTTGCATCGAAATCGCTCTCAAGAGTTTTTCTTTTTCCCGAGGTTTTTGATGAAGAAATGGGAGTTCCGTTCGGGACTTGTTCCTCCGTCCAAAGAGCTGCGTAGGGTCTCGTATATTCTATGTGCCCAATCAGGAACTCACGTCCGCTGTCGCCCGAATCAAGAAGGTGCAAAATATTTTGCATATAGAGTTCGGTCATCGCATCATCGAGAAGTCCGATCGTTCAAAAATGAAGGAGATCAAGGAGTTCCAAAGATGTATAATAGAGAGTTTCCTCATAAAAAGCATATTCTTCCGCCGAAACATTCTTGTCATTCCCCTTTTCCTTTATAAGTTTTTGCAGAGCAACTTTTTCTCCGTCGATCTCTTCGATACGTCATCTCGTTCGGAGGACGATAGACTCCTGACATGTTTTGTCCAAAACATTCGGAAATTCCTGAAAATGAACTCCTCGAAAATAATCCTTTATAAGCTCAAGCTGGTATGAGAAATTGATTTCCGAAGAAAGACTGATAATATGGGGAGCATCAGACTTCTGTTCCTTGAGTATCTGATAATATCGAACGGCTGTCTCGCTGTTCCCGAGATGAAAAGAAAGTCTCACACAATCCTCCAGACAGGCAAGATCCTTATATTTTTCCCATCCTTCCCGTTGTACTGTGAGAGAGTCCTCGATGAGTCCGATGCCAGCGAGTGCTTTTCCGAGAGGATTGTATACCGCGGGGTGTTCTTGCAGATAAGATTTTCCATATTGTTCTATGGCCCCTTCGTAATCTCCTTTAAAAAGCTGAGAAACACGCCCCTGTATAAGAGCAATAACGCCTTCCGGATCTTTTTCTCGAAGAGAATCCGCTTTTTTCATAAGTTTCTCAAGTCCTTGTGGCATTTTTTTTGCTTCAAAATCCTCCGTTTTAATCGTTTGATAGGCAGTATTCATAATTTCTTGGAAAATATTCGCAAGATTATTGGCATAAATATCACGCTCGCTCATATACATCTCGGCATAAGCAATAACCATCTCCGTTTTTCCCTTTCCCGCATAATGAAAACACACGCCCTCAATCACTTCTTTTCGATCATGATTGAGAAGTTCGCTTATTTTTTTAATCGTTTCTTTTTGATTTCGAGCACTGGTGTTTTCGAGTTTTCTGGCAATGGAACGGTCGCGTTCTATGAGCATACTGATACGCTCCAGGGACGAAGGACTGGCGATAGGAAGAGGAGTGGAATTTTTCATAGAAACGGATTATGATAATGGGTACATATACTTTATTAATATGCGTATTTTTAGAAAAAGTCAACTCTATTTTTGAAATCATCATCGATCGGAGGTTCTACATAAAAATCCGTATGAAAATACGGATTTTTATACAATGGTTTGTAGTTGTTATTTCTTCTCCAACACGGTTCTCACGTAGAGTCACTGAACCTGAAGACGAGCCCATTCCGTTTTCCTCAGGAATTTTAAACTCGATTCCTTGCTCGGGTGACTTTTAAAACAATTAATCCTGATAAGGATACTCAGTTCCTCAAAACCGTATTCTTCGATAAGAAAATCCAAAATCATGGACAGACTCACTCCGTGAAGTATGTCGTCATCCCTATTGTTTGTTTGCATTGTTCAGAAAATAGTAAAGTACCATCGCAGTAGTAATATAAATAAACCGAGAAAAATATTCTCCGAATCCATCCAAAGATCTGCACATAAAACAAAAGACTCCATTTTACGGAGTCTTTTTGATTTTCTTTGGTGGATTACCATTCTCAATCAAATTTTTTGCAGATTTTAGAATTATCGTTTCCATAGTCAGAAAAATTATGAAGTAATGTTGTGTGGATGAGTATATAGAGAAAGTTGAATTTGTAAACTTTAACTCATTTCTTACCCGTTCATCCCCATTATATTTCCACTCTCATACTTCTTAAGTCCATGATAGAAAGTAAATACACCAAGCGAGAAGAATCCAGTACTGGCAGTTATAAGTACAAGAAATCCTATCCAGCTAAAATGAAGAAGAAGTTCATATGGGAGAAATCCAACGAAATAAACAGGAAGGATAGTCATAAAAAGGAATTTAAGAAAAGTTCCTTCGAAAATCTGTGGCGGATAATGCGAAGGCCCAAGAACTCCTTCAAAAGTAGCTCGAGAAAATTCTCCGATATTTCCGATATGAAATGACAAGGAATGGATTATGATCATGAAACCCGCGAATGTGAAAGTTCCAATAATCGCAAAAAGTACGAGTTTTACGATAAAAAAGAATGTGACATCTGGTACGAGCAAAAGAATAATAAAGGCATATATAAAGTCTCCTATTGCCGAGGTCTCAAGAGAACTCGCAAGGATGCGGAAAAGAAGATTCCCCGGAAGGAGAAGATGTCCATCGAGTTGTCCTTCGCTTATAAGTGTCGATATCTTACTATATCCATTGAGAAATATATGCATAAATGCGAATATGAGGACGAACACGGAAAGAAGAGGGATAAACTGTTCAAAAGTGACCCCGCGAATAATGGGAAACTTCTGAAAGAGGAAGTACCAAATAGCAAAAAAGAAGGTGTTATTAATCATCATGAATACTGTAAGCATGAGAAAACTCATACGGTACTCCATCGCGGAAAGGAGATTGTATTTATAGAAAGAAAGGAGAATTTTAATGGTTTTCATAGAAAGAAATTTATTTTTTTAAGATCATTTTTATCCTATCCTCCATTCACCACTAATCGCCTCCTTGCAAATTCATACAACCAGAGACAGACGAGAATATAAATAACAATCCATACTATCTGAATCAATAGAAACATAGAGAACTTCTGTGCATCAAATCCAACAAACACGAGACCGGCAGTATAACCAGCGGCTGCAAACGGCGAAAAGAATGCAAAAGTCTGGAGAAGCGGTGGAAGAAATGGAATTGGGAGGATATTTCCTCCGAAAATCATATCAAACTTCGAATAAATCCAGCGAAGCACTTCGATATCTTCCATGAAAAATGCACAAAGTCCGACAACCATGTATCCAAAGAAGCTCACGAGCATTCCTCAAAGTATCAATACAAGACTTCCAAATACACCAGCTATGGATGTATGCGGCACACCGAGGGTTAATACTCCGATAATAAAACCAATAATGAGTCCAGGGATGATATTTCCGAGAAACTGGGAAAATCCTTCAAAAAATTTAAACCAGATATAGGAAATAGGATTCAGGAAATAGGTAACTATTTTTCCTGTTTTAATCTCCATAGAAATCTCTGAGGTTGTTTTTGGTTTCGAGGTTACGAGTACCTGAGTTACGATGAGTGCCCAGGAGAGTTGCTCGATCGAATATCCACCGATACTTCCACTTCCTCCAGAGAGCTCAAAAACTGCCCTATAAAGGGTAATAATCACCAGAACTCGGAGAACAAAAATCATATTCATACCAAGAATATTTGCAAGATAGACATGATGATTCTTGTAAGCGATAGCGAAGATGGAAAGGTATTTTTGCATAGTAAGAATTAGTGATGATTATCAATTTCTCTGCACACCATTTCAAAGACTTTTTTTGGGGATTTGTTGAACTCCAGTACCCGATCATCCAGAGCGAGATATTCTATATTCGTTCGTATCCTTGGAAGCTGGCGCGTTCGCCATCTCATAGTATTGACGAGAAACTCCAAACGAAGTCCGTTCATGTCTTTTGCCGACCAACCGATCCGTTTCTCCCCAAAGAATATTTGTTTAATAAACCTTTGCAGTATACGAGTTATATTACCAAGAGGAGAAAAATTCAGTATCACTACCCTGTCTACACGTTCCTTCATAATCTTGAGTATCGACACACTACTACCTTCTATAATCCAATCATTCATCCTCACTACCTCAGCTTGACGAGTGCAATAATCTTCATTTTCTAACCATCCATCTTTCCACTGAAGTTCATCGAGGTGTATAACGGGTATCTGATAGTGAGAACTAAGCTTCTGAGCGAGTGTAGATTTTCCGGATCATCCAGGACCAACTATATAGATGCGCATAATTTTTTTGATGAAAAATATACTTTTCTTTTTACTCTTTTAATAAAACGTCCTGATAATCTCTTCCAAATCTGGATCCTCGACACTGATGTCCTCGACTTTATACTGGGTATTCAGGAGTTCGAAGGTGGCAGCAAGATTCTCGCGGGTATTGGGGATCTCAAGTTCAATTCCGTCAGAGTCTTGCTTCTTGATAATCATAAACGAGAGTGGCTCAAATCTTGTCGCATCGTCCTCGAATCGGACGCGGATAATCTTGGTTTTGATATGGTCGGAGCGAAGCTTGCGGATATCTCCGTCATAGACGATTCGTCCATGATTAATGATAACGACTCGATCGCAGATATGTTCGATATCGCCGATATCGTGAGAGGTAAGGAATATCGTTGTCTCTTCGGTTTCATTCACCTTATTGATAACCTCTCGGAGTTTCTGCTTTGCAATCATATCGAGTCCGATAGTCGGTTCATCGAGGAAGATAATCTCCGGGGAATGAATCAAACTTGCGACAACTTCCGATCGCATACGCTGACCGAGTGAGAGTTTGCGGACAGGATTTCGGACGAAGTCCTCGATCTCGAACTCACTCATGAGATAATCAAGTTTCTTGCGAAGTTCACTGTTAGGGATTCCATACATTTTCCCAAAAAGTTTGAATGTATCCAGAGATGAGAGATGGTACCAGAGTCGGGAAACTTGCCCGAAAACTGCCCCGATCTTGTACACAAGCTTCTTGCGATCTTTCGTGGGATTCAATCCAACAACTGATATATCTCCGGAGGTCGGAGTAAGTATCCCGACGAGCATCTTGATGGTCGTGGATTTTCCAGCTCCATTTGGTCCAAGAAAAGCTATCTTTTCTCCGCGTTCGACCGAGAAGGTGATATCCTTAACCGCTTCGTATTCGGTATACTTTGGATAAAAGAGCGAACGAAGGCGATTTTTAAATCCCGGTTTTTTCACTTCGATACGAAAAGTTTTAGAGAGATGAGAAACTTGGATTATTGGGGACATAATATGATAATAGTTTTATTGTATAAACTTTCCTTTGGTTTCATTCCACTCTTGTAGAAGAGTCCATATATGATCAGGCTTTACTACTCCATCAAGTGTGGAATTTTTATCATAAAATCCAACATGGTCATGTTCGAATCCATGGGAACATTTTGAGATATCTATATTCAGAAAGTCTTCACTGTTTTTAATCTCATACCAGAAATCAAAAGTCGTTGTACCATTAGACTGAATAAATTCTTCAGATCGAACGAATTCTTGTGTATAAATAAGATTCCCGATCACAGGCTCTACTCCGAGTTCCTCGATAATCTCTCGTCTCATACATTCTTTACGGGATTCACCCCGTTCAAGTGTACCTCCAGGGAGACAATAAAATCCTCACCGTCCATTTCTCGATATTGCTTTGCAGAGAAATATCTTCCCGTCATTTATAATAACTCCCCGAACTTTCGTAGTGATAAAATATTTTCAATCTTCCATGAATAGTAATGGTTAAAGATATAATAATGAGGATTATATAGAAAAATAAATCTTTATGAAATAAATTGAAGTTTTCTTTTGGTTTTATAGAAAGTTGAAGTCTGCAAAAAATTTGATTGAGATACATATAAAAAATCCCTCCATTACCATTTTATGGCTCAACAGAAGGATTTTGCTTTAAGAAACTCTTTACAAATTTAAAATGGTGGATAGTGCTGTATTATCAAATTTTTTGAGGCCTTAGAAACGAGTGATTTCACGGACTGAAAAATAATGAAGTAATGTTGTGTGGATATAATATATTCGGAATATTGAATTTGTAAATATACTTTTAATTTACCTGCGTTATGTATTTATTAAAGTCACAAAATCTTTCGTTGAATCCAAAATACAGGTACTTCATAATTTAATTGTCGCTATAGGATCAGTATGTCCTATGTCGAAATCTAAAAGAATTGGATAATCTTGTGACCGAGTGTAATACAAAATTAATTCTTCTAGTTTCTTTTTGTCTTCGGTAGAATAGGCATATGGTCTTCAGATAATAAGACCTTTAATGGAAGCAAAAACTCCAATATTATCAATATCTGCCAAGTAACTATCTAAATCTTCGATACTAAGTCAAACAAATTCTCCGTGTCATTCTGGTATATCAATAAAAAATACTTTTTCACTTACATCGGGCCAATATTTTGTCCCGATACAATGATTAATACTAGGAACACATCATCATAGAATCTTTCCTTCTGTTCTTCCTTTTTTTAACCATTTCCATCCAAGATTTTTTATTAATTTTTTTGGTCGCAAAATATTGGATTCATTTCACCAATCAAGAAATTCCTCCATCCATTCGGATGATGGAGAGATGTGAATTTCTCATTCTTTATTTAAGATAACAGACTTAAATGAGTCAATTGTATATTTGAGTGGTTCTGGATATTCTCAAAATTGTGTTATAAATGCTGGACCATAGTATATAGGGTTTTTTGTCTGTGTATATAAAGCAAAATGAAGTACAGAAATATCCGAGAATCCAACAAATGGTTTAGGATTTCTCTTAATAACCTCCCAATCGATATATTTCAAGATTTGATTTGAATGATTTCCCCCGATCATACTCATTACAATGTCTACTTCCGAATCTTGAAACATCTCCATTAAATCCTTAGCTCGATTTTCTGGTGTATCTGAAATATAATCATCACTATTCATGGCATATTTTGCAAATTTTACTTTAAATCCGGACTCCAAAGCATTTTGGACTGCTCTTTTTATTCGCAATGGAAAATACTCACCCGGTCAGAAAGATGGCGATATGATTCAGAGTGTTGTGAATTGGTCCGTAGTATTATTACCATAATCTATACACATAGTATGGAAAGTTAACAATTAAAAGTTCTTCGATACCACTCAATAATTCATTGAATATCATGTACATCAGTTTGATTATATCAAAGCTCTTTCGCAAGCTCCACTATCCTTTTAATTGCTTCATTTTTCATAGGAGTACTCCATGCTATGTATTCACTCTGGAGAACAGGATGAGAAAAGTCCTGATCACGCAATCCAATTATAGAGAGGATGACATTAAGTTGATCTCAAGAAAAGTTGTCAAAAGAAAATTTCTCACGATCAGACAGTGTTATTTCTTTATCATAAAAGGTAGCTCCACGTGGCACCCCGTACTCATACCAATACCTATCAACCTTCTGTGTCAAATTATCTTGCATCTTATCAGCTGCACGTATAATATCTCACTCTATTGTACTGGGAAAATTTCAAGAGGGATCTAATCTTTTATTATAAAAATCTGATCCACGAATACCATCAAGTACAATCTTGGTAGTCGTTGATATAATCAACTTTCCGGAGGCATACTGATTAAAAACCGACTCTGCAATAGATAGATTTTCTAGAGAATGAAGCTCTTGAAAAAACTTTCCTATATCATGAAAAACTGCGAGTAATTCCAATATCTCAAAATCAATTGTTATCCCTGTATTTTCTATTTTAGATGCAAGTTTATGAGCCTTAGAAAGCACTTGAAATGAATGATACAATCACTGATTATTATCAGAGATGAATTTATCTATAGCTACAGAATGTGCTGGGAGGCATTCTTGCAAGGTACTCGTCCATTTTTGAGAAAATTCGTCAAACGTTTCATTAAAACAAGATAATTTACTG
Source organism: Candidatus Altimarinota bacterium (assembly GCA_028713325.1). Taxonomy (GTDB): domain Bacteria; phylum Patescibacteriota; class Gracilibacteria; order BD1-5; family UBA2023; genus UBA1545. Next base: position 474,516 of record JAQTON010000001.1, on the reverse strand, counting down.
GAATGAGGAAAAGAATTTTTCATAGAAGAGCTGATTACATAAGGAAGTTTACCAAGTGGTCAAAGAATGGATCTAATATCAAAATCTCATCGCAATAGACCAACACAAAGAATTTCCAGCAATACCATAATGATATGTTGTGGCAAACTATTTATTAAATCTTTATTTTGAGGATAGTGCTCAATGTATGTTTGGATAATCTTCTCAGCCCTTGTGATATCAAAATATTCTGGCTCAATCGCACGAAATGAAGAGGAAGGACCAATATAATTAATAATACAGTGTGTCACTATAAGTTCAGCCAGATCGGTGACTAAAAATCAATAGGTTGAATTATCAAAATCATTTACCGCGAGAACCTCATGATTTTGTCAGAAAACAAGATTGAACGGGGCATAATCACGATGTAAATATCATGTAGTACCCGATGTATTATTATTGGGCATGTACAATTCCAGAAGTTCTAATATTTTTTCTTCTAATTTCTGAAAATCATCACAAATTCCCACTTGTTCCCTGAGTAATTCAAGGAAAAACGTAATGGTATCTTGCCAACTAAAGTGATTATTTGTAGATAAAAAAAGTTCCATATTATCAGAAACTCCATGTATTTGAGCAAGGGTTTTTGCTGACTGGATAGACTTTTCAATATCCCCATCATAAATATTTCATTCAATAAATGGAGTAAGAAACATAAAACTATCCTTATATTCCGTAAATAAAGCACCATCTATCCTTGGAATAATCCCCGGAATAGAATCAATACTCTGTGCTAATGTTTGTTGAACATAGGCACTTATTTCCTTGTTGGAATGAGAATAAACTGGCTTATCCTTAAGGAAATATCTTTTCCCTTCCAAATCCACTAGAATGCATTTTTTAGATGTCAAAGAAACCGAAAAAGGTACTGGTTCTATATGATCTATAAAATCAATTCAGTAAACTTCTCTTAGAATTGAAATAACATGTTTACGTTCCTTTTTCTCCAAAAGAAATATATCATGTGAAACTAATGGTTTTCCCAAAACTTTAGAAATATCAGTACAAGTTTGTAATCATGTAATTTCCACATCTTGTTTGTCATCTTTTATTCATTCCTTATGAAATTCTATACTTTTATCCTCTAAGAGAATTAGATCTGAAATATTATTCATAAGTTATGATTTTATTGATAATAAATTTGAATATAAAAAACTTGTTAATCAAAAATTATTTCCAGATTCTATATTTTTAATATCATCATCATAAAATATGATTTCTTTTTTTTCTATGAATCAAAAGGTCTTTATTATATCTTCATAAATATTTTTAAAAAAATCATTTTCAGGTTTCTTGTGACCAATCTCACAGGAGGTATATATCTTATCAAATAATTTCTCAAATCACATAGTCTTTTTTATATATTCTGATCGATATTTTTCTTGATTTGTAAGAATGCAACAGATATTTCCTCTTGATCGGATATCCTGAATTATATTTAATAGCTTCAAATTAGGCTTATTTTCATAAGAAAACCAGAAATTAATTAGTTCTTCAACTCAATAATTCCATTCGCTTCATTCTATATAAGAAAAAATTACCTTTTTAAGATCCTTCTTTCCGATAAGACAATCAGAGAAAGCTGTCTTAAAAAAATTATCAAGAAATGATTTCTGAATTCAAAATTTCTCTTGAATTCAAACAGTAAATACATCTGAACACACAAGGACTCAATCAACATCAAAAAGATATATTTTCATAGATATTTTAATATCAAAATAAAGATATTTGTTCCTTGTATTCTTCTGGACGTTTTCTGTAAATAAATACCCCATAGGAAAGATACCTATTGTTTTCGTAAAACAATTCCATATACTCATAAAATTTATCAAAAGCAGCATCTTGTAATTCGCGAGAAAGTTCCCCATATTGAGAGTTCTGGATCATTTCTTTGCAGTACATTTTTAACTCCTCTTTCGTTGGTTTATGTGTCTCTCCAGTATAAATATGATATTTCTCAAGCCCAACAGATTCATAAAGATTAAGAAAGAAATCAATGTTCCATGGCTGAATATCGATTCCGAGGAGTTCATTTATTTTTGCTATAGTTTTGGTTGGAACTTCTTTTCCATAAAAAAAGTTAATATCTCCAATGAAGCCCCAATCCTTACATACCCTCTTGTATTCCGTGAGTCATTTCTGTAAATTAGGAATAAATATAGTAGATCCTCAGCTTGTAACGAGATCAAAGGAATTATCTGGAAATGGCAAACTTTGACCATCTCAGACGACAAAATCCACATACTTAGAAGCAATAGGATCGGTATTATTATTTTTTGATTGCGCGACCATATTTTCATTGATATCTAGTCCTGTAACATCACATTTAATTGTCCTTCCTATCTCAAAACTCACATATCAAGTATTACACCCAACATCCAATACTTTTGATTCCGAATTAAGAAAGGTATTTTGCATAAGTTGTCTCACAGAATCTTTACCACCAGGACACCGATTGGTTTCATTGATATGTGCCATAAAGTCAACATAAGACATACTTCTTAATGATTCTTCCGTAATATTTGTTATAGATGACATATAGAAAATAATTTAATATTAAATTAGCGTTCAATAATTTGGGTTTTTATATCTTTCGACTGTACTAACTCTTTAAATTTCTCGAAAATCATAAAAGCAGACTCTTTATTATTTTTCGAAACATTACATACGTAGATATCAAGGGTAACAAATTGAAGTTCTGGCCATGTATGAATGGATATATGTGATTCCGCGAGTGCAACAACACCAGTAAAGGCATCTTCTCAAAAAGAATGATAATAAGCTCAGAGTTCGGTAAGCTCATGATTTTTAATTATTTCCGAAATATATTTCTTTGTTCCATCCATTTTTAATCTTTGGATCTCTGAAAAATTACATTCATAACAATCAGCGATAATATGTGTACCTTGAGCCATATTTTACGGATTAGGAATTATATGCGTTCTTGGAAATACTGTTGCTTCATAGATATATGGCTGATCAGTGAGCCATTGAACGAGCCTCTGCCATCCAAGTCCAAAACCACTTGTTGTAGTATAGTCTGAGTAATTCCGAGATTGAAGATATGGAAGATAGTCGTTTTCTGGAAGATTAAAAATTTCCGCTTTCTTGAGAAGCACATCCTTGTTTTTTATTCGCTCACCACTTCAGATAGTTTCCCTATATCCATAGAGGATGAAATCTGCATTTTTTGCGACTGGAACTCCAGCGACCTCTTTTTCTGCAATAGCATGATAAAATGGGATCTGAAGCATTGGAAATTCCTCTACAATAACGTTTCCTCAGAGCATTTCTGTTAGCCTTACTTCCTCCCAAGTTCCAAAGTTTTTTAGACTGAATTCTTTATATTTCTCATCTCAAGTTACTTCGTAAAGCTTCGAGAGTGCATCAAAAAATGAAATACGTATCGGTTTCTGCAGTGCAATTCTCTTTTTTTCTTCAAACTGAGTTTCAGAAAGAAAATATCGAATATCCGATTCATTATTAGTAAAAACATGTTTAACGATAGCATCGAAAAGCCCAGTAAATACTCAGATACACTCTTCTGCATCAACTTTTCCTTCATACTCAATATGCTGAAATTCTGAGAGATGGGTTGCATCAGCTTGCTCTTTTCGAAAGCTATTATATATACTATATACCTGGCTTAGCTTAGGAATAAGTAATTGGAGCTCTAAATAAAATTGAGAACTCTCTGATAAGAAAATTCTTTTTCCGCTTCAAAACCAGTCTGGAATTTCCATTGGAAGTGTATCGGTCGTGTAATTAAGTTTTTGACCAGCATATACTTCCCCAGGAGAAGAAATCATTAGTGTAGTTAATGGAAGGTTTGTCCATCGTGCATCGAATGACCTAAAATAATTGATAGCTGCATCGAAAATTGCATTATCAATATTTGCAATATGAAAAAATGTTTCTTCGGTTCTGATTCGATCAACTCTATTTTGAAGTAGATTAAGATCTACCTCTTTGTAATTAATAATTTTTGGCTTATTAATATTGTTTCAAATGTACTGAATTTTTCAGTTTTCTAGAGATTTATATGGCATGCTAAGTATTTAAAAAAATAGGCTCGATATTTATACATTTCTTCCAAAGAAAAAAACTGAAAAAACAAAGAAAAACAGAGTTACTATACCAGATAGTAGCTAAAAATCAATTTTTATCTCATTTAATAAAAATGTTTGCTCATAAAAAATTTGATAATACAGCACATTAAAAAAAATCCCCTGTCGCAATTCTTAGCTCAACAAAGGGATTTTTACGTTTACAAATTTAACATGGTGGGCTGGGAGGGACTCGGACCCTCGACCTTGGCCTTAAGAGGGCCCTGCTCTAACCAACTGAGCTACCAACCCGAAAACTCTAAAAGCAGAGAGAGTATATATAAATTTTCAAAAAATCAAATCCGAGTTGCAAAAAAGTCATTTTTCACGAAAATGAGACGGGAAATCATCGTATTTTCTCCGAAAAATAAACAATGTTCTGAAAATTATTTTTCCATAAATTCTCTACATTATCTATTCATAATATATTCATAGTATGCGTACAAAAATAATAATTGGAATCCTGTTTCTCGTGATAATCGGAAGTATCTACACCGCTTCTCTCCTCCCTTTTTTCACGAACAGTGCCATCTATAGAGATTATATCGTTTGATATATGCCTCTGGTTCAGAAAATCCTTTCCGTTCTTTCGATACTCGTGACAGCGTATGTGGCGAGCATTTCCCTGAATCTGATTCTCACAAGGAGTTTTGCTTCGGTCATCCGATCGAATACCCTTGCAAAAAAAGTATTTCCACTCATTCATTGGGCCATATCCATCGCGGTCTGGATAATGGCGGTATTCTTCATACTTGGAGCTATCGGGGTCAATCTCGGAGCACTCATAACCGGGGCGGGGATCGGAGGAGTACTCTTCGCACTCGCGAGTAAGGAATTCATCTCCAACCTCTTCGGAAGCCTTTCGCTCATATTCAGCAAGAATTTTAAAATCGGAGATACCATTAAGGTAAAAACCTTCGAGGGAACGGTCGAGGAGATATCCCTCTCCTATACTCGTCTCGTCGACCGCAAAGGAACGGTGATTTTCATGCCGAATAAACTCATCGTCTCCGAAACGGTGGAGAATCTGAGTATGGCACCTATGAAACGGGCGGATTTCACCTGCGAGATTCCGGTTCATGATGCAAAAAAACTCCAGAAGATTCTCGAAACCACCGAAAAAGAGGTCAAGAAACTCGGAGGGGAGGATATGGTGATAACATCGAGCATAGACGGTCTCACAGAAAAAGGATACACGATGACGCTCAAGATAGAGGCAACGACGGGAGATATGAGTGTGTTGAAAAAGGATGTGTGGATGTTGCTCGGAGGGAAAGTGCGAGGAGAGAAATAAAGGTACCTTTTTCATTTTTTTTGACTTTTCCCTCATTTTCCATACGATACCACCACTATCCCGCCCGGATGGTGAAATGGTAGACACGAGAGACTCAAAATCTCTTGGCAGCAATGTCGTGAGGGTTCGATTCCCTCTCCGGGCACCATTTTGATAAAAACATATCCTTCATGAAAACGGGGGATATTTTTTAACGAAAAAGTACGAAAGGGAATCGAAACTGTAGTAATACTGACGAAGAATGAGTCAGGGAAAAAGCCAACGATTTGGCTTTTTATCACAAAGAGGGCCCGAAGGGACGATTCCCTCTCCGGGCACCAAAGAAAACAAACAACTCACATGAAAATGTGGGTTTTTGTTTGCTTTGTGCACGTTTGAGATGAGAGAAATCAAACTCTCTCTGGGCACTATTTTGACAAACCCCCAGTCACTTTCGTGATTGGGGGTTTATTGAATACGTCGAATCCCAATGAGATATTCATGAGTTTTCGACATGAGACGAATACACCGGATTAAAGCAAATAGTTTTCATAAACGCGGAAGCGTTTTTATGAAACTCGCATTTTTCCGCAAAGAATATGAGATATTCGGGCAGTCCCATTTTTTGATCGCCTATGACAGCACGGGAGAGCCACGGATTGAGAAGTCCCTGTCTTCTGGAGTGGTAGATGCGGAAAAAATCGGCATATTTCCATACGGGTTTTCCATTGATGACGAGCGAATGCGGACATGCTTTTACATCCTTATCCGGGCAATCTTCTCGTATGCAGAGTTTTTGAAACGGAAGCTTTTCTGCGACGTTTTGTGCGAGTACGAGATGAATCCTTGGTGGCGTAGGCATATTGGTCTCCTGTGTATTGGTATTTTGTCGGATAATAAAACGATTAACGGGACTCCTCTAAAGTTGCCCGATCAAGCATATTGTGCATACGATCGATTTCAAAATTTTTTTTGATGCATCCATAACCGCCCATTTCCATAAACCGAGGAATAAAACTCGAGGACGTATAGGGGGTCATAAGAATGACGGGGCAGGATTTGAATTTCAATATCTCTGAGAGAATTTGTTCCCCCTCTGTTTCGATAATCGCATCGTCCAAGAGGATTACATCGAGAGGATGTGCCTGAATGATATTGATTGCATCTTTTCCTGAATATGTGGCTTCGATAACATATCTCTCCGAACCAGGAATCCTGAAAGACAAGATATCTTCGAGCATTTTTTTACTGTCAGCAAGGAGTATTACCAATACTGATTTTTTGTTTTCTTGTTTCATAGTATCAAGCTCCTATATAAAAGATAAATTTATTTTTGTTACGAATCTTAATGAACTCTTCGTCGAATCCTCCGGGGGAATCCATGAAATCAGCAAGGACGATCTCATACATAATACAAGCAAACATTAAAAATTTATTAAAATTTAAAAGATTTTTTTCTGAAAAATGTAACAGAAATGTAACTCTCTCGGCGTATAAAAAACCATGTTTACTTTTTAACAAAGCTTTTATTATGGGAACGGACAGATGTAATCTTTCTGTGGAAAGAGTGGATACAAAATATCTTTCGCACGGGGATCTCGTTACTATAAATAACGTGACTCAGGATATGTGGGCTTCGGAATCCTGACTTGGAGAGCTATCCAGGTGTTCTCTTTGCGAAAAAATACTCTCCAAAGAAGATGTTTTCGGATATCTCCCGAAGGAGCAATTTTCCAATACTGTTGCAAAAATCATTATGGATGAAAATATAACAAACATATACTGTCCGGATTGCGGAGGAAATACCGAATTCATCTATGGACCGGATAATATCGAAAAAATACGGAAAAGACTGAAGGAGAGCGTTTCGTTTTTGGTGGTTTGTCGGAATGAAATAGGAGAGCTCGTCGGATATATGGACGGATACGTGGATTCTCTGAAAACTATTTTCGATCAAGAGCTCGCTTATCATTATTCAAACGTCGGGTTCCGATCTGTGTGCGATCGTGTCGATCACATACTGGGAAGATGAGCTCATACCGGGAGCTTCATGAGTTTTTCCTCTATGGGACTCCTGGAAAAATACGCAAATTTCTTTACTATCTTCAAGATGTTCAATGTATTTTTTGAAACCGTTCCGGATTCGTATCTCGGAACTCCCGGAATTACCGAGCTCGATCGGAATAATAATATCTACTGAATACATAAAACAATGGGGTGCCGGCCCATCTGAATGGCCGATATAGACGAGTACCGAAATCATATTACGCATATCGGGAAGGGTTATGAGAGTGATATAGTGGTATACGGAACTCCCATAAAAGATTTTCGCGAAAACTTCTCCATGGGGGTGAAGGAATTCCTCAGAGCCTACAGAAAAAATCGATAATCTGGCTTTTGCCTGAAAAATTATTATACTCATGCCAATGTATGAGATATTTTTTAGTCTCTAATAAAATCGGACATGGCTGTATATGCATTTATCTACTCATTATCGGCAATACTTTCCATCATCGGGTGATGAAGGATTTTTGGTATACAAAAAAATATTTCCGGATTTTTTTTCTTGTTATTTACCATAGCGGCATCGATATGGCTCCTTATTTATTATCTGTTCTTTGCAAACATCCTATGAGAGGATGTCCTCCTCCTGTTGTCTCGAATTGCATTCGCCCTCTCGATAATAGGAGAATACAGTCTCATACTCTATATCTGGAATTTTCATAAATGAAACAGTGTCTCGGCAAGGAAGAGCTCTCTCTTTATTCTCTGTATTTTTACCGCATTGTTGATATTTTATATATTCACGGGATGAATAGTAAATTCTCTCGTATTTGACGCGGGAGCGAATACTTTTCGAGAAATATATGGTCCGTTCATTCTCCTGCACAGCGTACTTACTCTCGGATTCATTCCCCTGCTCATAATAGCCTCGACGATACGGATCAGGGAACAGAACTCTCTCAATAAAGTGAGACTGAAGATGATTGCGATATCGGTCGGGGTGCTCATGTTTACTCTTATATTTCTGCAGTTCATCTTGCCGATGTTTGGCATATGGATTTTTGAAAAAGAAATTTCGATTCTATTTGCACTATTTGTCGCTTCCATTGTCTATATAACGAAGCGGTACTACTTCTCATGAATCGGATTTTGAATCGGAAAGATCATTATATATGGCTGAGTTTTTTTACTCACCGTACTTCTGCTGAATATTGCTCGATTTATCTTTGGACAATGAACCGGACTCTCTCTCTGATATTGGGTGGATAAAGATGTCTATTCATTTATCGAAGTATTTGTATCCATTGCGGTATTTCTTATATTGGAGAGATTTTTCTCCCGAATATTTTTGAGTGTTACTTCCAGGGCGGCAGAGCTGAAAGTGAGGATAAATGCACTCAGCGAAGATATGTCCGGGATAACGAGAGAGAATGAACTCTCTCAATTCTTATCCCGAAGAGTAAAGGAAATATTTAAAACGAATCTCTTTGAAATCCGTAAATTTGACAACACCCCTTCGGAACTCGAAAACTTTTTCAATACCTATCCAAAAGAAAGAGCTTTCATAAACGATATGGTATTTATCGAAGAGAATTGAAAAAAATTCAATCGGCAGAAGATGAGTGTAGAATTCAATAAAGATCAGTTCATCGCTCTTCCCATAAGCGGCATGTGGAATGGAGTCCCTAATTGCTATGGGGTTATCATACTCTGACAGAAATCTTTTGGAGATTTTTATGATACCGAAGAGATTAATGCACTCATAGGACTTTCCTTTTCGGTGGGAAGACAGCTAAAGTACATCGATATGTATAATGAAATTCGAGATTTCTCTGAAAACCTGGATAAAAAGGTAGATGAAAAAACCATAGAATATAATGACTTGCTGAATCGACAAAAAGAATTCATCAGTGTTATATCGCACGAAATAAAAGCACCCATTGCAAACGCCATATTTCAAGCGGACAGTATCATCTATGACTTGGAAGATCCGTCTTTTCCGATAGAAACACTGAAACAGGAGCTCTGTCTCTTGAACAAGGAGCTCATAAAAACCGGCGAACTTACGACGAAACTTTTTTCTGTTCAGTATTTCGATACTCGCTCAGTGACTCTTTTCAAGGAACGGATACAGCTTTCGCAACTGCTTCAGACAGAGTACGAAGTATATTCCCGCATGTATGAACAGGTGCGTTTCATCAATCTGATCGAGGAGGATATGGGGTTCGTGAAGATTGACAAGATACAGTTTCAACAGGTCATAACGAATCTCCTGCAAAATGCCGTCAAATTTCTCGATAAAAAAGATTCGGTTATAGTGATAGAGGCTTATAAGAAAAAATGAGTACTTTCTGTCACCATCGAAGACAACGGGAGAGGGTTTCAGTGAATGAATGTGGAAAGTCTGTTCGATCGGTATACTACGGGAAGCGGGGAATTACTCGGTCTCGGTATGGGTCTCTATCTCTGCAAAAAGATTATCGATATGCATGAAGGAACTATCGTCGCAAGCACCGGAGGGAAACTTTGAGGGGCAAAATTTAGCATCAAGATTCCACTAAATTAGTTGGTCGTAAAAATACAAATATATGAATATTCTCATCATCGAAGACAACGTCTTTTTGGCAAAAAGGATAGCTCGGGTATTTGAAGCCAAAATTATAGTGAACAGAGTGAAAATCCGACATTCGTTTTTGGAATTTCTCGAGGAACTCCCCATCATAGCATCCTATGATATGGTTCTCGTGGATCTCAAACTTTCTGAAGATACTTTGGAGCTTTGCGGATACAAAATTATCCGTGCCATTCGAGAGAAACAGATACATATCCCCATCGTTGTAATAAGCGGATTCAGCGATATCGATCGACTCCGGCTTGCTTTTGAGTACGGAGCAAGTGATTATATCATTAAACCGATTCGACTTCTGGAGCTCGAGATTCGCGTGTTCAATTGGTTCAAAAACTACTATCTTTCCAGTATCCCGTCATCCGGAACCATTCATTCTTATAAAAATCTCAAGTATGATCTCGACAAAAATGAATTTTTTATAAATGGAACCATTATTCCTCTTACGAAAAACAATAAATATATCCTCTCTCTTTTTTTCTCTCATCCGGAAAAACTTCTCCGAGAATCTTTTCTCTGCGAGAAAATATGGTGAGATATCTGTTTCAGTACAGAGCGAAATCTCCGGGTAAACATTCTCCGACTCAAACAAGCACTTCTTCCTTTTGGGATTGATACATGGATCCAAAATATCCGCGGAGAAGGCTATGTATTTTCAGAAAAGTAAAAAAGAGTATCCATTTGAATCAAATGGATACTCTTTTTAAGAAAAACGAAAAGGCATTATTCGAGAATATATCCTTGATTATATACGGTCTTCGGCATGAAATTTCCTGCGAGTTTTTTGCGAATATTGGAGAGGGTGACGTTGATGGTATTATCAGAAACGTCAGAAAGATGGTGTCCGCCCCAAACATTCGATATGAGTCTTTCCCGCGTTACTGTCTTCTTTTGATTGGAGAGAAATGTTTCAACGACGAGACTTTCATTTTTCGTAAGATATACCGGTTTACTTCCGACCTTCGTTTCCTTCGTAGTGGTGTTGAAAGTGATATTTTTGTACCGTACGACCGGTTCATTCATGAGTCCTCGAGGACGTCGGAGAATTGCCTTGATTCGTGCGATAAGTTCATCGGGGATAAATGGCTTCGTAAGATAATCGTCGGCACCGAGATCGAGTCAGTATATAATATTCTGACTATCGCCATATCCTGATATGATAATAATCGGAACGCGGGAATGTTTATCTTTCCTAAGCCAACGGATGATGTCAAAACCCGTACCGTCTCAAAGCGAGATATCTATGATATAGAGCTCGGAACTCGCGTCCCCGTGACGCATAAAGTCCTGATATCCATGGAAAGCACTCACGGCGTAACCGCTGTTTTGTATTTTTTTGAGAATCTTATTTGCGAGAATTTTCTCGTCGTCGATGATGGATATGTGCATAGTGTATGGGGATAATTTATGATATGAAACATATTCTACACTATATGTAGAGATTTGTAAATACTTTCTTTTGACTTTTATATATTTTACGTACTATAAGAAGAGCCCGTTCCTTATTTTTCATTCTATGAAATACTTTTTTTCGCTTCTCTTGCTCATCACCACTGTCCTTTCCATACCTTTCGCCTATGCGGATTTTTTCGAAGAGCAGATTGTCGGAGTCGATCCGGAAACCGCTCTGCTTCAAGAGATAGAGCTCAATGCGGTAAGTCTGAGAGATAGCAATGAAGCAAGGCGTTATAATAATACCGTATATTTTATCTCAAGCATAAAAGATGAGGCACTAAATCGGTTTGATAATCGAACTATCCCCCTCTATCGTCGATACGACATTATAACGAGTCTCGACAGTTTCGTATATACGATGAATCAGTATTTTCTCTACCAGAAAAAGTACGAACAAACAAGGAAAACTCTGTACAAAGAAACTGCGAGATACTATCTGGAAGACGTCAAATGAGACTATGCCCGATTGAAAATATCTCTGAGAAATAGCGTATACTAAATGACGCCCGGTTTCTTTCTGCATATAAACCTCTCTGAAAAATAATTCATGAGAGGTTTTTAAAACTTTGTTTTGTATTTTTTGGAACTTTCCGTACTATGTCTCTGACATTATACCCCTTTGTTAAATATTCCAAAGTGCTCATAGAAGTCATACCGTTCGGTGGATCTATAGACAATATAGGACTTACCTATTTCGCCAGAGACGAACTTGCAAAAAGCATCCAAATTGGATGCCTCGTGGAGGTTCCTTTTCGGAATACCATCGATTATGCGATCGTAACGAATACGGAGAGTCGGGAGATTCCGGAAAACCCGAAATCCATAGTACGAATCGTAACGAGCATTCCCCTTCTTGCCCCCTATCAAATACAATCAATTTTTGATAGTTCCTCTTATTATTTCGTCCATACTCACCACATTCTCTCGCTTTTCCTTTCAAAAACGCTCGTGCGATACCTGGAAAAAAAAGATTTCATCGCCCTTCTGCCACAGATTTCCAGCAAGAGAAAAAATACAAGCACTATTCTCGGTTTTTATCATCATACGAGTGATGTTCCATTTTTTCAAGCAATACAAGAGCATATCAAAGGAAATACCGTCGTTGTATTTCCTGATGATTTTTCTATCGAGGCCTATCTGAGAACGTATCCCCTCGATTCAGAGACGACTCTTGTTATACCGGATAAATTGACGGAAACCAAAAAATACAAGGCTTTTTGCTCCGTATATAATGGAGAAAAAAATATAATCATTTGAACCAGACGGATTCTTTATTATAATCTTTCGCACTATGAGAATATTCTCTATATAGAAGATTCGCTTCATAAATCGGCAATGCGATTCGGACACACGTACAAACATCTGGAGATACTCCGAAAAATGGCTCCTCAAAGCAACTGTAATATAACTATTCTCTCCACTCTTCCGAGCATTGAAAGCATGTATCTGCTTCATACGGGAGTATATAGATGAATAAAACATTAGGGATTATCTTTCATATTATATCCAATTATTCGTTGAGAAAATGCAGAAAAAAATCAATCACTTCCTCAATGTTGTTATCGCACGACTCTCGAATATCGAACGGGTTCGTGTGGTATTTGTCGCATTTGCACTTTTTGCTCTTCTTATCATCTCTATAGCCTTCAAATACACGGTTCTGGAGTATCCGTACTACAAGGGACTTGCGGATAAACAACAGATGATGACGGTGAAGAATCCGGTTTCTCGCGGGACGATATATTCCAACAACGAGCCCGCCGGAGTATTTGCCACCAGTACCGACCTCTCGGATCTTGCCATAGACCCGAAAGAAGTGGGGTCAAAAGACAAGCTGGAAGCTTTCTTGACAGACGTGGTATTCGAGGAAGTTTGTTCTCAAAAATCGGATGATCGGTGTACCGAAAATCTCTTCAATTATCTCAGGCAAATTCCAGATGAAGAGTTCATCACCAGTGATGAAAGTGTCAAAAATAAGATTCGCGAGGATATCCACAGGAAAATCTCCAAAGAATTCATAGATTCCGTCATAGTAAAAGAAAGTCTGAATGAAAAAGAGGCGAATGACCTCAAATACCTGACGGAGTGATCGGGAAGCTCTTTTGGTATCATCAATAACAGTCTCTATGTGGATCCGACAATGGTAAACAACAAAGATGCCATGGTCGCGAAACTTATGAATCTTCTTGCCCTTTCCAAAGAGGAACTCGACTTCAAGCTCTCCAAACGTACGGTACGGTACGTAAAAATCCTTCGAAAAATGGGTCTTTCCACACGCGATATGATCGATGCCCGGATACAAGCCGAGAAGGTGAATATCGCTCAAGGACGCATGCTCGATACGGAAAGTATTTCCCATTTCTTCATCCTGGAAGCAAACCCGACCCGATTCTATCCGGAAAAAAATATGGGCGGTCAGATTGTCGGTTTCGTGGACAATGAAAATGAGGGAAAATACGGGGTGGAAGGGTATTTCAATGAAGAACTCAAATGAAAGGAAGGGGCACGCATTGCGAAAAAAGACATCTCGGGACGTACCATCGGGTCGTTTGACCTCGGGGAACGGAAGATGGTAAACGGAACCGACATCAAACTTACCATTGATAGAAACGTTCAGAAGGAAGTGACGAAAATCCTCTCGGAGGGAATCAAGGAATTTCGTGCCAACAAGGGCTCGGTGGTTATCATGGATCCCAAAACCGGAGCTATCATCTCCATGGTAAGCTATCCGGATTTCGATCCGAATAACTTCGGAGATGTCTATGAACTGGAACGAGTAAGTTACTCCAAGTATCCAAATCCTTCTTTTGACCTCCTTGGCGTACCCCTCTTTGTGGAAGATTCAGAAAAATGAGCTCCGATAATGGTTGGGAAGAAAAAAATATCGCTCCGAACCGCAACCGAATGAGAGATCGATAACAGAGCTATCCCTAAATACAAATACAAAAATATGTTCGGTCCCGGAGTATACGAGGCCGATCCAATAAGCTCTCTCTATGAGCCGGGTTCCGTATTTAAAGCCGTTACTATGGCTATAGGTATCGATACGGGCGATATAAAACCATCCGATACCTATACGGATAAAGGATATGTGGAGATAGATCAGTACAAAATCAAAAACGTCTCCGATGAGTGTATCGGACGGCATACGTATGCTCACGCCCTTGATTGGAGTTGTAACGTCGGTATGATCGATATCGTGCAAAAAATAGGAAAATCTCTTTTTTTCAAGTATATCAATGATTTTGGCTTCGGACAGAAAACCAATATCACACTGGATGGAGAGGTCTTCGGAAAAATCGATCCCTACGAGAAATGGGCCCGAGTAAAACTCTTTACCATGGCGTTCTGACAGGGTATCACCGCGACTGTTCTCCAGATGGCATCCGCCTATTCAGCCCTTGCGAACGGGTGAATCTATATGCAACCCTATATAGTCGATAGTCTCACTCTTGCCGACGGAACAGTGGTGAAAAACGCACCGACACCCCTTCGTCGTGTTATTAAGGAGGATACTTCCAAGAAGATTATCGCTATGCTCACGGAAGGAGCCAAGATAGGGTTCGCGAAGAAAGGTTGAGTGGACGGGTACGATGTCGCCGGGAAGACGGGAACGTCTCAGATTGCCGCCAAAGGAAAATACGAAGTCGGAGAAGCGGGACATACCATCACCTCCTACGGAGGATTTGCTCCGGCTTCGAATCCGAAGTTCGTTATGATCGTGAAAATCGAACGACCGCGGAGTGCACAGTATTCTGAAACCACTTCCTCAGCGGTATTCTCGAAGATTGCCAAATACCTGTTCAATTACTACGGGATACCGAAGAGTGAGTAGTGGATGCGATTAAAAAATGAAACTTGATTTACAAATAAAGAAATGCCATACTAATGAGAGTTTAATTTTTTACTTTTTCTTTTATGAATATACATAATGTAAAGAATTCCATCTATTCCGCTCTGATATTCTTTGGAACTCTTATCGTACTTTCGGTCGGATATGGTCTTGTCGGAAATCTTTCCATTGCGGATAAAGTAGAGAGTGGTTCCGGGCTTACCGCAACTTCTTGGAATCGAATCATAGACGGAGTACTGGATTTGAATACGAGACTCTCAAATCTTTCATTTTCGGGAGGAAATGTAGGGATTGGAACGACAAATCCAAACACAAATTTAGAGATAAGTGGTGGTGATACTGGAATTTCCATTCATTGAACGAATCGTGGAAGAATAAATATTTTTACTCCCAATCAGAGTGGTTGGCAAATCGAAGTAGCTGATGTGGCTGGTAATCAGCCTGCTGGTTATCTCTGATTTACTGAATCTGGTGTCTCTGGAGGACGTCTCATACTTGCCAAGGGAGGTAATGTTGGTATTGGAACGGTAAACCCCTCACAACGACTCGATTTAGGGGGTGGTGCTATTGGTGATGGAAATATAGGGGGTGGCATTAAAATCGGCGGTGGAGGTATTGGATCCAGTGGTTCATGTATCTTAAGTGCTTATTCGGATCAAACTTCTTGTCCAGCTTTATGGACAAAACTTGCACCCGGTTTATGTGCAAAGTGCCAGTAAAAATAAATTCATATTGCATCTCTCATAAAATCCATACAATATCAGGAGCTAGTATTCAATCGCACCCATGGTATGTATCTCTCCTCTTTTAGTCTTCTCCATATAATCCTCGCATCTCTCTTCCTCATTACAACTTGAGGAATAGTCTTTTTTCGGTACAAAAAATATCTCTTTACCAGAGAAAACGCCACCAATTATACCACGAATAAAAATTTCGCTATTGTTCGGCTCACAAGCCTTGTCCTCTCTCTTCTACTCCTCGGTATCGCTCTCCTCGAACCGATGGGACTGATGAGAAACTCCAACACTCCGGTTGAGGGGATCGATTGTATCTGGCTCCTCGATGTCTCAGCGAGCATGGATGTGCAGGACATTACGGAAAATGCTTCCGCTATTTCCCGACTCATCAAGGCAAAATCAATCATAGAGAATTCTCTCATTGCACATCCCGAAAATCGGTACGGACTCGTGATTTTTGCGGGCACATCGAGGCTTATATCTCCTCTCACGTCCGAACATTCTTCTCTTCTCACTTTTCTCGCCAGCATAGATTCCAAGAGTATCTCCGAGGGCGGAACCGATTTTCATGACGCACTTTCGCTTGCTACAGAGAGATTTGAGACAAAAGAGAACATTCCCCATATGATCGTCCTTTTGAGCGATGGCGGAGATAGGGAAGATACTCTCGATGCCAGTTCCATTAAAAATATTTTTCAAAATAAAAACACGCGTTTGATAACTGTCGGTCTCTGAAAAACTAAGGCATCGCCCATTCCCGTGGGACGAGATCCTCTCGGAGATGTTGTTTACAAGAAATTTCAGGGGGAAATCGTACTTTCGGGACGCAATAAAGAGAGTCTCAAAAATCTTGCCGAGATAGGGGGGTGATCTTATCTCGAAGGGACTTCCCTTGAAAAGGATTTAGGAAAATCATTCAGTACGATTTCACGCCATACAATCTTAAACTCCAGAGACAGTTTCAGTGATGCAACCGTACAACTATTTATTATGACGAGTTTTTTCTTTTTTCTTGTTTTTCTTTTACTTCCCTCTACTTTTATCAAACGATGAAACGCCTTGTAGTATTTCTTCTCGTTCTTCTTTCATTTGGCGGAATCTATAATTTCCCCATAGTGTGGGATTCTTTGTCCGGTTTTTTTGGCGACACTTCATACCAGAAAGACAATCTTCTCGATGCAAAAAAACGGTATACAGATATCCTAAAAGATCACACTGGAAGTACTCTATTGGAAGCTGATACTCTCTACAATCTCGGAAATACCCTCTATAAACTCGGGCAATGAGAAAAAGATACGGAGAAGACGCGACTCTGGAAAGAAGCGATTGGCAGTTATACAAAATCACTCTCGATTCGTACCGATAAAGAAACGGAGGAAAATCTCGCTTTCGTAAAAGAACAACTTCAGAAAGAGGAGGAGAAGCAAAAACAAAAAGAATCAGATCAGAAAAAGAAAGAAGAAGATGGGAAAAATAGCTCCGGATCAACTCAAAAACAGGAGCAAACCGAAAATAAACAACAATGAAAAGAATCTCTGGCGGGAAGCGGAAGTGAGAAAAAAGAAGCCAATGAATGATCCGGAAGCGATAAAAATCCACCACAGTCTGAGCAGAATTGGTCCAATGGATGATCTTACAATCCAATAGTATGACAAGATAAAGATGGAATCAATTCACAATTATCCGATATCGATCGACAGGAAATAAAAAAATACCTTGAAACTCTCAAGCAATTCGAAAAACAGAATGGAAAGTTGTTGAATCCGGAAAAGTGAGAAGGAGCGGGAAGTCTCTCGGACCAGATACGTAATTTCTTCGGTTCCGATTCATTCTTCCAGGATATTTTACCAACCAATGATGGGAAAAAAGACTGGTAGTGAGTTTTTCTCTTGTATTTCTCACGAAAATCGTTATATTTCCCTGTATCTATTCCATTTATTTATTTTTCTTATGAAGTCATCACGATTTTTGAGCGTTTTCGCACTCTTTGTTTGCAGTATATCTTTTGCTCACGCAAATCTTTCTATCTCTCCCCTCAAGCACGAACTCACGATCGAAGCGGGAAAAGAAAAGTCGGAAATCATAAAGGTTACGAATAATTCCGATACTCCCATTACTCTCTATACTTCCAAGGAAGATTTCATCGCGGGAGACGATACGGGAACTCCGACTTTCGTGAAACCGCAAAATCAAACTTCCGATGAATACAGTCTCTCCAGTTGGATAAATATCGAAAATGCGAATATTACCCTTGCAAAAGGGGAAACTCGTGAGATACGCTTTATGGTAAAAGTGCCTCCGAAAGGAGAGCCCGGAGGACATTACGGAGCCATATTTTTCTCCCCATGAGCACCGAGCGGAGTCCAGGTGGCGGTTATACAACGCCTCGGAGTTCTCATCCTTATAAATGTTCCCGGGGATATGCAAATTGCCGGAAGTCTCGAGAGTTTCCGGATTGGAAAAAAACTTGAAAATATATTTACTTCTGCTACTGATTTTAATTCATTTCCTATACTATTTGAAACCAAATTCAAAAACGAGGGAAATACGCATCTCAAACCGACCGGACGAATCGAGCTCATCGATGAAAACGGAGATATTCTCAAAAATGTTGGAAAAGAAGCAATCGCCAGTCCTGCCGGAGCCTTCATAGGAGAGAAGATGGTAGACTATATCCCAGTGAACGACGGACTCGGGAATGTCCTTCCGAAATCGGAACGTCGTTTTGAATCCGTTTGGGAAGGATTCGGATATCCGGAACTCCAACCGAATGGAACAAAAATCGTAAAGTTTAAAGATCTTACTTCTTATTATGCCGACAGAGCAGCGGAGAAACGAGCCTTTCTTCAGTTCTGGGAATCTATTCATACGCGAACCGTAGATAAAGTTATCTCCGCAAATCTCACTCTTTCCTATGAAGGGAAAGACAAGGAAAAGAAAGAATTTCGTGAATCGAAAAAAATTACCGTACAATATGAAGAACAGTATGTGGGGATTAACTATCTCGTTATCATCATCCTCCTCGGACTTCTATCGACACTCGGATACTATGTATTCATCGCCGTTCCCGCTTCGAAAGAACGGCTCAGAAATGAGCTTATGGAAGCCATAGACAACCAAAGAAAGAAATAATTTCATCCTCACCGTCCCTTATGAAAATTTTTTTCACCAGCATTCTTGTTATCTTTATGGGAATTGTCTCCTCCCTCTTTTTCGTATTTGCAAACGGGTCTGTGGGGGTAAGTGCCGTCGTGGGCTCCCTGAACCATTCACCGACTATCATCACATTGACTCCGTCGAGCGATCCGAAACTTCTTGGTACGAGTAAAATCCAAAATTATACCCTCTATTTTCGCGACGACGAGAAAGATACGGTGTATTATACCATTACTCCCGTAAATGGATATGCAAACCCCATAAGCGGAACTGTTAACCTGAGCGATTACGACTCCGGAAGCGGAGCGTATGTAAATTTCACTTATCTCTCCCCTGCGACTATCCCGACAGGAAATCTCACCACCGTGACAGTTACATTGAATGATGGCCCGAATCTGGTAAATAAAGATATTCACCTGTATATCTACTAATAAGAGAGATTTTAAATTTCAGAATATATTTCTCGCTTCCCGCGGAACTCGTCTCTTGGGTTATGATTCAAACAGTCCTCGTCGCGTTCGAAAAATATATTCTGAAATTACATATATAAGATCGTGTAATTCAAGTTACTAAAGTTTATGAACAAACGCTATCGAATCGCTCTTCTTGTTCTCGTTCTCCTACTTTGAGGGCTTTTTCTCTTCTTTTATAAGGTTCGCGATTTTGATTTTGGTTCCCGTTTTGATACGAGATTTTTTATGCGAAACCTCAGTTGGCAGACGGATTTTCGCACGAACGTCCCCTATAAAAAGGGGGATACTGTCGAATATACTTGGATATTTTCCTGAGACTCGCCGAGAAATATCGGGGTCGATATCTTCTCTCTGAAAAACTTTCTCGACATCGAACGAATAGAAATAAACGACAGGGAAGTACAGGAAAAAGATCTCGCAAATATCCATATCAAAGACTCCTCTCTTCTGAAAATTACCGGAAAAGCGAAAAACACCAGCACCGATGATGCGGTTGTACAGCCGGAAATTACCACTATGGAAGAGGAGGTGAAAGAAGAGGAAGAGGAACCGGTACAAGTTCCCCAAATCGAACCAATCGATATAACCATAGATATAACCAGATATAACTCCAATATCAATAACCTCGTCACCTTCCGCGGAGAGAACCTTGACAGCGTCGAGTTTGTGAATATCTGAGAAAAGCGTATTCGACCGATTTATTCGAGCGGAGCGCTCTTCGTTCAGATAGATCGAGACACTTTTAATAACGGTGAATACTTCATATTTTTTACCCTCAAAAATGGCAAAATTCTTACCTCGGAGCATCGTCTCTCCTTTGAATATTCCAACTCCGCCATCAATATAGCCAATATCACTCCGAACGTCATTCGGAATAACGAGGATAGATTCGTTGTTATCCAGGGGAATGGTTTCGACAAAATCATGTCTATTCAACTCAGTAATAACCTCATTCTCAAAAATGCGGAATTCAACATCATAAACAAACAGGTTGCCGGAGTGAAAATCCCAAAAGGACTTCCCGCGGGAGAATACTACTTCAACATCATGGATACCGCCACTATTTATGAGATTAAAAATATGAAATTCACTATCACTAATTAAAAAACTATGTACGCAAAGAAAATCCTCTGTTCCTTCCTTATTTCCTCGATTATTGCGAGTTTCATTCCGACGGCTTTTGCAATAAATCCGGTGGATTTCAATGCTAAAATCGCCACTGCCGGGGACGATACCTATGCAACTACCCTTACAAACGTGAGCAGAAATAATACGGATATCACTTTTCAATTTGTGGAAGTGTCCGGTGGCGGAGCAGAGGAATACTCGCTTAATTTGCCCGCAGGTTTCGTATATCAGTCATACAATACCACTCTTAATGCCTGTGCGAATTTTTCTCTTTTGAACGCGAGCAATAGCAATTATCATTTTTCATTCAATGGATCGGCGGGATGTCTCGCGAAAACAGAATTTACCTATCGGATAATCTCTTCCGCCGTCGCTGCGAACCAAACAATCTCTCTCCTCCAAAAAAACGGGACAACTTGGAATTCTCTCAGAAGCGTAGTGGTTGGTATAACTGCAAGCAACACCGTTGCTAAAGCTCTTACCGAAGATGTGAACGGAAATGGTTTCATCGACGCCTACCTCCTCTCTTTTACAACCGGCGGAGTTGATGTGAATACCCTTTCCGGGATAACAATCGGCGGAGTGACTCGCTCTGGTACTACCGCAAGCGGAGCGAGCTGGCTCTTGAATTTTACCGATAGTACATGGAATACGGGATACCTCCCCCAGATTGGTGGAATATTCGATGGACTCAATCTCTCCGTTCCGAGTATCAATGAGGAAGATGGAGCAAAACCGCAGATAGTGAAAATCAATGAGGTTAATCTCCAGACTCTTGGAGTAGGACAATCCATCTCTATCGGAACCGGAGCTTTCGATATAGAATTTTCCGAAAAGATGACTCCTGCTTCCGCAAGTGCTTTTTCATTAAAGCTCGGAACAACTCCCGTCGCTGGAACCTATACTTTCAACGCCCTGCTCGACAAGCTCACATTTACTCCGTCCGCTTCGTTCTCGGCCGGAACTTATACACTCTCGTCGACGACCGGTGCCACTGATTGGTCGTCGAATAGCAATACTCTCTCCCAAACATTTCTTACGCTCACCGTTACTGACATAACGGCACCGATCGGTGCACCGATCGGATCAAGTACGGGTATCCTTATCAATGCGGGAAATCTCGCGTCCAACAATCCGAGCGTCCAACTCCAGTTCTTGGCGTCAGACAATGTCGGAGTTGCCGATATGATGATTTCGAACGATTCCGCATTTTCCGGGGCTCTCTGGGAGCTCTCTGCAACGAGCAAATATAATTGGAGTCTCACGACGGGAACGGGAACAAAAACCGTGTATGCGAAGTTTCGAGACTTTGCCGGAAATATAAGTCCCGTTTATTCCGATACCATTGTTTACGATAATCTTCTCAGTTATGCGAATTTCGATGCCAATTCTTCGATCTACACCGATGCAACCTCGATCATGTTGAACGGTACCTGTAATTACATCTCGTCAACCGGGGCGGTACTCGGAACATCTCTCGCCACTTGGGTGAACGGAGGAAATAATGTCGTTGTAAACTGTGTCTCAAATCACTGGTCCCACACGTTCACGGGACTCATATCGGGTGCCAATACTCTCAAAATAGAATATGTTGGTAATACGGCGATTAATTCCACCATTATCGTAACAAATCCGATTCCTACCTGTACCGCTGTAACAAATGGAGTTGTTTCTGGAACCTATCCTTCCTGTTCCTTCACTTGTAACGCCGGTTATGCAAAAGTCGGCGGAGCGTGTATCGCGAATAATTGCAGTGCTTCGACTCAAACAATCAATACTCATACCTATGCCATTTCAGGTTTCAATAACGCAACGACTACTGCTGTCACCACGGCACCGATTGCGATTTCACAGGGAACCATTACATATACCCAAGTGTTTGCTTGTTCCCTCGGAACGACGACATCATTCGGATCAGAAACGACCAATACTCCGAGTTGTTCTTCTGGATATACTCCGAGCGGATCTTCCTGTATCGCCATCCCATCGGGTGGTGGCGGCGGAGGATGAGGTTGATGAAGCATATCGGCCGATAACTGTCCGACTGGAGACCTCTCTGGAAATCTCTACGATAACAAATGCAGTGCACCTACCATCACTTCCGTCACTCTTGTGAGTACCGGAACTACCAGTACAACCACCGCCATACCAACAGCATCTTGGATTCCAATAGTATCCTCTTCTCTTTCGGAGCTTTCTTCCGGAACGATGGATACGAGATACTTCTCCGCTCTCGATGAAGCCAGAAAATACCTGCTCTGACGCATCACTCATAGTGCCATCGTGAAACTTATCAATGCCTACGGAGACAAACTTGCTATCACGGATGATTCCTATTTTCTCTCGGTAGATAAAAGTGTCTATGGTGAATACAATCGTATTATCAATGCCTATGCACTCCTCTTTTTACGAGTGCAAGATGCGGTTTCCGGCAATAAGTCCGACACGGTGAAAAACGAAGGACGCTTGAGTGTCGGTATTGTTCTGTCCGGTGTTGCTTTTGCAAAAAATTTCCTTGACAGATACGTAGTTCGTGCGTATCTTCCCGAAAAGAATATCACCGTCTACCGAACGAAAAATCCACTTCTTGTAAAACCATTGAGTATTCTTGAGAACAAGGTTCTTGCGAAGTTTGATACCCTTCTCTCGAGCGAAACCATCTCACGAAGCGAATATGAAACGTCCGTGCAAGCTTATGATGATTTCATACTCCATCTCATGATATATCGGGACTATGGAAAAAATCTTCTCTCAAAAGACCGAGCATTGAAAGCAATCAAGGTATTCACCACGACATATGCAAAGAAAATCACTCCTCCGTCCGAACCGACTCTCGATCAAACCCTCGAACAAAAACGACAATCGTACCTCCTTCCTGGTACACAAAAGATTGGAGAAATCTATACCTTCTCCCGCGATCTCAAATTTGGAGAAACCAGTCAGGATATTCGTAATCTTCAGACCATTCTTAAATCCTACGGATACTTCGGAACTCTGAATCCGACCGGATATTTCGGAACGTCGACCAAGACTTTCCTCATGCAATTCTCGAAAGAAATTCTCGGTATCGATAATCCCAACGGACTCTTCGATGCGAAGATTCGCGGAGCGATTGTAAACCTAGCGGTAAAATAGATGCGAAGATTTAAGTTATTTTGATTTTAAAACACATCTCCGAGCAAGTCGTTCATCTCACGGCTTGCTCTTTCTTTTTCCTTTTTTTCCTGCTCCAGTGCTTCTTTCGCAATTTCTTCCGCACGAGCATAATCCTCCTGCATCTTACGTAATTGCGCCTTCGTTATAGACTTTGCCCGACCGGATGCGGATGGGGTATAATCTCAAGCTCCCATAAATTAATACATTACTAAATAATTTTAAAGATACTATCTTCCCTTTCTCGCAAGCACGACACCGACGGTCTTGAAAAGAATTTTCATATCGAGAAGGAGATTCCAGTTTTCTATGTAAAAAGTATCAAGCCTTACTTCGTCATCAAAGGTATTTTCGTGCCGTCCGTGCGTCTGTCCCATTCCGGTAATACCTGGCTTGAGAGTGAGCACTCGTTTTTGATATTCTTTATAGAGTTTTACTTCATCCTTCAGGTGTGGTCGCGGTCCTATCAAACTCATGTTTCCGATAAGTACGTTATACAGTTGGGGAAGTTCATCGATATCAAATTTTCGTATCCATTTTCCGAGTGCCGTAACTCTCGGATCATTCTCTATCTTAAAGAGCGGGCCGTCCTTTCGTTCGTTTTTGGCGAGAAGTTTTCGTTTCTCTTTTTCAGCGTCCATAATCATGGAGCGAAACTTGTACATATCAAATAGTTCACCGTTTTTCCCTACTCTTTGACTCTTATAAAATGGATTATGTCTATCTTGTGAATAGATAAGAATGGATACTAAGAGAAAAACCGGAGACAGTATGATAAGCGAAAGAAAGGAGAAGATAATATCGAATGTTCTTTTCCAAATCCGTCACCAGGGGGTAAGTCCTATATTTTTTATCTCGATAACCGGAACTTTCCCAAGAAAGGAAATCTCCGTATTGATCTTCGTGGTTTCAAAAGAATTCGCGACATATCGATATCGCACTCCATAAATTCGAGCATATTCAAATATCTCCTGAATTTCTTCCAAGGTAAAATCACTTTGCACCACAAGAATTTCATCGAGAGTATGCGACTGAATAACCGATATCACCTGTTTTATTCATCAAACATAGGGGATGTTCATGAGGGGAATATTCTCTTTGTGTGCATATCAAAAAAGCTCGTACATAGGAGATTCTTGTATAATTTCGATGATATCTTCATCCTTTGTTCGAAGAAGCAGGAGAATCTTGGTTTTTTCGAGTATTCATTTTTGCATGAGTACCGTTTCAATTTTCCCGAGAATACCACGTTCTAATATAACCAAAAAAGTGGCAATTATAACCGAGAATAGCACGATGAGACGCGGAATCTGTTCCGTGTAGATAAAACCAAGGGACAGATAGAGAATAGCAATGTAGATAAAAAACCAATAGAGCGATACGAACAAGATGTTTTGAAACTCCTGAATGCACGATTGATACATTCGCATCCTATAGAGACCGGAAAAGGTCGAAAGGATAATATACACGAGGGATCCCACGAGAGCAAAACCGAGGAGGTTTTGCGTATCGATTGTCTGAATCGGAAGGTGAACGTCGGGAATAAGATCCGTGATTCGGCGAATATCACGAGCCAGAAAGAACGACATAAAGACAATGAGCCCCTCGATTGGTACTTTAATCATTCAGAAAAAAAGTTCATGCCGTTTCATAAAAATGGGTGTTCAATGTATATATGCACAAGAGTATATGTAAAATATCTAAAAAAGAAAAAAAATCTCATAGGGATTAGATAAAAAAATTTCCAAAATCTTTCTTTTTCCGTATACTCCTGAATTAGGAGTATACCTACTTTCCTTTTACTTATATGTATCTGCTTGTTTTTTTTATTTTTATAGGCCTTATATTCATAACTTTCGTTGTGTTCTTTTTTCAAGCCATTTTTCTCAAGAAAGCCATACAGAGACGTGAACAAAAGATTATTGCTCTCTATAAAGAAAAGATAGACAAGATTCCTGCTTTTATAGAGATAATGTCCAAAAACACCGTTTACAAAGATATATTCTTGGAAATCATTCATCTCCATAAGATAGCTATCATTTCCAATATTTGAAGTATTTATGATATATTGGAGAACAACAGTCGCATCCATCGAGAATTTCTCTTTCTCATGAAAGTTTCTGCACATATACGGGACCTTCATAAAAATGGGAATTTTCTCTATATACGCGATTTCATTATCTTCTACGAAAATACCATCTCGAAAGAACTCCTTTTTCTCAATAGCGATATAGAGCGGTACAATGGGCTTTTACGAAAAAAAGACCTCACTCTCGTAGGCCTTCTCTTTCCTTTCAAGAAACGCATGAAAACGAGTTCTTAAAGTTTCTCTACATGACTCCCCCCCTTATCATCCACAATTTTATACCCGTTCTCCCCTATCTGATCTCTCAAACTATCCGCAAGCGGATAGTTTTTTTGTGCCTTCGCCTCATTTCGTTTCATAAGCAGGAGCTCTATTTCCTCGGGAATTTCCGTGGATTCCAGAAGGGAAAAATCAAAAAGTCCAAGCACTGCATCAAAAGAGTGAAGAATATCTATTATAGCGTTTTTTTCTTCCTGAGAAAAAGCATTGCTATCGATTCCACTGTTAATGAATCCAAAGCAATCAAAAACGATGGCGAGAGCCTCGGGAGTTCCTATATCATCCTCAAGACACTCGATATATGCCTGAATGTACTGTTGCATCATCTCCCGAAAATCTCGAAATATTTTCCGAGAAGGTGCGTTATAGTGTTTGAGACGTTTTACGACTTCGTCAAAACTCTTGACCGTTTGAATAGCCACGGTAAGACGATCAAAGGTAAAATTGAAATTCTCTCGATAACGCGTTTGGAGATTCATAAGACGGAATCCTCGGTATACCATCTCCGGTTTCTCGCTCGGAACTTTTGCGACGATATCCGCAAGCGTATAGAAATTGCCGGCGGATTTCGCCATCTTCTTGTTGTCCACGAGTAGGTGTCCCGCGTGCATCCAGTACCGGGCGAATTTCTTCCCGCTATATGCCTCGCTTTGGGCGATTTCATTCTCATGGTGTGGGAAAATATTGTCGATTCCTCCCATATGGATATCGATCTCCGGACCGAAGTGCTTCAGATTGCAAGCGGAGCACTCGATATGCCACCCGGGACGACCTTTTATTATGACTTCTTTTTCACCTCATCCCACGACCCCTTCTTTTCACCTCATCCCCGACCCTTCTCTTAAAAGGAGAAGAGAGGATTTTTCATCCTCTTTTACTCCCTCTCCTCATAGGAGAGGGTTGGGGTGAGGTGTAGAAATCATGAACTTTGCCTCCCAAAAACTCGGTCCGTCCTTTTCTGCGTCGTACGCTTTCCAGAGTGCAAAGTCCGCAACACTTTCCTTTTCGTACTCGTCGTTATTGATTCGGACGCTCGATTTCATTCCCTTCAAATCCAAGTGAGCCAATTGTCCGTATTTCGAGAATTTTTTGATGGAATAATAGATACTTCCGTCATCCGCGAGGTAGGCATAGCCTTTGTCCAAAAGTTTCTGAATAATCTCAATCATCGTATCGATCGCGGTCGAGATTGGCACAATCGTATCCGCGGGAATAATCCCGAGATGTTTGATGTCTTCCAAGAAAAGTGCAGTGTATTTCTCGGTAAAATCCTTCAAATCCATCCCAGCCTTCTGCGAATCGCGGATAGTTTTGTCATCGATATCCGTCACATTCATGACCGTCTGCACTTTGTACCCGAGGTATCGGAGCGTCCGCACGACCGAGTCAGAAAACAGGTATGCACGGAGGTTCCCGATATGTGCGAAATTATACGGAGTCGGTCCGCAATAATACACCTTCACGAGCTCCTGTCGGATGGGTTTGAATCGTTCTTTCGTTTGGGAGAAAGTGTTTTGAAGATGAAGGGGCATAGAAAAAAGCGATTTTTAGTTCTTAATTATTCATTCTTCATTCCGAATTAAATTCAGAGACTCTTTTTCAGATCGTCGATTTTCGTCTGATCCTCCCCGGATTTCAGTGCTTGTGCCCGTTCCTGAGCGTAGATTTCTCCGAGTTGTTTCCATCCGTCTCGGGCCTTTACCACGAGTTCTTTGATAGTGTCTCCCTCTTTTGCAAGAAGCTTTTTGAACTCTTCGCGTTCATCGACAAATACTTTCGTCAGTTCATCGATCTGGAATTGCGAAAGGGTTGGAACAGCATCGATAACTCGTTTCTTCTCGGTCACAGAGAGAGAAAGGGAATGTTCGAGGAGGTCGAGAAACACACTCTCCTCGAATTCCGAGAGAGGATGAACCGATACAAGTTCCGAAAAAATAGTGGTTGTTTGCAAAGTAATTGCAGGAGAATCGGACATGGGGAATATATGAAAAAATAGTATGCGGATAGTGTATGGATTTTAGCGTCTTTGTCAAAAATCTAAGTCCTGAATCGAGTCTTTATCATCGCCTCTTCCGCCTGTTGCCAAAGTTCGGGAGAAATATCGGCATTGTGCCAGACTTGTTCCACATCGTCATCGTCTTCGAAATCAGCAAGGAGAGCATAGAGTTTGAGTATTTTTTCCGGATCGTCCACGCTCACGACATTCGTGGCACTGTATTCAAGTCCATAATTCTCGGCAGCAAGTCATTGTCCTTTGAGGAATTTCACCACCCTCATCAGATCCGTTCGCTCCGTAGAGATTCGCACTTTTTTATCGTCATCCAGGAATTCGTAATCGCTCGCTCCGGATTCTATGATCCATTCTTCGATCTGATCCATCGAATGGGAACCGACAAGAGCTTCGACATATCCTTGGTACTTGAAAGCAAAAGAAGAGACTGAACCGGTTTCTCCGAGATTTCCTCCGTATTTGGAGAAAGTGTGTCGCATATTTTTCGCGGTTCGGTTTCGATTATCGGTCAGAGTCTTCACGACAATCGCCACTCCGCCCGGAGAGTAGCCCTCGTAGATAATCTCGTCGATTTCCGTACCATCCTTGTCCGCCCCGGTTCCTTTTTTAATCGCCCGTTCGATGTTATCGGCGGGCACATTGGCTTTTCGGGCTTTTTCGAGAGCATCATACAGTGCCGGATTCATAGCCGGATCTCCTCCGGAACGTGCTGCGATAGCAATGAGTTTTGCGTGTATGGCGAATACTTTACCACGGGCATTGTCAGTGAGTGTTTTCTTGGGTCCGACCACAGGTCATCGTCACATACTAGAAAAGAAGAAAAAATAAGATACGCAGTATATAGAGGCAAAGAAAAAAATCAAATCTACTTTCTCGCCATCCACTCCTCGATATCCTCTCGTATCTCACTCACGAGTTCCAGATCCTTCAGATCGGCGATCTTGAACTCGGGAACTCCGCTCTGACGAACTCCATAGACTTCCCCGGGTCATCGGAGCTCGAGATCTATCTCCGAGAGTTCGAATCCGTCATTGGTTCGTTCCATAGCACGAAGTCGCTCTCCGGTATATGATTTCGTCGTAAAAAGGTAACAATACGATTGATCCTTTCCGCGACCGACACGTCCGCGGAACTGGTGAAGCTGAGAGAGTCCGAAACGTTCCGACGCTTCGATACAGATTACCGAGGCGTTCGGATTATCCACTCCGACTTCCACCACGGAAGTCGAGGAAAGTATATCGATTTTCCGATCGTAAAAAGCCTGCATAATCGCATCTTTTTCTTTCGCTTTCATCTTCCCGTGAATAAGTCCTATTCGAAAGTTCGGGAATACACCCTGAAGAATCTCTTGCATATTGACCGCACTCGCGATATCAAGCGTCTCGGATTCCTCGACCAGAGGCGATATCCAGTAGACCTGGCGTCCCGCTTGCACCTCGGTTGCTATGAAATTATATGCCTCGTTTCGCTCCGATTCCGAAAGCACTTTCGTATGAATCGGTTTGCGACCGATCGGATACTCGGAAAGCACCGATATATCCTGATCGCCATAGATCGTCAAGGAAAGGGTTCGAGGAATAGGGGTCGCGGTCATATTCAAAACATGCGGAAGGCCTCCCGTTGCGTGCGAACTGTACTGTTCCAACGCCCGACGTTGCTCGACTCCAAATCGGTGTTGTTCATCCACAATAGTAAATCCGAGGTTTTTAAAATGCACCGTGTCTTCTATAAGTGCATGCGTTCCGATCACGACCGACAAATCTCCGTTCTTGAGACGGGCTTTGACATCCGTTTTTTGTTTCGGGGTCAGTCACCCGACAAGAAAATCGGAGGTGATTCCGAAGCTCGACAGAAGTTCCATGGAACTCGCAAAATGCTGACGAGCGAGAATCTCCGTCGGAGCGAGAATGGCGACTTGGATTTCTTTCTTCTCTCTTCTACTCTCGAGTATCGCATGAATAGCGGCAATTATGACAACGATCGTTTTCCCGGTTCCAACATCTCCCTGAAGCAGGCGTTGCATCGCAAAAGGTCGTTCCATGTCTCTCAGAATCTGAAAGAGAACAATTTTTTGTCCGTTTGTCAGGGGAAATGAAAGCTTGGAAATAATCTCCTTCACGGTTTCCGGATTCATCGAAATAGAAGTTGCTCGCCCTGCACTCAAGAGTTCTCCATTCTTTTTTCGCATAATTCCCTCGTACTGGAGAGAGAAGAGTTCCTCGTACGCGAGTTCGGTTCTCGCTCGCTCGAAATCCGTCTTGGACGATGGAAAATGAATCGCCGTCAGATTTACCGCTTTCGTGCGAAATCCTTTCTGTTTACGGATTTCTTCTGGAAGCACTTCGGGAATAGTTCTCAGATATTCGCGAATGTAGGCCATCTTCCCCTCGAACCAAGCCGATGGGATATAGTTGCACTCTGGATATACTGGGATGATCGAAGCACCTTCGTCTTTTACGAACTCTATATCGGGACTTGGGAACGAGAGCTTCCCATACTCGTACTTCGGTTTTCCATAGATTTTTACCGTATCACCCGTATGGAATCTCTGGAGCATAAACTTCCTATTGAACCACACGGCTTCCGAGAGAAACCCCCCCTTGTCGCAGAGAACCGCCTTCGAGAGCTCTTTATTATTTCTGGTACGTTCCGTCGTGATGGATTCGATCTTCACTCGCAGAGTATTCGGCTCCTTGATATTCACGAAACTGAAATACTCCAGTACATCCGACTTATCCTTATACGTCCGCGGATAATACCCGATGAGATCCTCCACCGTCGAAATCCCGCCTTTCTGAAGGCGTTTGATATAGGCGTCGGTCGTATGGAGGAGGGTTTTGGTAAGGAGGGTCATAAAAATGATGATGAAGAATTGAGAGAATAATACGGAAAAATGGAGAGAAAGCAAAAAAATAGGAGTACTCGAAAGTACTCCTAAAAGTTTGTGAGCCAAACTCGAAATGCGAAAATCCAAAAGGATGAAACATTCGAGAATCGGTCTTCTGTATTCATGGCAGGATGAATGCCATGGCCGTATTTGGTATGTTTCTGGCAAAATCCGTCCCGAATTCGAGCTTCCCTTCCTTGAATTCAAAATAGGGGACGCGGGTGGAATCCCGGTTATGCGTTTCCCGATATTGGTCGCCCGAGCAGAAGATTCGAACGTCTCCCAATGATTGGAAATATTCCCGATGAACCAACAACGCCATGGCAACTTCGTATGCACCGATAGGGAAAGCGATACTCTTGCTTGGATCGCTATCGTTCATATCGGTTTGTTCCCCGATATCGCAAAAGAAATGTATCGGAAAAAGAGTGGTAATGCCGGTATCTTGTTTTTCCAGCACCATTTGCATTGCCGAAGCTTTTCCGACGGTTTCTCGCAAATTTCCGTTCCCAAGCGTATCTTCACGGTAATTCTTGAGACTGCCATAGGCAATCTTGAGAGATTCCAATACTTTCATCAGTGCATTCTCATACGAATCCCCGGTAAATATCCAAATGGGGATAACGGACCATACGGCACCGGATGGAAGTATCGGATGGGTATTTTCGAATCTTTGCAACAGATCATGATTGATGTGTCCGACGGTATTCGGAAAAAATTCGTGAAGCCTTTCCGATTGTTCACGGATTTCCTGTGGTACAACGACTATGTTTTTCATAACAATATTCCTTTCTCGCAGTGATTGACCAAAAAGCATACCTTAGATGTGGCTAAAGCTTTATATTGAAAAGTTATATATTGTCAATTGAATTTTCTCTAAAAAAACATAAAACATTCCTGTCTTGCTTTTTCTCCATTTTCCCTATACTTGCAACCATTCCTCTATTACAAATTTCCACTCAGAAATGGCCACCAAAAAAGTCTACTCCAATACTCTCGCACAGATCGCCGGAAAAGTGGCGACCGCACTCATCTCGATATTCCTCATCAAGATCCTCACGAACTATCTCGATGTCGCGGGATACGGACTCTATTCGAAGGTATATAACTATCTCTCTATTTTCTCGGTCATCGCCGATCTTGGACTCTATACTATCACCGTTCGCGAAATTTCCGCACACAAGGATAATCACGAGAAAGTTCAGGGTATCGTCGGAAATATCCTGACTCTTCGAACGTTTTTCTGAGGAATGATCATCTTCCTCTCGCTTGCA
The DNA here is from genome assembly GCA_028713325.1 of Candidatus Altimarinota bacterium. Classification (GTDB taxonomy): domain Bacteria; phylum Patescibacteriota; class Gracilibacteria; order BD1-5; family UBA2023; genus UBA1545. The sequence continues at coordinate 441,976 of JAQTON010000001.1, read as the reverse complement.
ATCGGATTTCTCCTCCCCGGATATAACTCGCCTATGGCGATGGCGGGGATACTCATCACGGGAGTCTTTACACTTTTCGGACTCATGAACAGCTCCGTTATGTCTCTCCTCCAGGCACACCTCAAAACGGAATTTTCCTTCGTTTCCGTAACGACCGGGAAAATGGTGAATTTCCTCGCGATACTTTTGATCGTTTTCGTCCTGCTTCCGAAAGGACTTATGTCGGAAAATCCCATTCTCCAGTTTTGGGGTTTCGTCGCCATACTTCTCGCGGGACTTCTCGGAAACGTCGTTATGACGGGACTCCTCTATTTCTATGCCCGAAAAATCGAACCGATTCGGTTCCGATTCGATCCCGTGTATATGAAACATATTCTGAAAATATCACTTCCGTACGGGATTGCTCTTTTCTTGAACGTCATCTATTTCAAGGTTGATATCGTCCTCTTGTCGATTCTTGAACCGCAAACGGTTGCAGATATCTCTATCGCTCTCTATTCGGTTCCCATGAAGATCGTCGAGGTCGGGATGATGTTCGGAACCCTGTTCTTGAACTCCATGCTCCCGCTCTTCACCGAAGCGATAAAGAAAAATTCACTTCTCTCCAACCCTCTCCTAAAAGGAGAGGGGACAATATCTCCCCTTCTACTTATAGGAAAGGAGGTCGGGGGATGAGGTGATAGTAATCCCGAACTCCTTTCCTATGTCGCAAAAGCGTATAAAATACTCCTTATCTTTGGGGTCGGAATCGCCTCGTTTCTCTTCGTGAACGACGCGAATGTTTTGAGTTTCATCGCGACCCCGGAATACATCGAACAGACGAAGTACCTCTACACTTCGCTTGATGCGATGAAAATCGTCGTATTCATCTTTCTCTTCTATTTTCTTTCTTCCCTCTTCACCTACCTGCTCATCGCCCACGACGAACAGAAAAAACTTCTGAAAATCAATCTCATTATCACTGTTGCCAATCTCGTCGGAAATATCGCACTCATCCCATTCTACTCGTTCGTCTGATCCGCTTGGGTCACGCTCGCGTGTCAGGTATTTCTCCTACTCTTCACCTATCGTGCAACACGAAACTTAGTGCGATTCAATTTCCTCCCGAGTTTCACGCTCTCCACGATTTTTTTCGCCATCCTTGCAAGTGGGATAAACTGGTATATTCTGCAGATTTTTCAAATGGGAATATTTCTCTCGCTTCTCATTTGTGCGACAGTATTTTCCCTCATCTATCTCGGGGGTATTGGAGGAGTTTGGTTTTTGGGTAAAACGAAACTCCTGAAATAAACCGAGAGCTTCTTCTGTTAAATTTTTCCGAGCAAAACCCTTGCTTTTCTCTCCAAAAAATCTATACTCCTTTCATATTTCTTTACCCCCTCCCCTATGTTCATTAATTTCAGCAATATTCTCTCGTGGATGTTCAAATCGTTCGATATCAGCGGGGATACGAAACTCCTGGAAAAACTCGAAAAAGACGGGACTCGTTTCCTGATGATTATCAAAAAGCACTGGATATATGCGATTCTTATTTCTTGGCGAGTGCTGTTCCTAGTAATAATCGCCTGTGTGAATGTCTATCTTCTCGTGTTTTCAGTATCCAATCCCGATGCCATTACCGTCTCCATTGCCTCACTTTTGAGCCTCAATGTTATTTGGTGGCTTATTATATTAGTGATTTATATACTACGTTTTCGTCGAATTCAAGGAAATAGGCCCTATGTGGAAGATATCTACTTCGCCATCGCCAAAAGTAAACATTCCGATGAGGCTTTCGTCAATTTTTTCAATCAAACCATTCTTCTTCTTATTCTTCTATTCATCATCACGATTTTCACCCTTTTTACGAGCATTACCAATATATTTCTCACGGGAAATGCAGAGTTTTCCTTTGGGATTATCAATGCCTTTCTCCTCATTATTCAACTCGGGCTTTTTTACGGATACCTCAATGCTATGATCAATCAGGAAATGGATTTCAAAGTAGTTATACCGGGTCAAATTCTCTTCTATAACCAACGATGAGTTTTTGGAGATTCTCAATCCATGGTTGCGGAAAAGATAAAGACCATCAATGCGACACATCCGTGACTTTTCAGCTCTTTTATGAACTATGGAAATATCATCGTTCTCACCGAATGAGATCAGGGAGGAAACGGACAGATGGATATGGATTATGTCGGAGATCCGATAGGAACCGTAAAAGAAATACAAAAAGTACTGGTGAAAGATTTCAGCAGTATGGAAAAAGATGTGAATCTTCTCCTTAGAAAATTCAGTGCAGAAATAGGAATAGAGAATATAGACACGCCGGAGAATAAAGAAAAAATTCGAGAATTCGTAAAAAATAACGATATTCTACTCCAAGAAATTTTCCGAAACGGTGACCCTGAAACGAAGCAGGAGATACGGGAATTGTACGTATTGATCCAATGAGGTTAGTCTGTCATTCCGACCGAAGTGGAGGAATCACTTTATCTTAACATCATGGTACTGTATTCAAAGAAATTACAAAGTATGTTTTCTATATCTATAAAATTCTGTATCAAATGTGGTAGTTAAAAGGGGTTTCTCGACTATCGCTCGAAATGACAAATATATTATTTTAATCAAAATAACCACTTAAATATATGTGAAATCTCGGCTTTCTCCTTACATACCTCCTTCTTTCGTTTCTCCTCACTTTCCTTCTTATCCCCCCATATATTCGGTTTCTTCACCGATATAAACTCGGGAAACAGATTCGTGAGGAAGCACTGATGGGAAAGGCTACCGAATTTGCCAAACTCCACAAGAATAAAACAGGGACACCGACCATGGGAGCGGGAATCATCCTCATCTCCATCTTCTCACTCGTCATCCTCTCCGTCATCGTACATTTCTTCGCTGCAGATATACAGTATCTATTCGGTATACAGATAAAATACAGTCTCTGGAACCGAAATGAAACCTATCTCGCCCTCTTCACACTTGCAACCGTCGGACTCATCGGTCTCGTAGACGATTATTTGAATGTCCGCGGAATCGGTCGAACCAAGGGACTGTCCGCTCGAGTCAAGATGATTTTATTGACAATATTCGCTCTCATCGGAGCTTATTGGTTCTATGTGAAACTCTGACACACCGGACTTAACTTCCCTTTTTTCGGTGAAGTGAGCCTCGGTATTCTCTATATTCCCCTTTTTATCTTCATCATCATCGCGATGGCAAACGCGGTAAATATCACAGATGGACTCGACGGGCTCGCAGGCGGACTCCTCCTCTTTAATTACGTCGTGTATGCGTTCATTACCTACAATCAAGGGCTTATGATCCTCTCAGCTATTTGCATGCTCATCGTCGGAGCGCTCATAGCATTTCTCTGGTTCAATATAAAACCCGCGAGTTTCTATATGGGCGACATAGGCTCTCTCGCCCTCGGGGCAAACCTCGGAATCATGGCGATGATGACCGATACTCTCGCGGTTCTCATCATCATATCCGGGATCTATATCCTCGAGATATGTTCCGTCATCATCCAACTCACGTCCAAGAAGCTTAGAAACGGGAAAAAAATATTCCGAATCGCTCCTTTCCATCATCACCTCGAAGCCATAGGATGGTCCGAGGAAACCGTCGTTATGCGCTTCTGGCTCGTGGGGATGATACTTTCCAGCATCGGACTCATCGTGAGCTTCGTGATGAAATAAATATCTCCGTTTCGTCATCCTCGTGAATACGGGGATCCAATGAAAACAAATAATACTCTCTATTCGAGAGTATTATTATGCCATTATTTTGTCCTGTTTTTCCATTATTCACCGTCTTTTTTCACCCCTTTTCATAATACCTTTCCCACTTTCATCTCATCGACAACGCCTTCATTGATGACTCCCGTTTGTTTGAAGGCAGCAACGAGACGTTTCTCATTCATCTCTTTGCGGAGTGTGAGACCATCCGATTCGAAAAGCTCATTTTTCGGAATACCAGAGAGTCGAGAGAGTGTCTCGGCGAGGATACGATGATTATTTGGAGATAATGGCTGTTCGAGATCGATAGGATACTGCTTCGATAGACCGAGATCATTATTTGCGATGGAAATGATGGACTCGAGTGATGCTTGTCCGAAGTGATGAAATCCATATCCAACAAGCGTATTCAGATTGTCGCGAGCGGTCTTATCGGCATCTTTCACTCGATCTTGGTAATCACCTACTCGGCTTTCTTTTTCTCTCTTCACTTCGGTAAGTTCTCAGAGAACTTCTGCTCGACGCTGTTCTCTTGCTTCGAATACTTCGATTTCTCACAAAAGTCCTTGTATATGGGTTCGGAGAAACTCTTTATCGCTTGCGAGTCCGGGACTCTTTGCAAGCTCCTGAGCAAGTTCTGGTCCACTTCCGGGGAGGATTTCATGTGCCTCGATGAGAAGGGAGACGGTATCGGGTGTAAATATTCATTTATCGAGAGTGGCGAGTTGTTCACGGAGTGCTGGGATAGTCTGTTCACGGAGTCGCTCCACTCGATCTCATTTTTTCCCTATTTCCTCCTTCAGAACTTCATTCTCGTGATTCAATTCCTGTTCGTGGGCTTCGATTCGATAGCGTGGCTCGTACTCAGCCCCTGATCGGATACGGAGTCCTCGATTCTCTATGTACTTGACCGGAGGGAGTTTGTCGTACTCGTAGGTCTGGTAGATCTCGCCCCCTTCCGCGAGACTGATGTGCTGAGCCCGGGCATCGACATTAATTCCATGGTTTTTCTCGGCATCAGTAAAGCCATTCTCGATTGCTTCGCGGTGACGCTGGGAAATTGGCTCACTTTTAAGCGTATTATGGAGATCCGAAAGATTCGGAACGGATTTTGGAACTTGGAACGCATCGAGACTATTCTCGATCTCTCGAATCTTTTCCGAGCTAAATCCATTTTGTCTTAGCGATTCTGTAATCTCTGTTCTATGTTCCTGAAGAGCCAATACTTCAGCATCTTCGGGTTTCAAATCCGGTCGCTTCGACTGGATTTCTTTTTTCCATGTATCGAGCGTTCCCTCTTTTCCTTTTCCGAGATATTTATCAAGTTTTTCTCTGGAACCGACGAGTTTATAAAAATAATTAAGGTGTTCATCGCTAGATTCTTTGTTTTTATTAAGTCACTCTTTAATATCTATTTTAGCCTCTTGTCAATCTATTTTAGCCTCTTGTCAATCTATTTTAGCCTCTTGTCAATCTATAAACTTTAAATGTCCTTTCAATACCACTGTAATATCGTCTTTGAGCTGAATATTATCAAGCAGTTCAGATTCAAATGTCGGACTCTTTTTGATTTCATTCATGAGCCATTGTTTGGGAATCTTCAATTCCTTAGCAACATCAGAAATATTCTCCCACCCTTCTTCACCAAACTTCCCCTCAAACTCACGACGCTCTCGATCCTGACGAAGGATCTCCTGATCCTCTGGAGAAATACTTGGAGCTGGTTCTCTATAGGATTCAAATCCTCCTTCGACAGACATAATCTTGATCATTAGAAATAATATAATTATGTGTTCATAATATCATATATCGAAACGATTTGCAAAAAAAGAGCCAATCTAGCTCTTTTTAGATTTTAAAAGATTATCTTCTACTCATCAAAACTCCATAAACCGCAAATATGTTCCTTATAAGAGTCATAGATATTTCAATACCTTTTTTATTCTCCTCTGTTTTTGGGAAATTTTGAAGTTGTTTTTGGAGATCCTGAAGTATACTGATTTCCTGTTCGATTTTCTGCCATGTGTTCTCATCTCACTTTTTCTCGTAAGTATCAAAATATTCTCCAATTCTATCTGAAGCATTTCAGATATTTGTATGCAACATAAGTTCTTGTTTTCTTTGTGCGGTTTCCGCCTTCGTTTGTGCGGTTTCCGCCTTCGTTTGTGCGGTTTCCGCCTGTAATTTCCCATTTTTTACCATCCTTTCCTCATCTTTTCGAAACTTTCCCAGGATAGTATCGGATATATTCTGAAGTTCCGCAACAGATGGAAGTTTTCCAAGAATTGAGTTATTCTGAATGGATGAAGATGGTGATACAAGATAGTTGGGGATACCGATTCGAACGTGCACTATGGTATCTGTTTTCGGATCAGTAAGGAGTATAAACTCTCCTACTGGGGACACAACGGATGGGACGAGACCTTGTCTCTTTTCAGAAGTCTCCGCAAAAAATGAAGCAATCGAAAGCGATGCGATCAAAAGATGGCGGTACGACTCACGAGATGGGTATGCAAGGGTTTTCTTTCCTTCATTGTACATGCGAAAAAATGTCGCGAGAGCTTCGGTACCATTCGGGGTCGATTGAAGTTTCGTAATACGTTTGGAGTATCGTGATTTACCACTCTCATCCCCCTCAAACAGTCGGTTCAGAGTATCTACAATGGTTGTTTCACTAAGTTCACTCGGAAGCCCGAGTGCTTTCTCATCTGCTCTTTCAAGAGACCTCCCTTCTGTGTCGAGGACAGTCATTCCTTTTGCATCCTTAATCAGTACTACAGACTCCACTGAAACCGTATAATCCGACTCATTTGGCACTTCCCCACGAGCTCTCTGCTCACGATTCTCGCGCTCCAGACGAGCTATTTCCTGTGCAAAAGCAGGAGAAAACCCTCTCTGTTCGAGGGATTTCATAAGAGTATCTCCTCCAGTCTCTTTCACCACCAACATCGTCTTCCCACTCGTGTCGGCGAGGGGTTCGTAGGGGGATTCTGTTGCCATCGCTGGGGCTCCAGCGAGTGCGACGGTGAATCCGAGGACGGTTCCGAATCGAGTTACTTTTTCGCGAGTTTTTCCGATAATCGCAAATCTTTCTGATTCAGGAGTTTGTTCTGATAGATTCTCAGGCTTATCCCCAGTTCCTCTGATTCCGAAGAGCTCATGAGTGTGATTGATTGATGGAGTATGTACCATAGAGAAAGTGTTATATACTACGAATTGGAGTAATTGTACCAGAAAAGTGGGGAAAAGGCAAGAAAAATTGGATTTTACTTCATCTCCCCCATCCGATAATCCCAATTCCTGTTTTCCCGGTCGTAAAAATATTCGATTCCTTGTTTATTCTCGGTATCTTGTTGGAAATCCTTGGGAATATAGTCGATGTATTTGTTCTGGAGAAGTACCGATGGAGTCGAGGCATGTTCTTTTTTGGCCTCGAAATATCGGGCATCCGCTTGTTCGAGATAGGAAAGGTTCATCTCTCGAACCGCTTTATTGAGATACGTGGAACAGAAATTATCCATATTCTGCAAATTTTCCTTGTCGATTCCCGGTTCGTCGAGTTTTTTGACGATTTCCTGTCTTTCCGTTTCTATTATCCGAAGTCCGTTTCCGGAAAGCGTGGCATTGGCAGAAAAAGCATCGAGGAGATTTGTCCCAAGTTCGCGAGAGAGTTCCTGACAGAGGGTATTTTTTTGTCCTTCTATACTCTCCGCGAGAGAGAGGAGCATAATAATGGCTTTTTCGCGGTCTCCCGATTTCCCCTGCATAATGGCAGCCATGGTGCGGGCTCCTGTCGGAGCATCGGTATTCGTTGAGGCGATGCGATAGTACTCGGAAGACCCTCTTCCGTCCCGCAGATTCCAGTAATAAATATACGCAAGATAGTACGGAATCATCGGGTCACGACAAGCATTTTTATATGTTTCGTCGGTCCAAAGCTTCTTGAGGTCGTATTCATTTCTCGCCTTTTCCACCTTGGTCGCATCGCAGTTATTTTTTATCCCTTTGAGACCAATCCGTATCGCTTGATCGGTGTTTTTTTGTATCTCGACCTCGGAAAGTCGCTCGTATCGTTCATTATATGACGGCAACAGGAGTTCGCCAATCTGGTAAGGAAAAGTGAAATGGGGGTTCAAATCCGTGATAAGATCGAGCATCGCATACAGATAGGCTTTATACTCCGATCCGAGTGCGTTGGAGCCTATATATTGGATTGCGGAAAGCCAATAGGAATCGGCGATGATATTTTGAAATCCTCCGGAAGAAAGCCCTGTCATCTCGGAACTCGGGATAAACTCGGGATGGTCAACAAATGCTCGCTTGATCTCCATATGTTGTTGATAGTTGATTCAGGAACTATAGACAAAAAATAGTGTGGAACCGATAACGAGGAGGAAAGTGAGAAGTTTAGAAAACATATTTTACTGTTTTATTATCAAAAAAAATGTCATTCCCTTGAAGGCAGGAATGACAGAAATATATTAAATCCCTATTCCGTCATCATCTATCAAGGGTGCTACCTTTCTTGTTGTTACCGAGACAGAACTTCGAGTTTCGATTCTCGGTCCGGTATAACTGAGATGAAGTTCTCGATCTTTTCCTTCTCCGACACTAAAACTCTTGAATCCTTCTATTTTTTTATCCGATATATATCCGTGAGCCTTCTTGCGATCATACGAAGTGAGGTTCGGGAGGGAAATTTCTTCTCCGGAACGCATCGCATAAGCGATACGACCATCGAGGTATCGATAGAATTTCTCATCCTTCGCCTGGAGGTAGTCGTTGACCTCAAGATGAATGAGGAGAGATGTCTCGAGTGTCTTCTCCAGTATCCTCGTCAGAAGGTGTTTCGTCATCTCAAGAGTCTGTCCATGGACACCGATGAGCATCTTGGAATCGGAAGTTTTTACCTGTACCAGATAAATTCCCTTTTTTTCATCCTGACATTCCACAATTACATCCTCAAGGTTAAGTCCCATGAGTGTAAAAAAATTGCGAGCAATTTCCGTGATTTGTTCCTGCATATCTTATAAAACATATGAGATAAACTTTTTCTCAAACATTATATGGAAGTATGGAAAAAATGGAAATTATTTTGCAGAAAACGAGGTTCTTTTTATTTCCAGAGAATTAGTATATCTGTGTGTTTGCAGTCTCTACGGTTTGAATCGGAGCATTTCCCGTGTCTCCTGAAAAAATAAGGTAGTACCCGACGAGAGCGAGAATAAGGAGCACTATTGCAAGAGCTTTTGTAACGGGTTCAATATGTACGCTATAATGACGGAATTTGTACGTATGAATCTTCGCAACGATGAAAAAACCGAAAATAAGCACCATGAATATGGTATAAATTCCAAAACCAAGCCAGAACATATGCAAGAAGTTATGAATTAATATTTTCGTCATTCCGAGTGCAATCGAGGAATCCCTTTAGATCGCTACATTGACTCTGTACTTTATAAAAAGTACTAAACTGTATTTTACACAAGATTAAATATTTCTACTCCAAACAACTTGACTTATAGGGATTCCTCCACTCCGGTCGGTATGACATACTACCATCAACTTCCGACTATATCTCCGCTATGACGCTTTCGAAAAAGTGGTTTTTTATTTCCATCCAGTAGTCGGACTGGCGACAAAGTTTTTCGACATCGCGGAGATCATAGAGAAATTCTTTGATTCCTTCTTCGAGATAGATACTGTTCTGACTTCCCTTGACGAAAATAACCGTTTTTACTTCGTCGGGAGCTGCCATGATGATATCTCGAACTTTTTTCCCGGCAAGCCGCGAATGGAGGAAAGAAAATACTCTATCGCTGGTACATTCAGGAACAATGCCTTCTGTGGGTTCATTAGGAACGCTTCCCCATGCTTCGAGGAGGAGAGGATAAACGAATCGTTTCATCTCTTCACCGACGAGCACCACGGATTGTATGGAAGATGCTATGATTTTCTCCGCTATCTCGGTATGGAGTTCTTTGGAATCGTCACCGAGCTCTCTCATATCGCCGATAAAAAGAATCTTATCGTATTCGCTTCCGAGTCCATCCAAGTACTCTATACCTCCAGAAATGGAATTGAATCCGCCGTTATAGCTTCCGTCTATTATCACCGATTCATGAATTCCCTTCAAGATGGATCATCGTCCTTTTTGCGGATGAATGTCGGTGATGCGTTCGCGTATGCTTTGAATGTCCATACCAAGGCTCATTCCAAGGGCGAAAACCGGCAATATATTGTAAACCTGAAACTCTCCTATGAGCGGATAATGCATTTCGTGAGATTCATCGGCTTTTACGAGAGAAAAAGAAAGGTCTTCCAGACGAGCATGGATATCTTGCGCGAAAATATCCCCGTCCGTATTTTTGATGCCGTAACTGATGATTTCTTTTCCGGAAAGCTTTTCGATATGAACTCCGATAAATTTATCGTCTTTATTATAGATAACCTGTTTCGCAGCCTTCGCAAGCTTCATCTTTTCCTCTATGTAATCGCGAAAGACCGGGAATGACGTGACGTGATTTTTGGATATATTGAGAATGATCGCGATGTCCGGAGGGGCTATATCGACAAGAAAATCCATTTCTCCCGGACGGTCGATTCCATATTCGAGAACCAGGTATCTCGGGTAGGATTTCTGGAAAAATACGAAAATACCTTTCATAAAAATCCAGATCCAGAGGAACGGATTGCTATAGGGAGACTTCGTCTGGAGAATAGTCATGGGGATACCGAATTCTCCATTGTAATTATACGGGGACATATAAACCCGATCCCCATGAAGAGTTCGGAGAAAATCATAGACGAAATTCGTTGCGGTGGTTTTTCCAACAGTCCCAGTGACACCTATGATAAAAGGACGATGTTTTTTGATAATTTGTTTCGTGAGTTTTCAAAGCAGGATGAGTATAATTTGTTTCATGTGAGTACATAAAGAATAGACAGTATCTCTTTATCGTAAACAAAAAAGGGGTACGGACATTTGAAAACCGTTCTCAAATAGTTCGCCCACTATATGCAAGAATCAAAAAGTTGCAAAAAATTTTCCAAAAGAACCGGATAAAATTCTTTGAGCAAAGGAATTTTTATGAACTTTTCGAAAAAAGTTTTGACAAAATTCATTATTTCCATATAAACATTTTTGTCGTCGAGACATTTCACGGGAACGGCCACTTTCGGCATAATCAATCGTCAGTCCAGAGATTAAACTGGATGTAATATATCCCCGGGATTGCTTCGAGACAACCCACAAAAACCAAAATCAATCACTTCAAGGAGTACAACATGAAACGCAGTTTGCACAGTATCGCCATGAGTTCACACATTTCTACTGCCACTTCCGCTCACGCATCGCCATTCGGCAAGGTTGCCGGCGGCGTCCTCGCCATCGTCATCTCCTAGCCAAAACCGGCCCGGTAACTGTCAGTAAAGGATAAAATCATGAAACGCTACAAAAACCACGCCATCCGTGGTCGTCCCGAGTAAGTTCTCCAAGAGATATCCCATTCTTGTGAAGCTTTCCATAACCAACCAAAACCCTCGATTTATCGGGGGTTTTGTCATTCTATGGGTATATTCTTCGTAGGGGCGAATCTCTATATCTACACTCTTTTGTCATTCTCGCGTCTTTTGTCATTCTCGCGAATGCGGGGATCCAATTAATCATTCCCCTTTCTTGGCTGAATCCCCGATTCTTCGTTCCACTTCGACCGAGGATGACGAAACAAGAAAACCATTCCAGGAATTTGCCTTCTCATCCGAAATATGCTACACTTGAGGAAATACCTGTAATTTCTCTCTATGATTACCTACCAAATCACCCGATTCATCCACTCGGTTATCCGCAGCAATAAGCTTGTGCATCTCGTCGATGCTCTTCTCGAAAAATCTCACCAGAACGAAAATATACTGGATGACTTGATCGTTCAGTTCAAACGCTTTCTCCAGAAAGGAAATGAGGAGATTTTCGAACAGAATCGACTGAAGTACGTCACGTATCTTGACGATTTCAAGACCAATATCTCCGATATCAAAAACCTGGACAAGCAGGATAGCATGGAGGTGAATAGCCTCCTTCTCGAGATCTATGAGATACCGAAAAAGCGGAATAATCTCCTCTCTGGTTTTCTCCTCTATTTCTATCTTAGGAATCACAAACATCTTCAAGGGAAGGCGATTTTCAAGACTATTTACCTCTATTTTTTGATCATCACCTACCGGAATCGTCTGGATGACTCCATGCGTGCCAATATCATAGGAATGGACGATAAACATCTTCATCCTCTTTCGGTCATCTTCATGAATATTCTTCACCGTCTTCAGAGAAGACATCGCCTCCCCTCTTCTCGTTCCCTTCTGATGGCACTTACTTTCTTTTGTGTCATCATTTTCAGTGTTATCTCTTGGAAGTACGGACCTATGGCTTCGAATCTCCAGGCTGACATAACTTCCGCGGTACAAGTAACTGGAACTGGCGATGGATTTGTATTCGGGAAAGTAGCGATGGACTCGCTCCTCCTCGGACGTCTCACTGATGGGGTTAATGGAACCCTTCAGGGATTCGGTCTACAAAACATATTGATTGTAGCTCTCATGGCGGTTATATTCCAATCCCTTCGTACCGGTTTCACCAATCTCTTCGTCAACTCCTTTCTCGTGAAAACCTTTGCTACTGTGGGCACTATCTTAAAAATAGTGTTTCATGCGATATTTGCCATCTATAACTACGTCATCTACAAACTTTCCACTCGATATATATTCGCGTCCATCGATTTCACGATATCCCGAGGAATCCTTCCCGGACCGCTTCTTCTCTCCATCTTTTGCCTCGTGTACATTCTCATCTATCTCACAGTCATCTCGGCATACTTTTTCCTCACTACCTTCTTTTTCAGCTGGAATCCAGCATGGTGGCATATAATCGGGATCATTCTTGGGATCTCGGTTTTGCTCATAAGTATCAATCTCCATGCAGATATAGCGAACTTTCGGACATTTCTCATAGAGATAGAGAGTATATTTAAAGCTCTTCGTGAGGCGGAAAAAGCAGATGGAGCAAAAGTATCGTAAAAAAAATCTCAGAAAATATAAAGATATTCCTTCTTTCCAAGCCTCTTTTAAAAGAAAAATTTGATAATTTTAAAAAGCCTATATAATAAGCGAGAAATAGAAACTCCACACTTATACTATTTTAATTAAAAGTCAGACTATGGCACAAATCACAAAGGATGGATATGTTTTCACGATACTGGACGAAATTCAGTCCCAGTATGGAGAACTCGTAAAACTCGTACTCGCGACCGAGTCGATGGATAATACCGAGAAACAATACTGGTTCGACATACTTCCCTCTATGACGGATGAGCAGGTAGACCGCCTCTTCGATATCCTCGAGACGGAACGCAAGAAACTCGAAGAATTGGAAGTGAAGTACCAGGAGGAAATCAAGACTCTCAACGAACGACATCTTATCGAATGGCAGGAGTTTCAATCCAAGGAAAGTCGAGACAAGATCAAGAAAGCGGAAGCAGACGACAAAGACGATCAGAATACAGAGAACATCCTGAAGATGTTGGATGATATGTAAAAAAAAGGAGGCCCCACGAAACTGGGGCTTTTTATATGTCCTAAATGGTAATGCCCGAGATAGTTTTGACAAAACAAATTTTTTCGATATAAACGGTATATTATATCGTTACTTTTACGGAAAATGACCGAAGTACTTATGCAAGATACCGAAATCTGAACGAAAAGTGTTCCCAGTTTTCCGAAAGGATGGGGGCCGACTCGGGAAGAATTCAAAAAGCAGGTTATAGTGCTCATTAAAAACAGCCTATTTTGAATAGGGGCTCCAAGATATGATATCTCGCATACGGACGGATCCAAGACCTCGTTCTATCCTATTTTTTATGCTATGTCCCCAGAATGGAGAATCGTCACCAAAGAGGAGGTATACGAATTGCTTCGTTTGAAATTCCTGGAAAGAGTACAGGGATCTTATATTTCGGCAACCAAGGGATACGCGAATCATATCTGGGATACCGATTATCTCGCATACGGACTCGAAAACGACGTTTTTTCAAACGATGAAGTGCAAAAAATTTACTTCAATCACGGAGATACTCCCGAATCCTATATTCAACAGTATAGAGTTCCGAATCTTCTCGAAGACACTTTGAAAGAAGCTTTCGAGAAATTCGTCTTTCCTTGTTCCTCTATGAGTACCATCAGAGAAGGTATAGTTGCATTGATTGATGCACATTGTCCTGATTGTTGTTAAAAGGAATGTATTCTACATCTATCTCTCACCGCTTTATGAACACTTGTATTCAGTTTCCGGAACATCAACGGGGAAATTCTGAAAAAGAAGCTCTATTTTCACGGCTCTTTTGAAGAGTGAAAAATAATACCAAGGATGTATTGGATGCTCCGTCGGATTCCCTCGAGGAAGCTCTTCTGTTTATGATATACGATTGAAAATTCCCCCAGATGAAAGATCGTAATGAAGATAGTCGTTTTTATCAAAAACACTCCGGTGCTCGAGATGAATGGTGTATGAAGATATCCTCTCTTCAATCTTTTATACCATTCCACATGAATGGAATGATTAAAAACCTCTATAAAAGCGAGAAAGTGATTCGATGGACGAATCATGATGATCTTGCTTTTTATGAATATCTATGAGAACATGCTTGAAGAAGGCTTCGCGTCATTTTTTATAACTCCTGCGATTATTCCAGAGACGGAGGAAAAAAACCGTTTGAGCGTCTTCTCGTGGAAGATCAACCGATTCGAATTTGTTGGTATTAAAAAAAATAGTCCCAAGTCCTCGGGACTATTTTTTTATTTCTTCAGTATATTCACAAACGTCTCGCTCGGGATCGACACTTTTCCGAACTGCTTCATCTTTTTCTTTCCCTCTTTTTGCTTCTCCAATAACTTCCGTTTCCGGGTTATGTCCCCTCCGTAGAGCTTGGCGGTCACATCTTTGCGCATCGCGGAGATATCCTCGCGGGCGATGATATTCGCTCCGAGAGCCGCCTGGATGGATATGGCAAACTGGGCCTTCGGGATGTGTTCCTTGAGCTTGGTGCATATTCGCCCTCCGAGGTAGCGGGCACGAGCCGAATGGACGATCATGGAAAATGCATCCACTCGCTCCCCAGCAACCAGTATATCGAGCCGTTGGAGATCATCCTCCTGATAACGGAGAAATTCATAGGAGAGGCTCGCATACCCGGACGAGAGCGACTTGAGATCGTCGTAGAAATCCCCGATAAGCTCCGCCATCGGAATCTCATAACTGAGAATGACCCGATTGGTATCGAGAAACGTCTGCCCGACGAATGTTCCGCGTCGCTCCTGAGCGAGTTGCATACAGTTTCCGATGAACTCCGACGGAGTGATCATCTCCACTTTCGCAATCGGTTCCTCCATAAACTTGTAGGTTCCGGCTTTCGGGAGATCCTCCGGATTACTGACGGAGATATAGGTACACGTCTGTCCCTGGTAATCGATGAGCTCCGGGTGCATTCGTCCGTATTCCTGTACTTTGTCCCCGGGAAGGAGGAGTCGGTAGGTCACCTGCGGACTCGTCATAATCACGTCCATCTGGAAATCTCGCCAGAGGCGTTCCTTCACGATGTCGAGATGGAGAAGTCCGAGAAATCCGCATCGGAAACCGTGTCCGAGTGCGGGACTCACCTCGTTCTCGGTCACGAGAGAAGAGTCATTGAGAGTGAGTTTCTCGATCGATTCCTTCAATTTCGGATATTCGTCCGTGTCGACCGGGTAGATTCCCGCGAAGATGTACGGAGTGATTCGTTTGAACCCCTTAATCGGGTTTTTGAGTTCCTGATTTCCGGCAAATACCGTGTCCCCCACACGTGCGTCGGTCAGAGATTTGAGCCCGGTTACCACATACCCGATCTCCCCCTCGTTGATGACTCCCACGGGATTGTATTTCGGAGAAAAACACCCGACTTCGAGAGCCTCAATCTTCGCTCCGGTATTCAAGAATTCGAGTTTGTCCCCTTTCTTGATCTGCCCGGAAAAGAGCTTCGTGTAAACTACGACTCCTTTGTAGGTATCGTACTGGCTATCGAAAATAAGAGCTTTGGTAACGTCGGTCGTCGCCGTCGGGTCGTCGTGCTTCACAAGGTTCGCCTCTCGATCGAGTTTCTGCGGTTCGGGAACGAACTTCAGAACCGCGTCGAGCACCGCTTCCACATTCTCCCCTGTTTTCGCAGACACCGGGATGATATCCTCGCGTTTGCACCCGAGAAGCGAGATGACCTCATTACTCACCCGCTCCACATCCGCCGAAGGGAGGTCGATTTTATTGAGAACCGGAATAATCGTCAGATCGTTCTCGAGAGCGAGATACACATTCGACAGAGTCTGAGCCTCGATTCCCTGAGTCGCATCCACGACCAGAATCGCCCCTTCTACCGAAGCCAGAGACCGCGAAACCTCATACTGGAAGTCCACGTGTCCAGGGGTATCGATCAGGTTCAGCTCCACTCCCTTCCACGCCATACGAACAGGCGTGAGCTTGATGGTGATTCCCCGCTCCTGTTCGATATCCATGGTATCGAGCGTTTGTGCGTGCATATTACGCTTCTCCATCGTCCCCGTGATTTCGAGCATACGGTCGGCGAGCGTCGATTTCCCATGGTCGATGTGGGCGATGATACAGAAGTTGCGGATTTGGGTCATAAAAATGTTGTATTTATCAGGTATTTGAATATAGTTTCTAAAACCCGTGCATCATATGGAAAAGGAGGGAAAAATCAAGGGAGAGATTAAGGTTTATATAGGATAAAAAAAAATTACTTAAATTATAAAACAATTATGCGCAGAACTACATACGAACATGAAAGAACAGCCTATTATAAAACACTCTTCCAGACATTAAAAATTATTCTAGATAAAGAGATTATCGAATTAAAAAAAGGAAAAAAAACATGGATCATCAATAATTGAGATATACAGTATGAGCATGCTGATGATATACTTACAATATATACTAATACTCAAGAAATAGCTAAAAAAGAAGCAATGCTCGATGTTCTTTGAATATTAGTAAGAGGGGAAACCTCTCAAGATGAAATATATGATAACTATCATATATGATATACATCAGTTTGTTTTTTTTGACTTTGTAAAATAGGTTTTATTGACGAGGCAATCGGCAACTTGAATAAGGCAACTAATCCATTAACTATAATAAATCCACTTAAAGAAATAATTGAAACTAAAACTAGTTATTTTGACAGTAATGATTTATGAGTCATTTTGAATGTACTTAAAAAAATTAAAGATACTTTTAAGTGAGATTTTGAATTAGTTAATCAATTAACACTCATAATAGAAGATATTATTAATATAAGATATAACGATTTAAAAAGAAGACTGAATTCTTTTAACATAGAAATAAATTCAGACAAAAAACAAGTAATAGAATATTTAAAACGATTTTGATTTGAAGATAAATATAATATCACTCTTAATAAACTTGATAAATTTATTGCAAATGAGGAATTCGATGAAACGGTAATACCTTGATGAATAATATGAATTTTAAGAGAATTTTTTAAGGATTTCTATATAGATTTGGCAAAAAAGATTATCAATCTTAATGGATTGACTGAAATACCACATAATACAGGCCCTACTACTGAAATAGGACATGCTGTTAATTATATCTGAAGAGAGTTCGGGTTATCTTCAGATGAGAAAACATTACTTAAATGATATACTGAGATTACTAATAATAATGGTGCTCATTCTTTACTTTCAGAAAAGAAGTATTTTAGACTTGCTAGAAATATATGAATTGAAATCTCTCTCTTTATGTTATCAAAATTTGAAGACTATAAAAATAATAAAATCGCTGATTCCGATTAATATACACCTCTCCACTCTCTTCGACCCCGAAGCCTCCGTGATTGCCGACCGACTCACCTTCTCGTACGAATCGTAGATTTCATCTTTAACGCTTGTATATGAAAACCAACCAGGTCATCCTCACGCTCATTGCGATAACCGTTCTCGCGTGTATCGCGTTTTTGGTATTTTCCCTCTTCCCTGAACAGAAACCGGAAAAGCCCGTCGACCGGGTTTTGACCGAGGATATCGGGAATGCACGGGAGAAAAGCGACCTTATCCGACTCTCATCTCCGCGACCGGGCGAGGTTGTTACGAGTCCTCTCACGATTCGTGGCGAGGCACGGGGGTACTGGTTTTTCGAGGCAAGTTTTCCGGTAGAGTTCGTCGATGAAAAGTGACGGGTTCTGACGGGAACCATCGCAACTGCCCAGAGCGACTGGATGACGGAAGAATTCGTGCCGTTCGAGGCGGTGTTGGAATTCGAGAGCGATACGGCACAGGGGAGCAAAGGAATACTCGTATTGAAGAGGGATAATCCCTCCGGATTGCCGGAGAACGACGATGCTCTCAAGGTTCCGGTGATATTCGGGAGTGCGGACTCTGAGAAAAGTATTTTGAAAAATCCTTCCTATGAAGATATTATACGATTTATCGATGAAAATATCACGGATATTATCGGGGAATTTTCTCCGAAAAAAGCGACCAACGGTGCATGGTTTGCCGACGGCTTCGGATTCACTTCCGCGAGTCATGCGTATGTGGATTTCGAAGACGGACACTTTCTTTTCCGAGCATTATTGCAGTGCGATTCCCTAAAAGATACCATTGTTTGTACACCGTTGGCGATACTCGAAAAACAGGAGAGAGAATGAGTTGTTATCAAGTGAACGGATACACAAAAAGGCTCTCCCGTCATCCACACTTGGGCGAAAGATTACGAGTGGCAGAGATAGACAAATATTTTTTATTTGTCTTTCAAGGAGTTTTCCATATATTTATTCCCGTATTTTAACCATTTATCTCAAAATATCATGGATTCAACAGTAGAAACCAAAGATGCACACGGAGTTCTTCTTGCCGATGGAGACCAAGTATTCCTCATTAAGGACCTCCCAGTAAAGGGTTCCAAAACTATCCTCAAACAAGGAACCGTATACAAGATTCGATTGACAGACGATGCAGAGTTTGTGGATGCTCCCGGTGGACTCGTACTCAAGACATGTTTCATCAAGAAAAAGAAATAGTCAATTATTTTCATATCCTTCTATGTCCCAGTTATTATCCTACAGAGAACGAATAGACGAGATCGATGAAGCTCTGATTGAACTTCTCGGAGAACGTTTCCAGTTCGTAAAACAGGTCGGTATTTATAAGAAAGAGCATAATCTCCCACCTCTTCAACCGGGTCGTTGGGCCGAAGTCGTCCGAACTCGAACGGCATGGGCTGTCGAGAGAGGACTTTCTCCCGAGTTCATAGAAAAACTCTGGAACGATCTCCATGAGTATGCTCTTGAGGAAGAAGCAAAAGTATAAATAATCTTGCATAAAAGTCCGTTTGATATACCATATCCATGTTTATATTTCATAATTACTCTCTATGCCAAAACCTATTAAAAAAGAAGAAGAACTCCTCACTCCAAAAGAAGTAGAAGTACTTTCTGAAGCAGTCGATACAGCGGAAGAGAAACCAAAACCCCTTCCTCCGAAACCTCCTATTTCCCGATCTGGACCAGTATTTCCTATGGGAAACCAGTTCCGAGGATCACAGGCAGGTGCTATGAACAACCGTCAACGTCCCGGACGAGCCGCCAACAGAGGACGATAAAAACATTTTCATAAAAAATACCTCCAAGATTTTGGAGGTATTTTTTAAAATCCGCAGAGAAACTGCAAATCCTAACTTTTCCTTCTTGTTGTCATCGCATTCGTACGACGAATATCGAAAACAGGATCTCCACGAGCGACCGTGAATGAAATTTCTTTTTCTGTTTCGGAAAGGAAATGTCAGAAGTTCTTCCTGCACATCTCCCATGCAAAGAGCATGGGGCGTGGAAGGGCATATCTCCGATACTCGTGTATATTTTTCGATTCCTGCCACTCCCCTCCGAATCGGGAGACATTGAATGCGTGGGAAAAAAGCCCGAGCATCCGCTTCACTTCGGCATTTTCATGGAACGCTTTCGTATCCGCAATATCTTCGGATTTTATCCGGTCCATGAGAGAGAAAATCCCCTGAGCCATCCTGTCTGCTACGAGCGGACGAATACGGAAGGTATGAGACTTATATCCTCCACGATCAAGCACATCCCGTCGTTCCGCAAGGAGAGATGTCCCCCAGATGGGGTAGGTTGATTCTCCTTCTCTGTATTCTCGTTTGTCTTCGTGAACTTGGAATCCTGCATCCTGCACGATGGAATCGACTCTTTCTCGTATCTCCTGAGAGATGGGGACATTGGAAAGGAGCACGATATCGTCCGCATACCGTCCATACACCCGCTGTTCTTTCCAGCCGAGTTGAGAGGGTATTTTATGGTCGAACCGATCATTGGCGACCATATTGGCGAGGATGGGACTCGATGGAGCTCACTGAGGAAGCCGTCCTTCGTAACTTGTAAGCCGTATGATGAGTGCAATAACATTTTTCAAATCATTCGAATCAATCGTTTTCTGCTGGTTTTGGAGAAAAGAATCGAGTTTCTTCAACAAAGTTTCCTCTCCCCACTCCGAGAGAACCGAAGGAAAGAAGTTTCGGATATCGATCTGATATACTCCCGCTATGATTCTCGATTTCTTTGGATAACGTTCTATATTCGCAGATCTCACTTTCAAAACTCACCGAGACCAATCGGCATTGCTCTTCTCCCGAAATGAAACTCCCTCCTGCCAGAGAAACTGATCCGTCATAAACCGAAGTCCCGAATACGCACTGTGTTTTTTCCGAAAAGCACAGATGGCGGAGTCCCCGAAAGGAACGCTCTGAAGTGCTCGACCGATTCAAGATTGGACTTTTTCAAGGATACTTTCTATTTTTTCTTCTCCCTCAGGAGTTCGTACTTTCCTCATAACAGCAGTACCGGTCGGAGATTCGATAGTCCGAAAAGTTCCGTTTGTTTTCGGAATTTCAAACACCCGATACGCACCCCCAGGAGAATTCCGAAGGATATTATCCGCTTCTTCCAAATCGTTGGCAAGCCCTTCTATCTCGTCGGAATCGAAGTATATTTTCGGGTTTGTCCACGAGAAAGTCGAATCCATTAATTGCAAAGACAACAAAAGCTCTGCACCGATTCGGTATAGTCTTTTTTCGTTTTTGTCTTCCGGACAAGCTTTCTCGAGATTTTCCAAGGTGTATACGATGAAAGAAAATAGCTATTTCTCCAGAAAGTATACAGAAAGTATTTACAAATCAAGTTTTTTATATATAAATACTAAGCAGTCATAGCTTTCCGCCGTTGACAGTCCCGTGTGGGGCTCGAGGTTTTTTATGGGGTACTTGCCCGACCGGCAGCGTGAATCTTCTTCATAATTCCGGTTCAGTGTCGATTCTCTCGTATGACTGCACTTTTTCCAGGAGCTTTTTGCTCCTGGGTTTTTTTTAAATGTTTTTTAAAACCCGCTCTGCAATTCCAACATCTTCGCATAGATTCCACCTTTCTCCACGAGTTCGGCATGATTTCACTCTTCAGCGATACGACCGCCTTCGAGAACGAGAATCACATCCGCTTCTTTCACTGTCTGGAGACGATGGGCGATAATGAGAACCGTGCGTCATGCAAAGAGGTTATGGAATGCCTGACTGATTTTCTCTTCCGAAAAACTATCGAGAGCACTTGTCGGTTCGTCGAGGAGGATAATGTGGGGATTTTTG
This sequence comes from Candidatus Altimarinota bacterium, assembly GCA_028713325.1. Classification (GTDB taxonomy): domain Bacteria; phylum Patescibacteriota; class Gracilibacteria; order BD1-5; family UBA2023; genus UBA1545. The sequence continues at coordinate 420,487 of JAQTON010000001.1, read as the reverse complement.
AGGAATATCTTCGCGATAGCGAGACGCTGTTTCTGTCCACCGGAGAGTTTCACTCCCCGTTCCCCAATCTCCGTTTCGAGTCACTCCGGCAGATCGAATACGAAGTCTGTATGAGCCTGTTTGAGTGCATCCACGATGTCCGATTCCTGAGCATTGGCAGTTTTTCCCTGCATGAGGTTCTCACGGATCGTCCCGTCGAAAATCTGCGGATCTTGGGTCAAGTACCCGATGTTCGAGTAAAACGTCGAGAGATTCACGGTCGTGAGATCAAATCCATCGACCGAAACTTTCCCACCTTTCGCAGAGAGAAACCCGGATGCGAGCTTCATAATCGTCGTCTTCCCCCCTCCTGATGGTCCAACCAAAGCATACTTCTTCCCCGCTTCAAACGTATACGAAAATTTTCCGAGAATCGGAGTATTGGAAGCATAGAAGAAATCAACATTCTGAAAGCAAATTGCTCATTTTTTATATTCAAAAACATCTCCGGCAAAAAGATTCTTGGTTTTCGGAGCATCTTCGATTTTATTCCAGAGCTGTTCGATACTGACAATCTGGTCTGAGAGATTCATATAGAGCTCCGTTATATCGCTGAAAAGCCCGGACAATGTTCCCACAAGAGAGGCGAGGAGTATGAGGTGAGGCAATGAAATCCCGCCAGCAAGATAGGAATGTCCGAGTGTCCAATAGAGAAAAATAAGGATGAGAAAAGAAAAAACCCGAGCTCATTGAAATATGAGTACCTGAATTCCCATCTGTTTCTGAGAAGCTTTTCGATAGACCTCATTGCTCTTGTCGAGAGAGAGAAGGTTTTGTTCCAAGCTCAGATTTTGTGTGATTTCCAACCGAGACTGGATTGAGCGGATAAATTTTCGATCATATTCCATAACCGCCTTAACGCGTTCCAATTTATATATACGAAGACGCTTGTTGAGAAAATAGATAACAATGGCTCCGATTATGAGAATGATTCATGAAACAAGAATGATAGACATAGATTGTCTCGCAAGGAGAAAACAGGTCGGAAGTCCGATGACGAGCACTCTCGCGGATTCCTGAAATATGCTCGTAAGAGCCGTATTCCAAGCCTGTCACCCTTTGTCGATTATCGAAAATATACGGGAGGATCCGAGAGATTCCGCATAATTATTATCGAGTTCGCATACCATGGTGATGTATCGTCGATGAATAAATTCCCATGTTTTCGCACGGATATTAGGACTTCCCGTATGTCGTATGAGAAAAGCAAAGAGATAAAATACCGCAAGTGAAGCGATAAATCCGAATATGAGCCGTTCGAAAGCCAGTACATCGCGTTCCAACAACAATGCGGAAAAACGTGATAAAAGGAAACTGATGAGCACTCCTCCGAAAAACGAAAATACCGCGATTCTGAGTACCATAAAGAAGAGGTCTTTTTTTGCGTATTTGTAGGGAGAGAAAAAGAGTTTGAAACGAGAGCTCATAAACAGAAGAAGAGAAAAATATTGTATGAAACTTACCAAAAATAGAGGGATTGTCAAAAGTTTTCCTTGATTTCCTCAAGAAAAATCGTACGATACACATCGTAATTTCTCTTTCTTTATGTCCAAAACTCCTCCTTTCCAGATCATACGGGCGTCCCGACGGTCTATCTCGATCCAGATTTCCAAAACTCACGGACTCATCGTTCGGGCTCCTTTTTCCGTGCCGGAGGATATCATCCATGCCTTTGTGGAGCGAAAATCCGACTGGATTGCGAAACACTTGATTCGACATACGGAACAAAAGGAACGGAGGAGTAACACTCTCTATTATCTCGGACAACCGCATTCGTTCGAGTACAATCTCGTGCAAAAAGAAGCTATTGCACAGTCTGAGTGAATGTTCGTTTTTTCGGGAAAAGTACAGGATATCTCATCGGAACAGACGACACTTACCCGATGGTATCGTAAACAAGCACAAATACACATGTCAGAAAGAGTTTCTCATTTTTCGGAAAAACACGGACTCGGATACGAACAAATCCGCATCACCGGTGCCACCACCCGATGGGGATCGTGCAGCGGTCGAAATAACCTCAACTTCCCATGGAGACTTCTCATGGCACCTCGGGAGATTATCGATTATGTCGTGGTGCACGAACTCGCCCACACGGTTCATAAAAACCATTCGCCTCGTTTCTGGGAACTTGTGGAATCGATTCTACCCGACTGGAAAACACATCGTGCACATCTACGAGAGGAAGGATGGAAATATACGCTTCCCGGGTTTTAGGAATTGTTTCCAAAATCATCTTGTATTTACTTTTTATTTTAGTATATTCAGTATCAAGATATATACCCAACAGAAATTGGTTTTCTGGTTTTCTTGTATTTCGGAAGTATCGAGGTCGTGTTCGAATCCCAGTACCGCAAGGCGGTACGGTTAAGTTCCGGAGATACTGGAGAATTCAAGAAACCTGGAAACCAAAATATAACAAGTATATAAAACTATAAAACTTCTTTTTACATCAAAAGCTTATCAATATTTCATGTCTCAAGCACGCCCACTTCCGGGGTTCAACGGACTTCGAGCACTCGCTTGTCTGAGTGTCATTATTTACCACTTAAATCAACACCGATCAGTTACCGACCTCGCCCTTTGGAACTGGGATCTCTACCAATTTGTCGAGATGTGGCCGATTGCCGTGAGTCTTTTTTTCATACTCTCTGCCATCACCAGTTCTCTTCCTTTTTGGCGTGCCATTTTGAAAGACACACCCGCACCAAAAACTCGAGAGCTCTTCATCGGTCGTTTTTTTCGAATCGCTCCCGCCTATTATGCGGTGCTCATCTTCACTTTTCTTCTTACGATCGTTCTCAATGGCTATAGTGACGGGGCATTCCTCCGTTTTATGTCCGGTGCGACTTTTCTCGCATGGACACACCCATTCACTTTTTTCCCGGTAGATATAAACGGCCCGCTCTGGTATATCTCCTACGATATGATGGGGGCGATTCTCGTTATGGGAACCATGAGCATTCTGGTTCGGGTACGGAAAATATTCATTCCCCTCGTTTTTCTCGCGGTAGGAGGATTGCTTTTTGCACTTCATCTGTGGTTTATGGGACTTCCCTTTCCAAAACTTGACGGAATCGTATCGGAATGGTTTCCTGCCTATAATCCGTTTATTTTCGGAATCCATTTTCTCATCGGAATCCTTGTCGCTGGAGCTCTGGTATGGCAAGAAAAAAATCACAGTTCCCGTTCTCTTTGGTATGACCTGCTTTTTGTTCTTATAACCTTCGTATTTTTCTCTTTTCTTTGGATAATCCGCGAAGCGAGTGATTTCGACTACAGCTGGCTCCATGGAGCCCATCGGTTTCCTCTTGCCACGATTGCCCTTGCTCTCCTTGTTTTTCTTGCTCCGAGTACGGAATATATCGGAAAATGGCTCGATAACTACATTTTTCGCAGAATCGCCCGTCTCTCCTATTCCGTCTATCTCTGGCACGCCATCGTTATCGTTCTTATGACACGATTCGCATTTGACGGACAACACGATCTTCCGATGCCGGAGTGGCTTATTCTCGCGGGAGTGGCATTCGTCGGATCCTTCTCTCTTGCGTGGATCAGTTATACCTACATAGAGATACCGGTATCGAATTGGTGGAGAGTGCGATGCGAGAGGAAGAAAACGGAGAGCTTACGATAAGATATTTATTTTTCATTCGAAAAAAAACGCAGTGATATACCCTGTTCCGGATAGTACCAAGTGGCATTTACGCGGGCATTGTCACAATCCAGGGACACGCAACGGATACCCTCTTCTTCCTCCGAGGAAGAAGACCATAAAACCGCTCAATGTCCGACGTCATAAAACCTCTCATGATTGGCAAAACGATGTCAGTCAAAAGGTATATTGAGAGCTTTCGCTACTTCTTTAGCATTCCCCCGAACCCTTGTAATCATTTCCATCCATTGATCGATGGTGGGGATATTTTTTCCAAGATATTTCGCCTCGGCAATGGCTCAAGGATAGTTATAAACCCAGTGCTTCACACCGTTTATTTCTTTTGACCACGCCTGAGGTTTGGTTCAAGAGGCTTTTTCTTCATCGAGTGCGATGTCCGGACATTGCGGCATTCAATGATTCTCACATTCAAGACGATATCCGGCAATCTTGAAGTATCGGGGAGTTTCTGCGAGAACTTCTTCTTTTATTATGGAATCGATTTTGGATTTTATGGCATTATTCATGATACGAGCCTCCGTTTCGTGAAACATTCTAAGGGCCTGCTGGTCATCCTCTGGAAGTGAGAAAAAGCTATTCTGAACTTTTCGGGAAGAGTAGGTAACAAAATTATTCATATACGGTAAAAATGGAGAGACGGAGAAGTAAATAGGCACATCTTTATAAAGAAATAGTATTTTTTGTCAAAAGAAAATTCAAAAACTTGAACCCGATTTGAAAAAATTCATTCCTTCCGTTTTTTCTCGGCAGGAGGATTGCTTTTTGTCTTTTACTTCGTCGCATCATGAAGCACAGAAATTTCAGAAGCAGAAAGAGCACGGTTATAGATGCGGACTTCATCGAGAGAACCATTCCAGATATTGAATGAATTATCCCCAATACCGACATACAAATTCGATCCGTTTGTTAAATTTCCAGAACAAGTGGTTGGTGTTACTTCATTTTCTAACTTTCCATTGATATAAATTTTTAATTTACAATTTTGAACATCTCTCACTCCAATAACTTGATACCAAATTCCTGTTGTTGGAAGGGTGATAGAAGCCACTCCATCCAGTTCACTTGACTGATATTGAGCGGAAAAATAAAATTTATTAAGAGGCGATACCCCTAATTGATAATTTTTCCAATCTGATTGATGTTTGTTTATTATCATATGATAATGTCCATCTGGAGCTATATTTAACTTTACCCATGCAGAAAGCATAAAACTATTCGCACCAGCATTAGCAATATTTCCCATATTCACGAAATCATCTATTCAGTCAAAATTTGAAGATTTCGCAGTCTTTCGATCTCATCAAATTACCATCCCTCCACTCGTTGTTCCATTATTTCCATTACCACTCATATCTTTCAATTTTCAATCAGAAATTGTAGTTTCCATATCCCAATAACCGACAAGGGAACCATTAATGATATCAGAAAGGGTAGAATTATCTATTTTTCCACTTGGGGAAGTAAAGATTACTTCCATTCGTTTTAATGCGAATCCACTTCCAAAAATACTACTGTTCTTTCCAAAATATGCCGTGTATCCTGTGGTAGTATTCACTACGTCCACTCCCGTTCCAGTCTCCTGTATCGGTTGCAGACTTCCGGAAGCGAGGAGTATCCCGAGGGTATCTCCATTCACTGTCGGAATTCTCTTACTGTAATCAGAACCGATATTAGCAAAAGCTGTTGGCACATAAGCAGTTAGGATGTTTCCGTTTTCCAGAAAAGCCATGATTTGCATCTTGGTTCGGTTCGCATTGACGGAGTAGGTGGTGTATATGGTGGTATCGAGAGGGTCTCTGGTTGCTTCGGGTGAGAGTTTTACAATACTTCCTATTTGGTCTCCGGCAAATCCCTGATATCCGATAATCGTTCCGGAAGCGGTGATGATTACACTCGATTCTGGCATCGGATAGTTCCCAGACTTGATCTGAAAGAGATTGAGTCATTTCTGGAGATTGGAGAGATTAGAGATACGAGAACTGTCTCGAGCAGAACCTGCGAATCATTGAAGTGAGACAAAGGCGATGGTTCCGAGAATCACAAGAATGGTGATGACGACGATGAGTTCGACGAGAGTGAAACCCCGAAGTTTTCGTGAAAAAGAACTACTCTTTGTTTTCATAGAAAGAAATTAAAACTTAAAACAATGAAAGAGATTCTAACAGGAATTAAAAGGAATACAAGTTTATTCTTTTATTTCCCCCAACCCATACAACCCTTCCAAATCGAGTATCTTCACGCCGAATTCTTCCGCTTTTGTCTTCTTGCTTCCCGCATCGTTCCCGACGATAAGATAATCGAGTTTCGGCGAAACGGAGGTTCGGACTTCCCCGCCGTTTTGCTCGATTATCGTATGAATTTCATCTCGAGAAATACCTTCGAAACTTCCCGTCACACAGAAAGATTTTCCCGCGAGTTTCAGATTTTCTCACGCTTCTTCTGATTGCTTTGTAATAGGAAGATTTGGGTGAACTTCTTGAAGCAGTTTTGTGATCATTTCCCTGTTTTCCTCGAAATAATAGACGATACTTCCTGCTGTCGCGGGTCCTATATCATGAATCTCTTCGAGTTCTTCATAGGTCAAGTGAAAGAGAATATTTTCTAAGTTATCTCCATTATTAACTCCCTCTCCTTTTAGGAGAGGGTTGGGGTGAGGTGGATTAATCCCTGTTATTTTTCCACTTACATACTTCGCGAGGAGTTTTCCGGTTTTTCGTCCCACCTGCGGAATACCGAGTGCCACGAAGAAATTTGCGAGCGACATATTTCTGCTCGCTTCGATGCTTTCGAGGATATTCTCCAATTTCTTGTTCTTAAAACCCTCCAGAGAGAGAATAGACAGAGAATGTTCTCTGAGATGATAGATGGACACAAAATCCGTCAAGAATCCCTGTTCGATGAAAATATCGATAATCTTCTCTCCGAGCGTCAACATATTGGCTCCGTGTTTCCCGACAAAGCTCTTCATAGCTCCGGAGGTTTGTGCGGGACAGGTGGACCTGGCAGGACAATAGATTGCGACTTTTCCCGAGTCTTGAACGAGCAACGTTCCGCAACTCGGACAAACGGTCGGGGGAATAATTACCTTCTCGTTTCCGTTACGCACTTCCATAATCGGTCAGATGACTTCCGGGATTACTTCTCCTGCTCGGACGATAAACACCTGATCCCCTTCCATGACTCCTTTTTTCGTGAGTTCGTCATAGTTATGAAGCGTGGCACGACTCACGGTAACACCTCCCACATTCACCGGTTCCAGTATGGCAACGGGAGTGATAACGCCGGTTCGTCCGACCGAATGCTCGATAGAAAGAAGCTTCGTTCGAACATGTATTGCCGGGAATTTATAGGCAATCGCGTATCGGGGATGATGCTCGGTCGTTCCGAGCGTGTGCCAGAGAGAGAGATCATTGAGTTTAATGACGAGTCCGTCGATCTCGAAATCGAACACGGGACGATTCAAAGTTAAATTATGAATCTCCGATTGAAGTTCTCCTATATTTTTTGCACTGAAGATATAAGGGGTTTTGGTGAATCCGAACGATTCGAGAAGCGAAAGATAGTCTCGATAGGTATTGATTTTGAAAAAACTTCTTCCCTCCTCCGTTTCCGCATAGGGAAAACTGTACGCATAAAAAGCGAGTCTACGTGATGCGGTGATGGTGTAGTCGAGTTGCCGGAGGCTTCCCGATGCGGCATTTCTCGGATTGGAGAATACCTTTTCTCCCGTCTCCATTCGTTCGCGATTGATTCGCATAAATTCGGAGATAGGAAGCACTACTTCTCCACGAATTTCGACTTCTTTTGCTGTAAAAGAAATGGAGTAGGGAATGCTTTTGATTTGCAGTGCATTAATGGTTACATCCTCCCCTTCCACTCCGTTTCCCCGTGTCAAAGCCCGAACAAGCTTTCCGTCACGGTACGTGAGCGAGAGTCCGAGTCCATCGAATTTCAATTCCATCGCATAAGCGAGAGTTTCATCGGACTTAAGGATATTGCGTATTCGTCCCTCAAATAGGGCGATATCGTTTTCATCGTAGGTATTATCGAGCGATATCATCGGCCAAGTATGAAGTCCTTTCTGAAACTGATTCGAAATGAGCACATCGATACGATTCGTGGGGGAATCCACATCGGATATCCCATATCGTTCCTCCAGATTTTTCAGAGTTCGAAAAAGCATATCATATTCCCGGTCGGAGATAATAGGAGATTGTTCGGTATAGTAGAGGCGATTGTGCTCACGAAGAATCTCCATGAGCACAGGAATATCTGATTCTTTCAGAGAGGAAATATTGGAAAAAAGACTGGTAGTTTGAACAAGGAGTTCGGATAGTTTCATAATTTTGGATGCTTCGATGAAGTAAATTTACACGAGATAATACGGAAAAATCGATGAAAATCAAGAAACTTGATTTTCTTTTCCATTACAATCGTCGCAACAACAACATCTATGAAAGACTTCATTATTTGACATAAAAGGCATTATTAGTATAATACCGTCATATTATATCATGTAAAAATAGTAAAAAATGATTCAGGCAGTTTTCGTACCGTCTTGATTGGGGGAAATCAAGAATAAGAACCCTCTCTCTGGTAATGGAAGCGGTGTAACAACTTCCCATACGAGGACTCAGGTGGGGGGTGTTTTATTGGACAAGGAATTACAGGGAAATTCATCATCGGAAGTATCCGATTTACGATTTCCGAGTTTTGTAGTGCAAAATGAAAGTGGTTTCTCTATCAATCTCGAATTTCTATTTGATAGAGAAGTACTCCTTCAATTCCTGAATTATATTTTCGATGAAAAATACTATTTTTCAGATATGAATTATATCGGAATTATGAAGATTCTTTATGATTTCGAAAAAACAAAAACAGACTTCTGTCAAAATATGAAAAAATTAGGAAAAACTCCAGAAATAAAAATCGCTTCCGGTATTAAAAAATTCGATGAAAAAAGAATTCCTCTCTATCGCAAACCGATAATAGCGAAAAATGGACAAAGTGCCGAGTACTTTTTCGGACCTGCTTATATCGAAGAAATAGGGGAAAATGGAAAAATGAAAGAAGTTCAGACAAAAATAGATATGGATGAATTTATCGCTGCCATGTGGAGTCAGGGGATTCGCTTCGGACTGGAGATTAGGGATATAAAACAGGCGATTCATGAGGATAAACAGGTTCGGATTATAATAGCCAGAGAAAAAAATCCTATTGCCGGGAAAGACGCAGTATTGGAACCGGCGATATCCTTTGATATAAAACTCGGAATAAAAGAAACCAATAGAGCAAAGGTCGATATGCTCGTATACGAACAATCCTATGTGCACATAGAAAAAGATATTCCTTTGTATAAAAAAATACCTCGGGAACAAGGGAGTCTCGGATGGACTATTCATGGGGAACAGATCGATCCGGAAACACCAAAAGATTTTTCTATCGATTCCTATGTCGGCATAGGCGTACGAGTAGAAACAAGAAACGGAATAGACTATCTCGTTTCTATTTACAGCGGTTTTCCGCGTATGGAGGAGGTGGAAATCATAAGATGAAAGCAGAAAGTAAGCCAACTGAGTAAAATTCACGTCGACGAACAAAAAACATTTGAAAAAGGAATCAATGTACGGGAAAGCGGAAAGGTCAATAAAGATAATGATTTCAAATCCGGGGGGGATATTCTCTTGGATACATCGGGAAAAAATATTTTCGCCGATCAAAATGTCGAAGCGAATATTTATGCATCGGAAAATATTTCCGTTAAGGGGAATGTTATTGGAAATGCCAATAGCAGTCCGTTTTCAGGAAAATATGAAAAATTTGGCGCACTGCCGAAAGGACAAATCATAAGTGATGAAGGGAATATCACCGTTAAAGGACATGTCTATAGTGCTTATCTGGAAGCAAGAAAAGGAACGGTAACCGTTGCAAATATTGCAAATTCGAGCATTATCGCGGACTCAGTCGAGATAGTCGGAGACATGTCTAATTGTATCATTATCGCCAACAAGATAGTCAGCAAAAAGAAGATAATAGGATGTTCCGTAATATCTGGGAAAAGTATCAATATAGCCGAATCTACGGAGAAAGGAAACTTCGAGAACGTTTTCAGTCTTTTTTCTCGAGATCTGAGTTTTTTTATAGAAGAGAAACGGAAAGCTCTTGAGGATATAGGGAAAAAACTTAATGAAAAAGAGGATAAAATCGATGAAGATATGTTAAGATTTTCAAAAATAGCAACTATCCTTTCCGACAAAAAAAGGCGGGTATGAGTAACGAAAGTCCTTATAGAGATGTTAGCAAATCCAAAAACTATTGATGAAGAAAAATATAAGAATTATGTTGCACTTTTTACGGGACTGAAACCGGTTTTAAACCGAATTACCATTGATTGGAGAAGATACAAAAATTACAAGGAGAACAAAGAAAAAATCGAAAAAGAAATAGCAACGGCAGTAATGATTATGGAATCGACTCATCAGGAACTTTCTATAGAAATAAAAAATATTCAGTGAATTACCCATATTCAACGAATCAAATTTCTAGAAAATAAAGAACTTCTGAGTCTCACGATGGAAGAAATGATTGATATATCCAAACTGTTGGCCGTACGAAATAATTCCGTCATCTGTACTCTTGAAAAAATACCTGCTCCGACTGTCGGGCAATTTCATTGGAAGGTTGTATAAATGAAAAGATCGATAAATACCCATTTAAATATACTGAAGATGCAACAAAATAAAACTTGATCTATTCTCTTGTATGTCCTCTTTCTCTCCTCTTTCTTGGTACTATTTTTTATCTCTTTTCAAGGAGAATTGGAAAAAATGCTTGAGTGAGCAAAAAATTCGGAGAGGAGTGTTCAGGATATATCCGGCATACAAGATGCTCTTATTCTCCTGAAAAATACACCAACCGCAAATACATCCATACGTTCAAACGCAAATCTCTCGCTCATATCCCTGAGTCAGATCGGTGCTGTTTTTTCTGAATCTCTGGGGTGAGGTGATCCGCAAGAATACCAGATAACCTCGACAGGATGAGCAACTTCTATCACTCTCAATATCACTCAATGAGGACCTATCTCCTACCGCTTCGCTGCATTTAATTCCGGTTCCGAATCATCTTCCATACTCATCTCTTCCGGAGTTATCACGACAAACGGTATCATTCCCCTTTCTTCTTCGCTCAGTACGCATATCCTCGTTGTAGATCCTTTATGAGGAGATGTCCGGTATACTCTCGACACAAAGACCACGACAACGACTCCATCCTCAAGTTCCTATCGATTGGAACGTACCGTCAATGGCTACAAAAAAGACGAAGGAATGTACGATGTCGTTCATTTTATACCGAAATCACGCACGAATTTTGATTATGGGAAAATGGGGATGTATTTGAAAGATTAGAAAAGATTTTTTAGTGGTTCTTTAAGAAATGTGAAAGAACGATAATATTCGTATAAAAAGCGAGTACTGTAGCGAGGCGTACTACTGTACGATGAGCAAGGAACGGAGTCTTTGAATATGAAGATTGAGGTTATTTCACATTTCTCTATATCTTTAAGTATCGCATCAGCCTTTCATTGCTTGTCAATTCTCCTCATGTTTCCGATTCTTGCAGATATCCGAGAAGAAAGTTTCGAAGCTCGGAACTGTTCACATCTTGGGTAAGATCGATATCTATCGTGCTCAATCACTTTTTCTTGAGGCGAAGCCGAAGAAATATCGGTTTTCTGTTATCATACACGATGGAGAATTCTTCAATGGACGGATAATCATAGAAACTCCCGTTAATATTGATACCATTTTCATCCACTGCTATCTGAGTCGTTTCCGGAGCATTGTTCTCCATCATCAGATATACTCCGACAAATATGAAGACGACGATAGAGAGAGCATAGAGCCCAACGAAAATCCCCCAGATGATGAAAGCGAGCGAAAAAACACCGGCGGTCGTATACCAACCCGGACCTTTCGTGTTTTGCGTCGCGATATTCCAAGAAAACATAGTGATATTATTAGTAGTACAAAAATTCTATAAGGGGGAATTTCCAAAATCTCTCAAAAATGAAGTAATTCAAGTGCAAATCGAGAACCGAAGTGAACCGTACGACTGTACGGAGAACGAGGAAGCGGAGATTTAAGCTTGAAGAACGAGTTTTTCAGAGATTTTACTAGAGGTTGCTCATGACCATATTAATTATAAACCATGCCGAAACGGCTATGACGAAACCGATAATACCGTGTTCGATCGTTTCCGCCCCTTTTTTCTTTTCCTGAGAAGTCAGACCGAAGAGAGCCATCTGAAAAGCTCCGTAGATGATCATGATAACCGAAACCGTTGCCGCAAATCCGAGAATGAATGTCGTAGCGTAATTGATGATCTTCGGGATATCGTCAAAACCGATATTTCCGTTCCGGAGATCAGAATTCGTTACGGCACCACCACCTCAGAGGATTCATGTATCATCCGCAAAAACTTGTTTTGAGAGAAACGATGTAAGAATAGTTACGAGTATATACAAGAGATGTTTCATAGTGTGTTGAAAAACAATAGAATGTCTTTTTCTGAACCGATTGTATCTATTTTTCCATGCAATCCAAATTTTTCCGCTCATAAAAAATCTTCCTGTACATGTACAGGAAGATTTTTTAGATTATATATCTTTTCTCTCTCGAGCTGGCCAGGTTTTTTTAGTTCCTCCCGCATCGTCTCGATTACGGGGAGCTTCGTAAGTTCTCTTCTCATAGTTTCCTCGCTCTTTTCGTTCACCGTCAAATTTTGGACGATCCGACTGAGGACGATCGCTTCCATAGGAAGATTCGGAACTTCGAGGAGCTCCTCCACCGAAAACTCCACCGAATGTTTCCGCTCCGCTTCGGAGTCGATCCGACTGCGGACGGCTTCCTTGGTAACCACCACTCGAACTAGAAGAAGAACGTTCACCTCCCTGGTACCCACCACTCGATCGTGGACGGTCACTTCCATAGGAAGGACGATTGGAAGAACTTCCTTCACTGGAACGATTTCCCTGGTACCCACCTCCGGAAGAACGTTCACCTCCACCGAAATTGCTTGTTCGTGGACGATCGCTTCCGTATTTTGGACGTTCAGAACTTCCCTCGTCACGACGAGCGTACCCACCTCCGGAAGAACGACCTCCTTGATACCCTCCGCCAGATCGACTTCCTCCGCCACCGAAAGTTCGGCGACTTCCGGCACGGTGATGTCCTCCTGTTCCTCCGATACTTCCACGACCGATTCGAACCACCTCATTTCCATGAATATCGATTTGTTTCAAGATAATCTTGTTTCGACGTTCGATGTTTCCGAGGAGATTACGCTCACCGCTTGTTACGAACATAATGGCTTTTCCTTCGGCACCCGCTCGACCGGTACGACCGATTCGATGAATATACGCTTCCGGATCTTCCGGTACATTGTAATTAACCACGAGTTTGATGTCCTTCATATTGAGTCCGCGTGCCGCAACATCGGTGGTGATGAAAACATTGCAGAATCCGTCCTGGAATCTTTTGAGGGATCGAGTTCGATCTCTCTGTTGCATGTCTCCATGAAGACACCCGGTCGAGAATCCGTCTCGTTCGAGCATATCGGCGATATCCTCCGTTTCGTGCTTCATTCGGCAAAATACCACCACTTTTGAATCTTTGTGATCCTGAATGTACTTTTTGAGCATTTCGTACTTTTCAAAGTGTGGAACTTCGATAAAGGCATGGTCAATCTTCGATACCATGAGTTCTTCGGTCGCCTTGATGGATTCATACCCATCTCCGACGTATTTTGCAAGGAGGTTATTTACTTCCTGTGGAATCGTTGCCGAGAATGTCATGGACTGTTTCACGTTCCCGAGACGAGACCAGATCATATCGATGTCGTCGATGAATCCCATATCAAGCATTCTATCCACTTCGTCGAGAACGAGGTACTGTACCTGTGAAAGGTCGATAAATCGTCGTTCGATGAGGTCGATCAAACGACCGGTCGTAGCAACGACAATCTGAGCTCCACCCTCAAGCGCTTCTCTCTGAGATCGGATATTGGATCCTCCGTACACCGCAATGGATCGAAGATTCGTACCAAAAGAGAGTTTGAAGAACTCTTCTCGAATCTGCATAGCAAGCTCGCGAGTCGGAGCGAGGATAATAACCTGAGGTTTTCGAATATTCGCATCGAGCTTCTGAAGAAGAGGAATGACGAATGCGGCAGTCTTACCGGTTCCCGTCTGAGATTGTCCGATAATGCTCTTCCCTGCCATAGCAGCTTTGATAACTTCTTCCTGGATTTTTGTAGCCTCCGTATAGCCGTTTTTTGTAAGAGCCGCGAGTACTTTTTCGTCGAGACCGAGTTCTGAAAATAACATAGTGTAAAAAAGAAAAATAATAAAAGCTCGAGTAATTTAGGAAAGAGGGATTCTTTCTTACATAAGCCACGTATCATTTTTCCAAAAAAGTATCTTGGAGAGATTTGAATAATTTCAAAAGGGATGACACACGGAATATTCCATCCGCGCGGTAAGTTTCTCTTAAATAAGGAGAAGAAAGCGAGGAGGGGGACTATGGTTTCGAGCAAGTACGAAACAGTCCAAGAGAGAAAGAATAGACAATAGTTGTCCTCTTAATTCAAAATCGAGTACCGAGAGTATATAGAAAAAGTGAATTTTACCAAAAGATTTTTGTATTTCTATTGCTTTTCTACAGGGCTTGGATTTCAAGAGTAATTGGAATAGTCCAAGCACTAACACTTCCTGCTGTTACACAATTCGTATAAAGACTCACGGTATCACCAATATTAAAATACCCGGTATATTGCCCTTTGAGACTCATTGCATCAGTGTAATATAAACCACCACTATATCCAACTCCATACCAAAAATCAAGATTCCTAAGTAATACTCCATTTTTATAAAGATAAAATCAATTATAGTTTGATGTTGCATTGTCCACCACATCAAAACCAAATGCCGAAAAAATCCGATAATATCCCGCATTCTGAATAGTGACCGTATTTCCTGCCAGGGTATATCCGCTCGTATTGTATTCCGTTACATTAAGTTCCAATTGCCGTACACCACCAGTACCACCGAGTGACGAACCTGAAAATCGTGCGATTCGAGTCGCTCCTCTGGAAGTACTCGTCTGAGTTGTTCCGTCTGGAAATTTGATTCCTCCATTCGTGGATTCAATCGTCCCAGAAACCGAGAGGGTTTGTCCGGGATTTGTTGTTCCGATTCCTACTTTTCCTGCCAAGAATGAGAGATTGGAAAGATTCAAATCCAGTGTCTGAAGAGCTGAAATCATCTTGTTCCACTCATTTGCAGAGAGTCCAGAACCAGTTCCGACACTCGCTGGATAATTGGAAACATAATTAGAGTACCCGATTGAAAGTATTCACACGGTTACAAAGAAGGTAATACCAGAAATAATAGAGTTCTTAAGACGAGAGAAGAGAGAGTGAGATGATTTCATAGAAAAAATGAAATTAAAATAATACCTCAGTATTAATACCTCAGTATTAATACCTCAGTATTATAGTTTAATAATATCTAAAAGCAAAAAGTATTTACCAAAAGATTTATAAAAATTTCCTTCTCACGATCACATGCACTCCTCAGAAAAAGAGTAGTGCGATAACTCCCGCCGAAGCGGAAGCCTGCGTAGTGGAGATTCTTGAAGAGCGGATCGGTGGCGGAATGAAAAAATCCTGTCATTTTACCGTCAAAGATTTTTCGATTTTTACGGCCGTTGCTTTGGGAATTTTTGTTTTTTTGACAGTCACAAGCCTGTTGACTGCAATCTGAAAACTTTCTTCTCGGATATTACCGGTTTTCGTATCGAAAATTCTCAAACTCACTCTATGTTTCCCGAATGGGAATTTGTGAGACGAGGGATTGGCTCCATAGAAAGTCTCGTCATTCCCGAAATTCCAGAGATACAAAGTATCCTTCCGAACTTTCCCAGCGGTGAGATTCACACTGCAGGTAAGTTTCGCATAACAAGTGAATGTATTTCCGACAAGACGACGGTTTTTAGAAAGTGCTCACTGGAGCGAGATATGGATGTCTTCGATTCCTTTCTCTTCCAAAACTTCACGGAGTTTTGTATATTTTTGAGCATCCGGTTTTTCTTCTTCGTCAAATAAAAAGAGTCTGTCGAAAACTTCCGCATCGAGCTTTTCCGAAGCTATTTTGGGATCTTTTGCCACCTCGATAAGATCATCGAGAATGGCCACATCTTCCTCCTTCAGTTGATTTTCGAGTACCTTCTTGTCCTCTTTCGTATCGGCATCGAGCAGTTTTTTCATTTCGGGATCTGCCCACATTCCCGTCTTGTTTTTTCCTGCCTCCTTTCCTGTTTTTTCAAACTCTTTGAAGTACCGGAACGGAAACCGAAGATATGCCCGGGCGTATCCGAGACGAATGAGCTCCGAATTGAAGTTCACACTGTCTATCCATACATACGCGAGAAGGCGGTCATACTTATCTCGCGGATTGAAATCGAATTCCATCTCTATATCCTTTCCTTCCAATTGGTTTCTGGTAAAGTTGGAAGCCTCTTTTCAGAAGTACTGAATGCTCTTTCGGGGATCGAGAGTCTCGGGGGTATCCACTCCGATGAGTCGGACTTTTTCCCTTTTCCCGTAGAGTTCTATCTCGATGGTATCTCCGTCCACCACCCGAAGCACTTTCGTGCGAATTTTCCCGCTATACGGTCAGTTTTTAAGAGAAACGACGAATCCTTCCGGAACGGAATAATCCCAAACAAGCGTACTCACGAGTTTTCCACCGCAGGAGAGATTTGTCGAGTCGCCCGTGTTGTTGAAGCTGAGGAGGGTTTGGAGTTTATAGTAACGCTTCTTGGAATCTGCCCGAATAACCGCAGAATCCTGGAAATAATAGGGATTGCTCCCTTTCTCCGCATCATCGTCGAGAATGCAGCCGGCAAGGGAAATATCGACTCCGAGAGGATTCGTAATCTCCGCCCACTCGGATACCCCGTCGTTTCCGAGTGGATTCGGACTCACTCCGGTAATTCTGAGAGAGAAGACATTCGGGTCGAGCGGTTTTGCAGACAGCACCTCTTTTTTGTCTTTACCAAGTACGGATACCCGAAAAGTATCTTCGCTCGATGAACCCCTCGTGTCCGATACACGAAGAATCACAAAGTACTCCCCTATTCCATACTTCACTATCATGGGATTTTCCTTATCGCTTGTACTCCCATTTCATAAGTTCCAAGAATAGGAGAGTTTGTCGTGGTCGAGATCGTAACTCTCTTCTCCAGAGAGATTGATGCTGCACTCATCGACTCACATACAAACCACATTTTTCCCTTGCTGTTTCTTCGTTTTCCCGAGCGTTCCCTGAAGTTTGATCATCGCCACGGGCGGGTGATTTACGGGACTTGTCGTCGCTTGGTGTATCTCTCCGGTGGTTCCATTGAAAAAACGAAGAATCTTCTCGCGATAGTTGGATGTATTCCCCTGCTCAAAAACCCGAAGCGTCACCATAAATTCACCGAACGGATAGTGAATATACCCGGGATTGCATTTGTTTTGCGTTCCCGAAAGGTACGATCCTCCCGAGAAATCCCAATGACACGCTTCTTTCGTCCCGAGCACTTTGTATTCGAAATTCAGCGTACAGTCGGATTTCATGCAACGATTGTTCGCGTCGAGTCCCGATTGGATAATGATGGTCGGTTCGGCGATAGACAGAAGAGCCGTTCCCGTGGAAGAAACGGGCGTTACGGGAGGAGTGTATCCTCCGCCTCACCCGGAAGAAACCGCCACCGGTATACTCGGGGAATGAAAGGTAAATATGCGTTCGGAAAATATGCTCGTATCCGATTTTTTGAGGATTTTAAATCGGACAATATAATCCGCTCCTCGGGGAAAGATAACCGTGGCAGGATTACATTTCAATTCCTGTCCCGTCGGTGTTCCGATTCAGAAATCGAGTTCGCAATCGAAATCCGAGGAAGAAAATGCTCCGGTGAACGACGGAGAGAGATCGAAATTCACCTTGCAATCCGTATGGGTCGTGTCGCAAGTATAGTCCGAGAGAGTTGTATCCTGGTTAGTCACGTAACTCCATTGCTGAAAAGCGAAAACGACATCGGGTGAAGCTCTCGGGGTCTGAAACGAGCCCGTTGCAGAGTATATCTCGTCCCAGAAAGGAAAGGGTGTGAATCAGAGTCGGTAGAGGTATGTCGCATTACCGGCAAGTCAAGAAAAGACAAAACCTCCATTTTGAAGAGTTCCACTTTCCGACAAAGTTCCCGTTCCATAGTATATCTTTCCGATTCCCTCAGCAGGACTGAAAACGGCCCCCGAAAAGGTCGCACCGGAACTCGTAATGTCGGAAACGGAACCCGTCGACACTATCTCGGTCGAGATATTCACCGCGGAAAGGATTCTGTCACCCAAAAGGATTTTAATTCCCGGGAGAAGTACATTATTTACATCTCCTTCTTTCCATACTTTTGCCCGAAAACTCCCGGAAGAAAAAGCGTGTGAAAACGGAATAATCGTACTCGCACCGGAGAGACTTCCCGAATACACCGATTCCGATCCGCTCAGAGTTTCATACGAAACTTCGAGCAAGAGTCCGGAACCGACGAGACCGCCCTGAGAAAGAATCATACCGCTTTCCGAGAGAATTGCACCGCTTGAAATAAGCGTACCGGACAATGTCTCGAGAAACGGATTGTATCCTGCATTGGAATAGAGGGTATTTCCGCTCCCGTCCTCTATGAAACTTCCGGAACCGAGCGAGAGAGTGATATCTCAGGAAACAACCGATCCCGATGCGATTCGGAGAATATCTCCGTCTCAGAGAAAAGAATCTACGGAGAGCGAGAGAGTGATTCCGCTTAAAATAAGGCTTCCCGAATATCCGCGCGAATCGATTTTCGGCACGGCGATCACTCAGGAAAAATACGCTCCGTTCAGAAATCCCGTATCGAGCGAGTCGATGGCGGTCGTACCGTTGATAATCCCCGTTGAACTGTTCGGAAACTTGCTCAAAGCGAGGGAAAATACATTTCCCGCAAGATCGGTGATGTTCGCATTAGTATACACGCCGATTTTGAGGTCGCTCGCACTCGATCCGGGATTGGTATTGATGGAGAGATTGTTTTTGATCATATCTCCTTCGATGAGTCCGATGACGATATCTTGTCCACTCAAAGACACCGATTGTATGTAATCGGAGGATTCCACGGATGAGATAGCATACGAGAAAAGACCGTTCTTACGGGTCGAAAGAGTTAATCCGCCCGAATACGGGAGCGGGATATTTCCCGTGATATTTTCGTCCATCGCCATCACGAGTCTATCGATTTTCCCGTTACGGTTATCATCGAAATAGGTGATACTCTGTGCCTTCGGCAGAGTTTTGTCGACGACCAGTTCCTCGGAACCGAGCAGTGTTCCGGAACCGTCAAAAGCGGAGAGAGTATAAACTCCTCCCGTGAGAGAGGTGGATAATGAAAAATGGGCGTTGATATCCGAGAGCGTGTTCCCGGAGAAATACACTCCGCTTCCCACCGAAGTGGCACCGGAAAACTCTATCATCGCAACACTCGGAGAAACCGTTCCCGAGAGACTGATCGACCCGGTTCTCGTATAAAAAATCCCACTATTCTGGAGAAGATTCGAAAGGGTGGGATCGAGAGAGAAATCGGAAGTAGGGAAGGCGAAAAGAGGCAGAGAAAGATACGATGTAAAAGTGAGAGCGAGAAAAGCGAGGAGCTTTTTCATAATCCATATATTATGGGGTGATAATAGTATGAATTATATGGCGAATTATTAAAAATATATTAATTTTTGGAAAAAAAAGAGATTTTTGTATACTTAGCGACAATTATTGTTCTAATCAATAGCAATAGCATGGAGATAAATAATAAATCGGATTTCATAACAAGCGAGCAAACTGCCACTCTTGAGAACTTTAAACAGCTCATACGAAATAGCGTCACAGAAATTTTCTCACTCGACAACAACACTCAAAACGTATCCGTGGAGGCATTTTTGGAGAATACGGATCATGGAGCACTTCATGCGTTCCATGTATATAAAAAGGCGATGGAGATTGCGGATACAGTGGAACTGGAAACAAAAGAACAGGTAAATCGAGGAATGCTCTACTTTATGGCTATCACTCATGACAGCGGGCGTTTTCATATAAGCGAAAACGAGAAGAAGCAGATTCGTTGTGAGCGTAGTCATAATAAGTGCGGCATGGGACAGATTCAAAAAGCGATTCGAAACCTCAAAAACCTATGAATGGTTGTTCCTCCGAAACAGGAAGCGGATCTCATGGACTATGTCTATAATCACGACTTTTTCAACACCCGTCTCGATGGAGATACCTACCAAGAACCGAAAAGTCTTGAAGGGCAAATCACGAGGCTCGCGGACCGTATGAGTACCGATATATCCACCGAGGCACGACGATACTGGGAAACCGGAAAACGACTCAAGACCCCTTATTTCAAAGAGGATATATCTTTTGAGGATCGGGTGAATTTTTCTTTTCCGAAGATACGGAACTATATAAAATCCGGGAATTTCGATGAATTCACTTTCTTCCTCACTCTCCTCTCTATGTCGGGCGATGACTTCGCTCATCCCGTTATGAAGGAGATATACAACGAATGGGCAAAAGACAAGCACGATGCTATTGTCACAATCCTAGAAATCGCACGAGAGGAAGAATTTTCCGAGGGAGACATACAAGAAATGGAAAATTTGATACATCGGTATATTCTACATTTTAACCTCACCTGGTAATACATGAAAATAGCTATTTGCGGAGCACATGGAGTGGGGAAAACCACTCTTTCTCGGATTCTTTCGGAGAAACTGAATCTCCCCATCCTTCCCGATATCGTCGTAGATGCCTTCCGTCTCGGTTTCGAGATTAATGAGAATACGCCCATCGAAACACAGCTCTGGCTCACAGGGAAGCAACTCGAGAATGAAAAAGTCAATACGGTCTTCGTTGCCGACAAATGTATATTCGATTATTTCGTGTATGCCGATGTTCTCGGTATGGATAGCGAAGTAGTTTCCGTGGTGCAAAAAGTTGCACTCCGTAACGGAAACTACGACCATATATTCTATATCCGACCGGAGTTTGCCATCGAAGACGACGGTGTTCGAAGTACCAATCCGGAATTTCAGAAATGAGTTCAGGATCGATACGAACGATTTCTCAAGGAATGAGAGTTCAAATATACCATTCTCACAGGAAGTGTGGAAAATAGGGTCAACGAAGCGATGAAAGCAATGGGAAGATAATAAGGTTTAACATAAAATCTGACTTATTCATTTATTATAATTATTCATCTATGCCCACCCTCGCCATCACCTCCATGTATGCAAATCCTCTTCATCCGGGACTATAATAACTCGCTCTCACGGTGCAAAAAACTGTCTGATACGAGTGAGAAATAGTTTGGGATACGAGACACTCCTCGGAAACTCCTCGATGTGAACAAATTAAAGGAATTAGGATGGGGTTATAGTGTGGAATTGGAGGATGGAGCGAAGAAGAGTTATGAGTGGTATTTGGAAAATGTGAAATAATTTTTAGTTATTTTATAATTGAATTATCCATAAACTTCCGTATAATAAAATTATGTTTCATAATATGAATTATATGCAATCAAGAGACACACTCCTAAAAGAAAACCGAGAGCTATTCTGGGATATTTCTGATGTATCAAAACTCGATGACCGAGCGATAGAAGAGCGATTCCTGAAATATGGAAACTGGAAAAACATACAAGATATGCTCCATATTTTCTGAATGGAAAAACTGAAAGCTGATTATATCAAAATAAGAGACCGGGAAAGAAGTGATTTATCGAAAAAAACTATTCATTTTTTTAACTTATATTTTCATGTTTAAAGAGATTCTCTATGAAAATCAGTTGAATCTTATCGGGATTCTAAAAACATTTTCCAGAAGCTTTTATCTCGCAGGATGAACTGCCATAGCTCTGCAACTCTGACACAGAAAAAGCCTCGATTTCGATCTCTTTTCGTCAAAGAAGATAGAGAATACAAAGATTCTCATGAAACTCAAAGAGAGTTGATACTCTGTCGATAGAATTTTGGTTGACAATAAATGAGAGGAACTCACAATAATAAGCGGCTGAGTGAAAATCACTTTTCTCTATTATCCTTTTCAGGTGGAACGAAAACTCAGTTTCGAATGAATTTCATTACCAGATATACTCACCTTGTGAGCTATGAAATTCTATACTCTCGGAAGAAGAGGAAAGTGGAAAGATTATGTCGATATATACCATATACTCAGCTCCTGATACACCCTCAAAGAGATTTCCCAAATCGCGGAACGAATATTCCAAGGATGATATAATGAGAAACTTTTACGAGAGCAGTTGTGTTATTTCGAAGATATCGATTATACGGAAGAAATCGAATATAGAGGGAAAGGCACCACGAATGGGGAGGTAGAAAAATATCTATGCGACAAAGCGATAAACGAATGATAACCGAGCAATACCACATTTCATAAGATTTCTCGATATAAGTAAACTCAGAGAGTTAGTATGGAAATATAGCGTGGATTTGGGAGAAGGGGTAAAGAAGAATTATGAGTGGTATTTGGGGAAATGTTTTTAAAACGAAAATTTTGTTATTTTATTCATTTATATCAGAAATATGAAAATAGGTTTCATCGGACAATGATTCATCGGGGGAAACATGGCGAATGATTTTGAAAAAAGATGATTCGACATAGTAAGGTACGATATAGAAAAATACAAGAAGAATTTAGAAGAACTCAAAAAATCAGAGGTGGTTTTCGTGGCTGTTCCAACTCCAACGATTAATAGAAAATTTTCGGGAGATATCCTAGTAGAGGCAATAAAAAATACCGTCGCTTGACAAAAAATCATCATAAAATCCACCGTTATCCCCGGAACTACGGATAAACTTCAAGAACTCTATCCAGATAGATTCTTTTTTCATAGTGGAGAATTTCTTGCAGAAAAAACAGCAGCATTTGATGTAGAAAATCCGGCAAGAAATGTTCTTGGATATACTGAAAAGACAAAAGAATTTGTTGAAGAAATAATGAGCTTGCTGCCAAAAGCAGAGGAAGTGTATTGTACTGCAAGGGAAAGTGAATTATGAAAATATTTCAGTAATTTTCTTTTGACCTGAAAAGTTATTATGGCAAATCTTATGTTTGATATGTGCCAGAGAGATGGTGTAGATTATGAAAAAATCAAAACCATTGCTTCCCTGGACCCAAGAATTTGAGGAAGTCACTTGACAGTAAGTATGGATGGGGGACGAGGAGCAAACGGACACTGTTTTCCGAAAGACATAGCAACTCTTCACGAACATTACAATAATACAAATCATCTCTGAGATGCTCTACTGGAAGCAATGGAAATGTATAATCTTCAGACAAATAAAGAAAGTTGAAAAAATCTAAAAATACTTGAAGAAGTATATGGTGATTTAAATATTAATAATGAAAAATAATTGATAAAATTAATCTTGACTTTTAATTTCAAAAACCTTCTCGGGTTTACCGAGAAGGTTTTTGAAAAGAAGTTTTTGATATTTTATTGTTCTCTATATACTACAAAGCGTTTCTTGCTATAAAAATAGTAAGTATTACCAGATAATATTATCATATTAACACGAACCTATGAAAATACTCATCACCTGAACCAGTGGATTTATCGGATTTCATACAGCAAGATTCCTCCTTGAACGAGGCGATATAATTATAGGGATCGATAATGAAAATGACTATTATGATGTACATCTCAAGGAAGAACGAAGAGCGATACTGGAACAGTATCCGAATTTTTTCTTTTACAAGGGAGATTTGTCTGACTTTTCTTTTATGGAAAGTGTATTTGAGAAAGAAAAACCAGAAAAAGTACTCAATCTTGCAGCTCAGGCTGGGGTTCGATATTCTCTCATAAACCCTTTCACATATGTTCAGACGAATCTTGTGGGATTTCACAACATCATCGAACTTTCTAAGCGGTATGCAGTGAAAAACTTCGTCTATGCCTCAAGTTCCAGTGTATACGGGAAAAATAAAAAACAACCCTATTCGGTGGAAGACAAGGTAGACCACCCTATGTCCCTCTATGCGGCAACCAAAAAATCCAATGAGCTTATTGCTCACGCATACTCTCATCTTTTTAATCTTCCTACAACCGGGATTCGATTTTTCACGGTTTATGGACCATACGGGCGACCAGATATGGCATATTTTTCTTTTTCAAAAAAAATACTCAAGAAAGAGATCATTGATGTTTTTAACCATGGGAAATCCGTTCGTGATCTCATGTATATCGACGACATAGTTGATGGAGTAGTTAGGTGTCTCGATAATTCCTTTCAGTATGAGGTATTTAATCTCGGAAATGACAATCCTATAACACTTGAATACATGATTTCTTTAATTGAGAAAGGTCTCGGGGAAACGGCGGAAAAAAATTACCTTCCTGCGCAACCGGGAGATGTTGATGAAACTTGGGCAGATATTGAGTACTCTAAAAAGATGCTTAACTGGGAACCAAAAGTTCGCGTAGAGGAAGGTATGGAAAAAACAATGACATGGCTTAAATCCTATCTAACAAAATAGACCCATGTGTGGAATCAATGGCTTTTTGAAACAAAATATCTCAGAAAATACCGCAATCCAGTTGCTTGAGAACATGAATGCCTCGATTCGACATCGAGGTCCGGATGATCAGGGTGTTTTTATGCACGAAAAAAATAATAGAACTCTTGGACTCTGACATGTCCGTCTCTCGATTGTGGACCTCTCTCCTGCTGGACATCAACCGATGTTCTATACAAAAGAATCTGGAACCCATTCCAGTGTTTTTCATCCATCGGACGATCAGAGCCTTGCACTTGTTTTCAACGGAGAAATCTATAACTTCCACGACCTTAAAAACGAGCTCGTAGCTCTCGGGTATCATTTCTCCACTCATTCGGACACAGAAGTCATTCTCGCAAGCTACCTCGAATGGGGAGCCTATTGTGTTAATCGATTCAATGGAATGTGGGCACTTGCTCTCTATGATGAGAAAAACGATATCCTTTTGTGTTCGCGGGATCGATTCGGGAAAAAGCCGTTTTACTATTATCATGATGGAGAATACTTTATCTTCTCGAGTGAGATCAAAGGAATACTTACACATAATATTCCTCAAGAAATCGATCCAGAGGCAGTTGATTTCTACTTCACGACTGGATTTATCCCGGCTCCATGGAGTATCTATACAAATGTCCGAAAAATCGAAGCGGGACACAGTCTTATAATCGATACCAAGACTCTTGCAATTCGTAACGAACGCTATTACGAAATCCCCTACTATACGCCAAGCTATGATCGCAAAGCACTCATCCAAGAAGGAAAAAACCTCCTCGAAAATGCGACAAAAATACGAATGTTCGCGGACGTCCCCGTCGGAGCATTTCTCTCCTGAGGACTCGACAGCTCCAGTGTCGTGGCCGAGATGACAAAATTCGTTAAAAAAGAACATCTCCATACGTTCTCGATAGGATTTGAAGGGAAGTATGATGAGACTCCGTATATCAATATAGTAAAAGATGCTTTCGGTACGAATCATCATCATGCATACTTCAAAAAAGAACATTTTGAATCTATGATCGATGAGATCCCCCAAATCTATGATGAACCATTCGGAGATTACTCAAATTTCCCAACAACCTTCGTCTCAAAACTTGCAAGACAACATGTTACCGTGAGCCTCTCCTGAGATGGAGGAGATGAAGTATTTGGTGGATATATGATGCACCAGATTGGTGCCCAGATGTCAGTGATACGAAAGATCCCAATGTGGATACGAACCATGCTCCATACTATCATTCCGAAGACCGGAAATAATCTCTCTGTATTATCGAAGCTCAAGGAGGCGATGCGAGTATCACTCTTGCCAAAAGAAAGCTTTTACGCTGAAATTGCAGGAACCTCTCTCTATAAACCAAAAGTCTT
Organism: Candidatus Altimarinota bacterium; assembly: GCA_028713325.1. Lineage (GTDB taxonomy): Bacteria > Patescibacteriota > Gracilibacteria > BD1-5 > UBA2023 > UBA1545. Next base: position 394,715 of record JAQTON010000001.1, on the reverse strand, counting down.
TCAAGAGTGGACAAGAGAAAAACTCCGATACTGTCTCGAGCGGACAAATGGTGACTTCACCCAGGCGCTCATCGACTATGATCTCCTCTATAATACGCTCGGGGATAATTTCCTCGTCAAAACCGATCGCGCCAGTATGTCATGTTCTCTTGAGATTCGCTCCCCTTTCCTCGACTATCGTTTCATAGCATATGCTCGAAAGATTCCAGTGAAGTGGAAAGTAAACTGGAGAAAGACAAAAATTCTTATGCGAGATATTATCTGCGATATCGTTCCGGAAGCGATATGGAATCGCGGAAAACAAGGATTCGAACCACCAATCAAGGACTGGATACTGGCAGAAAAACATATGCAGGAGATTCGCAGTGGAATAGAAGAACTTCATAGAGAAAATATCCTTTCTCCTGAATGGTATCGATTCTACACAGAAGAAGTTCTCACAAAAAATAACTCCGTATTCAATGTGGCAAAAGTTCGCATGTTTTTATTTATCAAATGGTATAATATTTATATAAAACACACCTAAAAATATGACACACTCTCGATCAAGTCAATTCAATAATGCCGAACTCTACGAGAATTCTTACAAGGAAAACTTCAGCTTCTGAGAGAATTGGAAATTGTTTCTAGAAACTCTTGATGAGTCCAAGGTAGCAAAAGCACAAGAACACTTACAGAACTTTATTAAGAACGATATCACCGGAAAAACGGTTATCGATTTCGGTTCCGGGAGCGGGCTTATGTCGCTCTGTTTTGTCCTGCTTTGAGCCAAAAAGGTATTGAGTGTGGATATCGATGACAATAGTATCGAGTGTGCTAAAATTCTACGTAAAAAGTACGAGATATCTGAGGATATATGGGAGATTCAGAAGGGGTCAATTCTTGATGAGGAATTTGTCTCGAGTCTCTGAAAATTCGATATCGTTTATAGCTGGGGAGTAATCCACCATACCGGGAACATGTGGAAATGACTCGCGAATATATCAAAATTGGTCGATGTTGGTGGTCTCCTGTATATTGCAATCTATAACAAATCGAATATACTCATCGAATGAACCAGTGGTTTTTGGGAGAAGATTAAAAGAATCTATGCGAAAAATCGCTTGATACGGCCCCTTTTCAAACTCATCTACACCTCTTACTACATCCTTGGACTCCTAACCAATGGAATCAATCCGATTCGCTATATCCGCGAGTATAAGAGCGAATCTATGCGATGAATGGATTTCTTCCGAGATATAGAGGACTGGCTCGGTGGGCATCCGTATGAATATGCGAGTGTAGAAGAGCTTGAGAAGTTCTATACAGACCTCTGATATGCGATGACAAATACCTTTAGAGCGAGAAGTATCGGATGTAATGAACTTCTCTTTGTTAAAAAATAAAATTTATGAAAAATATACTCATAGCCATTTCTTCTCTTAAGTTATGATGAGGTGCTGAAAAAGTGGCAACTACTGTATGAAACAAATTGTCTGAAAAATGATATAATGTATCATATTTAACTTTCTATAATACCTCCACTGAACATTCAGTTCTCTGACAGAAAATATGCCTCAATGAATCCCCTACTGATAATATTTTCATAAAATTCTATAAATTCTTCCATAGAGCCTATCATATAAGCCGTATCTGCAAACAATATGATATAGATTCCTCTATCTCATTTATGGAAGAATCCAATTTTCCGAATATACTCAGTAAATTATTTGGAAATCAATCACGTACACTAGTCTCCATAAGAGCTTCCATCGAAGAAACCTATGGAAATTTATACAAATCTCTTATCTATATACTTTATAGATTTGCTGATATGGTAATACCCGTATCAAAAGAAGAAAAAGATAACCTCATACAAAACTACGGCATAAAATTCAAAAATATCGAGACCATATACAATGGTATAGATACATTTTTTGTGAAAGATAAAATTCAGGAAGAGTTAATACCTGGAGATGTTTCATATAAAAATCACTTCACTTTTATTACAATTGGGAGACTTTTAGAACAAAAAAATCAACAACTTCTTATTCGAGCATTTCATACAGTGCATAACATTCATCCTTCCACACGACTACTTATCTTATGAGAATGACCATTAAAACAAGATTTAATAGATCTATCTGCAAGTCTATGAATAAATGAGAATGTTATTTTCGTATGAAATACTAATAATCCTTATAAATATCTATCAAACTCTGACTGTTTTGTACTCAGTAGTCTCTTTGAATGATTCCCTAATGTTATTATTGAAGCAATGGCCTGTTGATTACCAGTTATTTCAACTGATTGCAAAACTGGTCCGAAAGAAATACTAAAAAATGAAGTAAAAAATTTTCTGGCAGTTAACACTTTGGAACATTGTGATTATGGCATACTAACGCCAAGTTGAAACAAAGAAACCTTGACTAAGGCAATGATGTTGATATACGAGGACGAACAGTTAAGAGGCAACTACAAACAAAAATCCTTAGAAAGAACTAAGGATTTTGAAATTGAAGCAACTATTAAAAATTGGGTTAACGTTATATAAATTATTTTTTAATAATCAATAAATAACTTTTATTATCAATATCTATGAAAAAATTCAAGATATTTCTCAAAAAAAACATTATCCATCCAATAGAATTTTCAATAAAATTTTTACCAACATGTCTAATAAAAAACTCTTTACATACTAAAATTCAAAATTTATTGAAACTATTTTTTAATTTTGGCATATCAAAACATTGCTTATGTCACCATCTGTGAAAAACCTCTGAACAGTTTGGACATATGCATTCATAATTTTTTAGATTTTCTTTAGCTGGCACAGTTATAAATGCAAGTCATCCTTTTTTTAAAACTCTATTTATTTCACTAATACATATATGTAATTGGGCATCATCCATATGTTCTAAAACCTCTAATGCTATGAATCAATCTAAAGATTCATCTTTAGTCAGAATTTTTCATGAAGTATCTCAGAGTAAAAAGTCTATCTTTTCTCAAAAAAGTCATTTAGATATTTGAATGTTTTCTCCAGATATGTCTTGTCACATTACTTCAAATCAGCTACTAGCAAGTTTGTTTAAAAGAAATCAATCACCAAAACCGATTTCCATAATTTTGGATCCTTTTCTCAAGTATTTTTTTATATACTTTAGTAGTATTTCTTGTCTTGGATGACCACTAACCAAGTGTTTTCTATTTTCCTTTTGATGGTAATCCCATAATGTATTATCGGACATAATTTATTATTTAATTATTTAATAATGATTCATTGTCATGTAGGAAGATTTAAGATTTCTATATGATTCTCTTCAGCAAATTCATTCATGGCTTTTGTTGCTCAAGGACAAGTTATAAATCCAGAATCATCACAAATTATTATTCCTCATTTCTGTAATCTAGGATAGAAGAAATCCAAACTATCTCTTGTGGGTTCGTATAGATCTACATCCAAATGAACAAAACTAAATTTTAAGTTCTCAACTTCGTTAAATCTTTCAGGAATCCATCATTTATAGTACTTCACATTATTAAATTCTGAAAGATTTCTTCTAGTTTCATCCTCTGTAGACACTAAGTCTCATTTTTTCCAATGCATTCAATCTATTTCATTTGGCTCACTTAAGCCATCAAATGAATCAAAAATATGATGATTCTTATTTGGATTAATATTTTTTAAAATAAAATATGATGTGGCACCCTTAAAACATCAACACTCAACAGTATCCCCATCAAGTCATTTTGTTAATTTCAAAAATTCCACAACAGCCCATTTCCTATCCAATGAATGATTGTTTCATCATTCGAATTTTCTGTAGTCTTTAATAAACGGAAGATTATTTAGAAAAAGTTTACCAAATTCTCAATAAACAAGTTTATCATAAAATAATGATCAGATTTTTTCTGAAATTAAGAAACGATAATATTCATCTTTTTTAAAAAAAGCTAGATATAATCATCGAAGCAAACTTAATGGTGTCATTATATTAATAGATTAAAGAATTAAATCCAAAAGAACATATATTATATTATCTAAATAACTCAAGCCACCTTTCAGAAACCATACCAGTTTCAAATCTTTCAAAACCTGATTTATTTTGCTTCACCTTGGTTATACTCTTATAAACCTTAACAAACCCCTCTTCGAAATCATTGAGCTCAAGCAAAACTCAGTTCGATCAATGATATGGATATTTTTCAATTTTCAAGTTTTTATTATATTCTCCAAGAACACACTCTCTTGCCCCACTCTTGAAATCACTTGTAATAATCGGAAGGTTGCACGCCATAGCTTCTATGAGCACATTCGGGAATCATTCTATCTCGGATGCATAGAGGAAATAATCCGCAACATTCAGGTACTTGAAAACATTTCGTTGTGTTCCGAGAAATATTATATTTTCCTGCAATCAGGACTCCGAAACCATTTTCTCCAGCCGATTCCGTTCCACTCCATCTCCTATAACGAGCCATATAAAATCATGTTCTCCCGATCAATAGAGCCTCTGAAATGCTCAAATGATGATTTCATGGTGTTTCTGCCATTCCAGACGACCTGTGGTTACAAAGACCTTCTTGCCCTTTGTCTTCTCCAAAATCCAGTCCTCAGCGGACTCTTTTCTTTTCTGTTCTATTTCCGCCATCGAAATCGGATTATAGAGAGTAACAATACGATCAATTGATATATGGAGAAACTCGGCAAGATCATACCGATTCTCTTCTGAGTTTACGATGATTTTCCCTGCCTTCGGATAGAGCAGTTTGATAAGTAAGCGATATACAGACCCTACAAATCCACGGAAGAAATCAATGTGGATTCGGAAAGATATTATCGCATCTTTCCGAATGAAGATGTGAAGGAAGTTCGATATCTCGAGAAAACTCACCCCATTGTCATACTCTGGAAGCAAACGTCTCAGTTGGAAATAAAACCAAGGAATAAGAGCCACCATTACGAGATTATTCTTGGCACGAGATAGAGGTAAATGTTTGACATTTTCGGGCAGATCAAAAAATCTATCCTCTTTGAGGGTGATGATGGTGATATCATGCGTTCAAGAAAGATTTGTGGCGAGATTGCTCACCACCCTCTCTGCACCACCGGCACCGAGTGAATTTATCAGGAAATAGATCTTTTTTCGAGTCATAAAGTTATTTTTTGCGAACTACAAAACACCCAGAGGAAGTGGACAGATCTTCGAGAGAGAGCGAAAGTTTCTCTCGATACTTCGCAATATGCTCTCGACTATACTCACTCTGTGGTATCTCTTCGAGAATCTCAAATCCATTCTTTATAAACGCTTCCCTAAAAAATGAATGACGTTTGAGATTCGTCCACCCACCACAATTCTTAAAAAGCAGATCAAATAAGAATTTCGGAACTGTGAGGAAAAAGAGAGATTTTTGATCGAAAATATGGTCGCGGTAATCGATCTGATGGATACCTATTCCCCCCTTTCTTGTAATCCGAGCGAGATCCTGTATAGATTCTGCCGGATTTGATACGTGCTCATATACTGCATTGGAGAACACTACATCTATACTCTCATTTGTGCATTGAATCCCCTGCTCATTATATTTGAGAATATGAACAAATGTATCATTAAATGTATCTCTATTTAAAAAACTCGGGTCAATGGTCTGGTAGTAGCCAATAGTTTTTGCATCGAGCTTCTCGAAATGATTCACACTATCAACCACACTGTACGATGCTGCTCCAGCTTTTTTCAAAAACGCTCCAGTACCAAGGAACCCTCAGGGACCAAGCTCGAGGAAATCTTTCTCATCGATTGGGAAATCATATTTTTTGCAAAAATCTGCGACTCTTGTAAAAATTCATTTCGAGTATTCGATATTTCTCTCATCGAAATCATAGGGATTATAAAAATGGGTCTCTATTTTCTTCCATAAAGAAGGAGATACTCATTGTATGATACTGCTCACGATCGCGATCATTACTTTCGTGGCCTTTATCTTCAAAAGGAATTCTATAATTTTTTTCATGTTTGTAAAAACTGGTTAAAGAAATGAAAGTATTTTTTTATGTTTCAACTCCAACTAAAACGCTCTACGATAATATTGGCATTGAGCCGCGCGAATGTTTCACGTTTCGGCTCCAGTTCTGTTATTGCCTGTATAATTCCCTCTCGAATATCATCCACACTATCTCCATTCAGGAGGATGCCATTCTCACCATTCACGATCACTTCATCCGCTCCTTCATACGGTGTTGCAACTATGAAGCAACCGAGGTACATCGCCTGTAAGAGAGTGGTCGCGAGTCCTCATCCAGGGGACGAGGAATGGATATGAATATCGAACTGGCTCTGGGTTGCAATATCAATCGAACTATTCTTTCATCCGGTGAAATAAAATTTATTATCCCGATCAAGTATCTTGAGTCTTTCGAGATCTTCTCCATACCCGACGATAACCGGCTGGATTTTCTTCCGTATTTTCGTATCCAGCTCGTAATAGGCACGAATGAAACTCTCGACATTCTTCCATTTATAGAGGCGCCCAATGAATCCGACGATAATCTTTCATGGAAATTTATCTTTTATATCCGAAAGACTCTTGTCGATCCCAGTTTCAACCACATCCAATCAACGATAGAAGACGGACATTTCACGGGTAATAAACCATCCCACGAATTTCTTACACGCCTCGCTTATAGGGATAACAGCATCTGCGGACCAAAATATCCATCGTCCTATTATTTGATCAAATACCCAAGCAATCCAGGTCTTAAAGGAGGAATCGAGTCGTACGTAATCGGAACCATGTTCGATATGAATCCACGGAATCCGGTATATTTTTGCAAATATTCATCCGATGAGGCTCGAGAGAAAAAACCTGGTGTGCGTATTAATAATGTCGGCTCCAAACTTTTTCGCCTCGTTCAATCCTCTCCAAAAATCCCGAGTCCAGAAAGTAGGAAAAGGAAAGTTCGGAACCAGATCAAATGCAGGGAGTATGATGACACGATACCCATTCTCACTATACTCGAAAACACCTTCCGACTGTCAAACAGAGAAGGTAATATTCAGCACTTCCCCGTATCCGGATCGAACCCACCATCTACTCCATTCCTGAACATGAACCTCCAATCATCCCTTGTGGGGAGGAAAATATGGGAGAAATTTGAGTACTTTTATTCCTTTTTTCATGTACTTTACTTTAATTAAAAAACTTCTTCCAAAGCATCTTCGTGACGATTCTCCAGGCACCTCCGAGGTGCTGACCCTTCGCAAGAGTATCCTCCGTATAGGTGACATTGACCGGCACTTCCGCGAATCGGCACTTTTGGTTTCGCATCTCATCGACGAACTCCGAACCGTATTCCATTCCGTCCATAGTGAGGCGAATCTTTTTTACCGCTTCGAGTCGCATCATGCGGTATCCGTTATGTGCGTCCGTCAACCATACTCCGCTGATAAAGAGAGTAAAGAACTGCCCGCCGAGGAGGATGAGTCTCCGGAAAAAAGGGACATTGCTGTGGGTTTTGACGATGAAGCGGGAACCGAGAACGAGATCAAGCGACGGATCTTTCTGAAAAGCCTTGATAAAAGCCGGTATATCCTCGATGTGATGTTGTCCGTCCGCGTCGAAAGTCACGACATACTCGATACCCATTTCCTCTCCGTTACGGCGAATATACTCAAACCCGGTTTCGAGTGCCGCACCGCCTCATCGATTGAACGGATGATGCACGACATGGAGGATCGGAAACTGCGACAATACCTCGAGAGTGTCGTCTTTCGATCCGTCGTCCACCACGAGGATATGAATAAAACCCGCATGTAAAATCGACTCTATAACCGGAGCGATACGCGAAGCTTCGTTGTAGGCTCTTATCAAAAAGATAATCTCAGAAGGTTTTATAAAATGCGAACTTTTCATTCAAAACTCCGCTCCATCACTCACTGTACTATTTAGTACAGCTCGCTCCGGTACTCGTTTTTCATGTAAATTTCATCATTTTCTATAAACTTCTCTATTTTTATTTATGGTCATGCTGGTGAAGTTTATCTTCTAAAACCCCTATTTCCCGAACAAGCCGGGTGATGTCTTCACGATTCTTTTCCGATTTATTGAGAAGGAGAAGGACGAAATAAAAAAGAAAAATAATACTCACATACACGAGCACATCCGCACCGCGGGGAATTCCAAATAACTGTCCCGTTTTTTCCAGAAAACTTGGAAAAAACGTAAAAACGAGGAGTCCAACCCCGATTCCGATAAACACGAGAAAATGGAGTGCATTGAACTTCTGTCGTTTCGCGATATCGAAAGCGATGATGGAGATGATAAAACCGGAAACGATGAAGAATGCCTGAAGAAGATTCATAAGAAAAGGAGTGATGTATTAATTGATTTGTCATCTTGAATTCATTTCAACCCCAAAGGATTGCCTTCGGGAAAATCTTCCGCTATCTTTTCATATTATTTAAGAAAAAGCTGAAGATACTTGAATCAGGTTCAGTATGACTGATTGTATTTTTCTACAAGAGAATAGTATGGAAAATACCGGAAAAGTAAAATTTTTCTTCGCGAGCCAAAAAGACAGTCAAAAAAACCGGATAAAAAATCCGGTTTTTCACTGCTCATTTTCTTATTTTCCCGTCCCCGTAATCACTCCGCTTTCAGCAATGCTTCCGGAGAGACTCGTGAGATTGGAAATATTGTTTTGTACCTCTGTTATGGCTTCCCCCGCTTTCTTGATGGACTCGGCCGTTTTCTGCACCTGTCCTATCTTCTGTTCTCAGGTCTGACGGATGGTATTGATCATTTCAGTGGTCTTGTTGATTTTTTCGTTTGCCTGATCGACTATTCCGCGAACATTATTGATGGCTCCCGAGGCATCCCTGATCTGTAAAAGTGTTTCGGAAGTGGAATCGGCCCCGTTTTTCAACTGACGGACAAGAGTGTTGACCGAGGTGATTCCGAGCTTCTCAGCGACATTGTCGCTCAGATTCGGTGCGAAAAAAACGCCGAAAACATAGAGAACCGATATAAGGACGATGCTCGCAAATATTTTACCTATCATAAAAAGGTTATTAGGAAATAAATATTAAGAATTAAAAAGATCACTCACCGAACTGGTCTTCTGAAGATCTTCGCGAACCTTCAGGATATCGGCATCTTTTATGGCCTCCCCTTTTCGTGTATCTTCCACTGTTTTTTTGATCTGTTCCGCGAACTGTGCCGGCGAGGTATTGATACCCATGATATTCATCTCGGCTTTGATAACTCCGGATGCCTGGCACTCTTGGCATATCACCTCCATATTGAGGCTGTTTCCGGCAGTTCCGAGGATATGGATGTTCTGCTCCGTCGCTTTCGTCCCGCACTCTTTGCAGGCAAAGTGCTGGAGAGTGGTTTCGACGATATTTTTGATGATGAAGTAATTCATAGATGAGTGATTTAGGATACTTGGATATATTACACGGTTTTGCGTATTTATTCAATATTTCTCTCTTCTTTTCGCTTGACAAGTAGATTGATGTTATTGTGCTACAATTAGCACATACCAAATACTCGTGCCAATTTTACTGATTTTAGAAAAAAGTCAAATAGTTATTTCAGATTTCTTTACGCTCCAAATTTAAAAAGCATCACGTCTCCGTCCTGAACGATGTATTCCTTCCCTTCCATGCGGACTTTCCCTTTTTCCCGGGCTGGTGCCCATCCTCCGCAATCGACCAGATCTTTCCAGTTTACCGTATCCGCTTTGATGAATTTTTTCTCAAAATCGGTATGGATCACTCCCGCAGCTTGGGGAGCCTTCCATCCCTGATGGATCGTCCATGCATGGACCTCAATCTCTCCGGCAGTGAAGTAGTACTGAAGTCCGAGGAGGTGGTAACAAGTGGATATGATTGTATCCATCGGGTTCGTGGTTACTCCATAATCTGCGAGGAACGCCATTCGATCTTCTTCACTGAATTCCAGCATCTCCATCTCGATCTTGGCACTCACCGGAAGCACGGGAATATTCGCATCAGAAATCCCAGTAACGGTACGCAATTCCGTCTCACTCGTGAGAAGCTTATCTTCAGCGACGTTTACAGCGTAGATAAACTGTTTATTGGTCAGGAGAAAAAGATCGGAAATCTGAGCCTTTTGCTCTTCATCGAGATCGAGTGTCACCGCAAGCTTCCCCGATTCGAGGTGGGTCTTGAGAGTCTCATAAATAGGAGTACGAATCACTGCTTCTTTATCCCCGGAACGTGCTTTTTTCATATTGTCCCCGATCCGACGCTCGAGTGTCTCGAGATCGGCGATAATGAGCTCGGTATTGATGATCTCGATATCCCGCTTCGGGTTCACCGAACCGGACACATGATGCACATTGGTATCGTCGAAAGCCCGAACGACTTGGAGAATCGCATCGACCTGACGGATGTGCGAAAGGAATTTATTTCCAAGTCCCTCTCCTTTGCTCGCCCCTTCCACGAGTCCCGCAATATCCACGAATTCGACGTTGGCAGGGACTATTTTCTGTCCATTCACTGTCTTACAAAGTTTCTGGAGACGATAATCGTTTACGTTTACGATTCCGACATTCGGTTCGATAGTACAGAACGGGAAGTTCGCCGCTTCCGCGGCATAGGACTTAGTAAGGGCATTAAAGAGAGTAGACTTTCCGACATTTGGGAGTCCGACGATTCCGACTTTCATAAAGATGAGTGATTAGCAAAATTAAAAAAATATCCTTAAAAAGGACGATAGCGAGATTATAGGGAAAAGTGAGGATTTTGCAATAAAAAATGACCGATAGAGCCGGTCATTTTTTCTCCTACCCTTTCGCATCCGCCCAATCTCTTCCCGTATGGATATCCACGAGGAGTTTCACGTTCCCCGAAAAAACTCCTTCCATGATAGAACGAATCTGTTTCTCCACCACCTCTTTTTCACTTTCATGCACCTCGAAAACGAGCTCGTCATGGACCTGCAGGAGCATCCGGGATTTATATGAACCCCTCTCGAGAAAATGAGCTATCTCTATCATCGCAATCTTGATAATATCCGCGGCGGTTCCCTGAATCGGCATATTGATAGCCTCCCGTTCCGCTCCTGCACGAATCATCTTATTGCTATCTCGCACACCGGGAGTGTGGCGTCTACGTCCGTAAAAAGTCTCCACATACCCGTTCTTGTGAGCTCCGTCGAGTATGGACTGGTAGTAGGTGCGAACTCCCGGATACATCGCGTAAAAAGCATCGATGTATTTTGTAGCTTCGGCGGGCGAGGTGTTGATGACTTTCGAGAGACCGAATCCCGTAATGCCGTAAATGACTCAGAAATTGACCGATTTCGCGATTCGGCGAAGCTCGGAAGTAATAGTCGTCTGTTCCCCAAAGAGAAAACGAGCGGTACGGGTATGAATATCCTCTCATCGGGTAAAAGTGTCTATGAGAGATGCGTCTCCCGAAAGGCTTGCCAGGATTCGGAGTTCCACCTGCGAATAGTCCGCAACCAAAAATAAGTACTCAGAAACTCCCTCTCCTCCAGGAAGAGGCTCCCCGAAGGCAGCCCCCTTGTGGGAGGTGGAGTGAGGTGGTTTAGGACGGAAACAAGATTTGATCTGTGCCGGATACCCCTCTCCTGAAGGGATATTCTGAAGATTCGGTGCTTCCGAAGAGAGTCGCCCGGTGGAAGCACCGAGCTGATTGTAGGTGGTATGGATACGTTTCGTTTCCGGGTTTATCACCTTCAGGAGTCCATCGATATAGGTGGAGCGAAGTTTCTCAAGCGTGCGATACTGGAGGATGATATTCGCTATCTCATACTTCTGTCCGATGAGGGAAAGTGCCTCGTTATCGACGGTATATCCGGTCTTGATCTTCTTGGAAACGGGGATTCCGAGTTTCTCGAAGAGGATTACCTGCACCTGTTTCGCGGAGTTGATATTGAACCTCTCGCCGACGAGGTCGTATATCTCGAGTTCTTTATTCTTCGACTCCCTCGCGATATCTTCACCGATGACACGAAGTTGTTCCGCATCCACATACACTCCCGTTCGCTCCATATCTGATAGAACCGGAAGAAGTTCCGATTCCATATCGATAATGGACCGAAGTTTGGGATCTATAGTGTTTTCAATAAGAGATTCCTTGTAGGAAAAATACGCTTTTTCGATGGAGTATTGCTCCTTATTTGCAGACACCTGATAATGATGCTCGAAATCCATGAACGCAGGAAAATCCAGATTTCGATCGATGATGGATGTAAGGTACTTGTAGTGACGGATGTCGAGAAAAGACATAGAAATGAATGCTGAGTTCTAAATATTCAGCACTATTCTATCGATGGATGGGAATTTTCCAAACTGATTTTATAATCCCCATTTTCCTTTATTGACTATGCTCATTCAGAACAATGTCATAAGGAGTATTCCGAGAACAAAAAATGTTCCATTGAATCCAACCGTAGCGACGAGGATTCCTCCGACGATGAGACCTACGACATTCGCGAGATTCAATATCATCTTGAGCGGGGCGGCCGAGGCGTTGGAATCAATCTCCGTGAGGTGGCGTTTCTCCGCATAGACTTGATTATAGGAATCGGAGAATTCTCCCTGTGCAAGTGGCATCGCAGCCGCATACCCGATACTGTTTCCGATACCCAAAAGAAGGATAACAAAAAATCCATCGAACACCCCGAAAAGAAACATAGATATTCCGGAAAGGAGAACCCCCGAAAATATAACGAAAAAAGTTCCTATTTTTTTCGAAAGTCCGATGAGCGGAATCTGTGCCCCAAAAGCTGGTATGGCAAGCAGAGCAATGAAAATATATCCGGTGAAAAGCCTCGTTTGAAGGAGAAGATTGTCATTATTTGTTATGATTTTATTCAAAAAATCAACGAGAAAGGTTATGACGAACGTATCCCAAAAACCAAAAAAAATAACTACCAGAGACATAATCATAAGTCTTTTGTTCAACGGTACTATGAAAAGAACCTCGTAAAAAGACTTAAGATCCTCTTTTGTGGTTGTCGCAATTTCTTTCCAATCAATCTTCAGATGAAATTGCATGGGTTTGAGGAAGATAAATTTCATACCTCTTGCCACTTTCATAAAATCCGTTTTTTGTACTTGAGAAATAGCGTACTGCTTGACCGATTCTATGGTTTCTTTCGGAGATATGATTTTCAGTTTTCTGATGTCATTGATATTGATATTTATAGCCATCTTCGAATTGTCGAAATAAATGACGATGAATACGATGAAAATCGCTATGAAAAAAACGAGAATGGAGACGGCGACAAAAAGATTAAAGGAGAGGATTACTCCAGATAAAACGAGTCCCGCCAATGCACCGAGTCACGAAAAGATATTGTTCCGAGATAAAAGGTCGGCATACTCGGAAGGATCGGCATTGTTCATGATATATGACAATGATGTCACGTCGCTCAGTTCCTTGATGATTCCATAGAGTCCAACCGATATAAAAAGGAGGAGAATGTTGATACCGGAATTGAGAAAAAGAGAGAGAAGAGAATCCGAGTTCGAACTTGGAGAACTGGATCAGAAGATGAAATAGAGAAATATGAGGGAAACCACCAACATAAGGACTGCCGAGATGATGAAAAGTTTCTTCGGCAAGATGTATTTTTGAAGGACTCCAACCGGGCTGTCTGCGAGAAATGCGACGAAGTTCCCTATTCCGAGAAACACCCCCACAAGCAGAGCGGATTCCAATCGCAATCAGAAAAAGAAAACGAGAGTGAAATGAAAACACATCCAAACAAAAGATGCGATAAATCCATACGTGAAGAAGTTTTTTCTTCTCGTTTCATCGAAACTACTCTCTGTTGAAACGAAGTTTATTTGAGAGGGTGCTTGTACGGTATTTTCCATAAAATTTATATGAGATGATTTGTTCTCATTATAGCATATAAGGATTTTTTGTGCAAATTTACGAATGCAAATTAGGAATCTCCTGAAAAATGATGAAATTTGTATGAAAATCGAGTACCAAAGTGAACCGTACGACTGTACGGAGAACGAGGAACGGAAGATTTGAATGCGAAGTTCGCATTTTGCAGAAATTCCTAAAGGAACTGGTACATACAAATACCCCCTGCCGTCGCAACATTGAGCGATTGTTTCTGCCCGAGCATAGGAATCTCTATGCAGTGATGTGCAAGATCTATGAGTTCTTTTTGAACCCCTTCTATCTCGTTTCCGAGAACGAGGCAGATATTCTCATACTCCATAAAAGCTATTTTATGAAAATCGACACTCTCGGGAGTTTGTTCGAGAACGAAAATCCGATACCCCTGTTCCCGCAAGTTCCGAATATACTCCAGAGGGTTTTTATAATACTCCCATGCCACGAAATTCTCGGCTCAAATAGCGGTTTTGCTAATCTCTTTCCTTGGGGGAGTCGGAGTAAAGCCCGTCAAGACAATCTTCTCAAAACCCGCACCGTCACAGGTACGAAAAAGAGCTCCGACATTAAGGATAGAACGAATATTATCGAGGAGAAGTATTTTCATTTGACAAAGTGGGGTAAAAGAGTATAAGTTTCCTCAGCATTTCCCGGAACGAAAAACCACCGGGATTGTAAAAATTTCAAAAATAAATATTTTAGGGAGGCATCATGGGTCATGAATTTTGGGAAATTTGGCTGATTGGGGCAATAAGCGTATTCTTTCTGTTTTTTTGCTTATTGGTGGTTCGGAAAGAATCAGGGGAATTTTTGATGGAATTCGGCTTCTATCGGACGGAAGCAGTAGCCAAATTTGCCCTCGCACTAACTTTGGTGTTTTTCGCATTGACATGGCCGTTCTGGTTGTCCTTACTCCTTCTTCTATTCATGGTAGCAATATTTATATTGCTGTGGTATTGGATAAGATTGCCGTGGAATTGGTTTATGACACTGATAACTACGGGCTTTATTATTGTTGCACTCTTCCTCCCGGACAGTTCCGACGAAGAGATGGAACAGCCTGAAAAAAAATGATTCCATAATCTGACCAAAGGAGGCGGATTTCTGAAATCCCCGTTCTTCAACGGGGATTTTTTTATAATTGATCCTTGATACTCTCCAGAAGCTTTCGTATGTTCTCCGGAATTTCTTTCGGCATTTTTCCTTCGACGATGACATACATATCCCCCATTTCTCAAGAGCTTTGTCGTCCTTTTCCCTTAATCCGAAACTTGGTTCCCGCTTTCGTTCCGGGTGGAATAGTCAACGTAAGATGTTTACTATACACCGTTTCTACATCCAGTTTCATTCCGAGAATCAGGTCGAAAATAGGAATTTCAATAGTTTTTACAACATCAAGCGATGGTTTTTCCGATTCTGTTTTTGGGGTACGAGAAGCTTCCTCATAGGAAGAAGTTCTTCCCTTTTGTCGTTGACCCCCTCAAAAAAGATCGCCGAGATCAAATTCGAAACCCTGAGAGCTGCTTTTTCCTCCTCCGCCAAACTGCGAGAAGATATCCTCATAACCGCCAAACCCCTGTCCTCCTCACGAAGAACCTCCAAATCATTCTCCGACAGAACCGAAAGTATCATGTTCCTTGCGTTTTTTGGCATCTCCGAGTATTTCATATGCAGCACTCAATTCTTTGAATTTGTCCTCAGCTTTTTTATCTCCCTTATTTTTATCGGGATGGTACTGCATGGCAAGCTTGCGATAGGCTTTCTTTATCTCATCCTGCGTTGCTGATTTGGAAACCCCGAGAACTGAGTACGGATCTTTTTTTGGCATAAAAATGAAAGTTAATACAAAACTACAGAACCGTCATACTGAATTTATTTCAGCCCTAAAGGATTGCCTCCGGGAAGATCTACACTTTTACGGAATAAGATACCGAAACAAGTTCAGTATGATAAAAATGTTATTCATCGAAATATCGCTCATCGAAATAATTATCCGTTCCGTCATCTGCCGGATCGTATGTCTGCACTTTATGTCCGATGTTTTCTTCTTCCTCAAGATTCTCTACATCCTCAAGAGTTATCTCAAGCTCGTTCGCTTCGATATCATCCTCGTCTATATCAACAGTACCAAGGAGAAGTTCATCTTCCTCCTCATCTTCCGGAAACGGAGTAGTCATAATAGAGAAAATTAATAATTAAAAAGTGAGTATAAAGGATTTTTTATTTCGACGCCCACATGGTCTTGGTATATTTGAGGATATCCACAGCTTCATATGGACGAGAAATAATAATCCTTTACGCGAATATCTCAAGTTAATTTTTTATTTTGCGACAATACCATACAATTTATTCGGAACGAATATTTCCCGGACGATCGTGAGTCCTTCTATCCATTTGGCAATCTCCGGATCTTCCATAACTCTCGAAGCGACCTCTTCCTGAGAAACTCCGTTCAAGAATACATGCGTTCCACGGAGTTTTCCATTCACTTGTATCGCAATCGTCACCTCGTCGTCCACAAGCATGAACTCTTGGTATTCCGGCCAACTCGCCTCGAATACGGAAGTGGTTTTTCCGAGCATCTGCCAGAGTTCCTCTGCTAAGTGCGGAGCAAATGGATGTAACATCATAGCGAAATTCTCTTTCCATTCAAGTGCATTTTCCACATCCTTGGGAATTCCTTCATTAAGGAGGATCATGAGACCAGAAATGGCGGTATTAAACTTGAATGCCTCGATATCTTCTCCGACCTTCTTAATGGTTTTATGGAGGAGTTTCATCGCTTTCATATCGTCTGCAGCGAACTTGGGAATCTCGAAAATCGCTTGGGAGCGTTCGAGGAAACGTCGCACTCCGACAATTGCATCGGTATCCCAAGGAGCTGCATCACGAAAATCCGAAAGGAAGAGCTCGTACATACGGAGGGTATCAGCCCCGTATTCTTTCACCACGTCATCTGGATTGATGACATTCCCCTTAGATTTACTCATCTTCCCTCCATCTGGACCGAGGATGAGTCCCACGCCTATGAGGTCTTGGAACGGTTCCTTGAAAGACACTACTCCGATATCGAAGAGTACCTTGTGCCAGAATCGGGCATAGAGAAGGTGAAGTACGGCATGCTCCGCACCACCGACGTATTTATCGACTTGTCCCCAATACTCGATCATCTCTTTACTTGCCGGAGCATCTGGAAATCGAGGATCCATGAATCGAAGATAGTACCAACAAGACCCTGCCCACTGTGGCATAGTATTGGTCTCGCGTTTTCCGGAGAGATTACTTGCAAGAGTCACATTCACGAAACTCGGAACGAGCACAAGCGGACTATTTCCATCGCCTGCCGGTTCGTAGTTTGCAACTTCTGGAAGCTCGAGCGGAAGCTTGTAATCACAAATAATCTTCCCATAGAGTCCGTCGTAGATTTTGGAAACCACTTTTCCGCCGATGATGAGTTCACGAACTTTTCCGCTTCCTTTGCAGAGAGTTCCCCGACAATCTTCTCCGGGAGTTGGATCGCGTTTCAGAATATAGGCGAGATTCGGATCAACCGCCTGGGAGATATCTGAAATATGCGGAGTTTTTTTGAGGTCTTCGATCACGAGGTGGATGAGTGGAATCGGTTCCCCCCAATAGCGTTGTCGGGAGAAGAGCCAGTCACGGAGCTTATAGTTCGTTTTCTTCTTCCCGAAGCCTTCTTTCTCGGCTATATTTGCAAATAAACTACGTGCCTCAGAAGAAAATATTACATGGTCATTTCTCGGGTCTTTTACAAGTCAATCTTCTGTGTAGGGTTTATTAAATTCATCCTGCCTTCAACTCATTGGAATAATAACATTCTTTATTTCCAAATCATGTTTTTTCGCGAACTCAAAATCTCGCTCATCGTGTGCAGGAACTGCCATAACCGCTCCGGTTCCATAGCTCCCAAGTACATAATCCCCTATCCAAACCGGAATCTGTTCTCCATTGAAAGGATTCACCACAAAAGACCCGGTGAATTCTCCGGTTTTCTCTTTTCCTTCATTGGTTCTATCGAGGTCTGATTTTGCCTTCGAGTCAGCAATATATTTCTCACATTTTCCCTTCTGTTCTGCAGTAATCCAATTATTCACGTCCTTATGATCAGCAGCAAGCACGACATAGGTCATCCCATAGACGGTGTCTATTCGGGTGGTATACACGGCAAGTTCTTTCGCTTCATCTCCCACTTTTTTCATACGAAACTCCACCCCCTCGCTCTTCCCTATCCAGTTTCGTTGCATCTCTTTGATGCTCTCTGGCCAATCGAGTGTATCGATATCCGCAAGGAGTCTCTCTGCGTATTCGGTAATCTTCAGAACCCACTGACGAATCTTGCGTCGTTCCACTTTCGTTCCACAGCGGTCGCAGATATTATCTCCGACTACTTCCTCATTGGCAAGTCCAGTTTTACAACTCGGACAGTAGTTAATAGGGAGATCCTGTTCATATGCAAGTCCTCGCTCAAAAAGCTTCAGGAATATCCACTGAGTTTGCTTGATGTAATCAATATCAGTTGTATTCACTTCGCGACTCCAGTCATACGAGAGTCCGATGGATTTCATCTGACGAGTATAGTTTGCGACATTTTTCGCGGTCGTAACCGCTGGGTGAGTTCCGGTCTTGATAGCATAATTCTCCGCAGGAAGTCCGAAAGCGTCCCATCCCATCGGATGGAGCACATTATACCCACGTGTTTTACAATACCTGGCATACGCATCGGTAGCAGAATATACTTTCGCATGTCCGACATGAAGCCCTTCTCCCGATGGATATGGGAACATGGAAAGAATATACTTTTTCGGTTTACTCCCCGCTTCGGCAGGGGAAAGAGTCCGGAAAGTATCATGTTCTTCCCAGAACTTCTGCCATTTCGGTTCGGTAATTTTCGGATTGTACATAGTCGATATTGAGTGAGTGAATTATTCCTTTTCATATTATGAAAAATCCCTCTTTTGTCCACTTTTTTTAGTCCACAAAAAATCCCTCAACCAAGATTGAGAGATTCTGAAAAATCCGAGAAATATTACGCGTTGGTAAGAACTTTCGAGAGAACCCATTGAACGATGGAGTTTGCAAGGAAGATAACCACGAGTCCGAGACCAACCTGGATAAGAATAGTCTTTCCTTTCTTCACCTTATCGTCTTCCCCACCGGCAGTCATGATAAGAAAACCTCCGTAAAGACCGTAAAGAACCGCGATAATACCGAGAAAGAACATAACATTTCCTACGAGATTTTGAATAGTTGTATCGGCTGTATTGGAGCTTCCCGAAATATTTTGCGAAACACTGCTTCCACCAAAATTAATCGCCGCGAAAGATTGCTCAATAGAAGCAAGAGTTGCAAGAGAGATAAAACCAACTTTTTTGAGTACCTGCATAGTGCTAAAAAATTAATAAATAGAAGTAACGCCGTGCATTATATAGAAGCAATGCTAAAAAGTCAAAAAAAAGAGTGATAAATCACTCTTTTTCTTTTTTTAGATAAGTTCGTCCGATGTATCTGCAATCACTATTGGAGTGCTTACAAGAGTCTTAACCGGTGTAGCAGATGCACGAGGATTGAGAACATATGGAAGAAGTGCCATATAACGAGCTCGCTTGATTGCTTGAGCAAGTTTTCGTTGATTCTTGAGAGCAACGTTTGAATAGTATCGTGGAACGATTTTGTTGAACTTTGTAATATATTTACGAAGAAACACGGTATCTTTGTAATCGATTTCTTTTATACCGAGAGCCTCGATAGGGCAAATAGTTTTAGCCATAGGAATGGAGTATTAGTAATTAAAAATTATTTTTTTAAAATTTATCATCGGCGAGGTCATCAAAATGACTCAGCACCGTGTCATCTATTATCTCTTCATCTTCTGTGAAATCTTCTCGTTTATTGAGGAATATGAGATTGGAAACAACTACTTCCGTCTTGTGAAGTTTCGTTCCGTCTTCTTTATCGATAACGCGAGTTTTCAGACGTCCTTCGATATACACGAGCTTTCCTTTTACAAGGAATTGTTCTATTCGCTCAGCAAGAGGCCCCCAGGCAACACAGTTAGTATATTCCGCTTCGCTCTGATTGACTCCGGCAGCATCGCGATAATAACGATTCGTCGCCACCGTGAAAAGTGCGATTTTTTTATCTCCAACTGTGGATTTGATATATGGATCCTTCGTAACATTTCCGATTAGGATAACTTTATTAACAGTTCTCATAGTCAATTAAATAATGATAAAATCTTTGATTTTAGAAATATTGAAGAACAATAGAATTCGAATGCAAATCGACGCCATAACGCACCCTTGCGGTGTCACCGGAGTGAACCGTACGATTTTCGAGGAAGCTATTTAACTCCCCTCGTGGGCCAGAGGAAACGAAAATTTAAATTCGAATTATGAAATTACTCTGCACTTTCTAGTCGAACAAACATATTTCTCCAAATATCCTTCTTCAAATTGAAAGCGTTCGTTACGGCGAAGAAATCCCCTTTCTCAAGAGTGAGAGTATAGAGAGCGTAGTATCCGGTTTTAGAGTTATTGATCTTGTAAGCAAGATCTTTCACTCCCCAGATATCTTCTTTGTCGATTTTAGTACCAACGGCTTCAAGTTCGGCTTTTACCTCCACGAGGAGGGTTGCAGCACCCGCATCTCCGAGCTCCGGATTGAGGATGAGCATAAGTTCATATTTTCTCATGAGTCTTATGGATTAGATATCTTACAGTATAAAAAACTGCAAGAAAGATATAAAGTAAAAATGAATCTTATGAGAAGGAAATGAGAGGTTCCCTAGTACCGCACCACGTATCTTCCAAAAAGTTCCGCTGGATTATAGGGGAAATGAGGGAAAATGCAAAAGATTTTTATTTCGTCGCATTGTATAACGCTTGAATTTCAGAATCAAAATAATAGTTATGGTAACTTAATTAAGTTACCATTTAATAGTAATTTAGAAAAAAGAGAAAAATTTTACAAATTCAATTTTTTTCTTACAATACGCAAAATTAAGGATTTTCCTTCCGTTTTACAAATCCAAACCTTTGATTAGAAGGCTTGCTATTTATTTTTTACACTATTTCAATCTCCAAAATCTATGAAAAAACTTCCTCTTCTTATAGGTATCATCATACTTCAATCACTCCTTCTGTCTTCGTGTTCGGATTCAGAAGATACTGACACAAATTATCAAAATAATATACAACAACCCATCGGAAACAATACAATGGAAAGTATCCAACAAAATAAAAAATATTCGAGAAAATTCGATACGAAAACTCGAGCGTCTTAAACAAAGAAGACACAATTTTATGCTCAAAAATATCGTTCGGTGCGAATAATATTTTATTTTGAATATTTTTCTATTATCTTCTCCGCAATCACCAACCCGTCAATCGCCGACGAGGTGATTCCTCCGGCATATCCGGCCCCCTCTCCGACAGGATAGATTCCCGCAATGTTTGATTCCAGAGTTTCCTTATCCCTCACGACTCGGAGAACCGCAGAGCTTCGTGCCTCTATGGCGGTCAATATGGCATCGTTCGATGCGAATCCTTTTATTTTCCTGTCGAGTTCCGGAAGTGCTTTCCGGAGAGCTTTGGTAATAAAATCCGGGAGACATTCATCGAGAGACGTCAGAGTAATCCCCGGAAGATACGTGGAACCAAGTTTCCCGAGTCATTTGGACGGTACTCACTTCAAAAAATCTCCGACCAATTGAGCGGGTGCGTAGTAGTTGCTTCCTCCGAGTTTGAAAGCCTTTTCTTCCCATTTTCTCTGAAATTCCACTCCCGCGAGCGGATGACTTGACCCGAAATCTTCGGGATTCACTCCGACCAAGAGAGCACTATTGGAAATCCCGCTGTCTTGGAGATATTCGCTCATCCCATTAAGACAGAGCCTCCCCTCTTCGCTCGAAGCTGCCACGACGTGTCCACCGGGACACATACAGAACGAATAGACGCTTCTTTCTTGCTCCGAATGAGTAACCAGTTTATAACTCGCCGTCCCAAGCTTCGGATCTACGCAAGCATCTCCGAATTGCGAACGGTTAATCATACCAGCATCGTGCTCGATTCTGACTCCCATGGCAAATGCCTTCTGGGTCATCTGAAGTCCCTTATCATAGATCATTTGATACGTATCGCGTGCCGAATGTCCGACCGCGAGGACGAGGATATCCGTCTTAATCCTCTCTCCTCCATTCACGATAATCGCTTTTAATACACTGTTTTCTATTTCCAAATCCGTCAAACAGGTTTCGAACCGTACTTCTCCGCCGAGCGATATTATTTTCTCTCGGAGATTTTTTACGAGAACTCGGAGTTTATCGGTTCCAACATGGGCTTTCGCCGTATAGAGAATCTCTTCCGGTGCTCCGGCTTCCACAAGCTCCTCGAAGACATACTTCGATCGAGGATCATTGATCATCGTATAGAGTTTTCCGTCACTGAAAGTTCCTGCCCCACCTTCTCCGAACTGGATATTGGAACTCGTATCGAGTTTCCCGGTCTTCATAAAAATTTCCACATCCTTGATTCGTTCATCCACCGCCTTTCCTCGCTCAATAATAATAGGACGGAGCCCCGCCTTCGCGAGCGCGAGCCCCGCGAAAAGTCCCGCAGGACCCGTTCCAACGACAATCGGTCGTTTTCTCTCGATATTTTCAGGAACCTGTTTGATCTCGTACACATACTCCTCCACCCACTTCGCCCGATGTTTCACGGGATTCGGTTTCAAAATATTCACATTTCTCTCCTTCAAATCCACATCCACGCTGTAGATAAAGAGGATATTCTGTTTATCTCGAGAATCAATGGATTTCTTCACGATCTTGTACGACACAATCCCCTCCTTGAGGATTTGAAGGATTTTCGCTATCTTATCGGATAGCATGGACTCATCGTCCTGGAGCGTGAGTTTGATTTCTTCGAGGCGGAGAAGGTGGGGCATGGATTATTTTTATGATTTTAAATCACTACTTCCTGAGCTTCACCCCGTCTCCTTCCAATTTCGCAATAATATTCTCTTGAATAACAAGTGCTTCCTCATCGGTAATCGTTTTCGTCAAATCCTGTATCAGAAACGAGAATGTCACGGACTTCTTTCCCACTCCTATTTTCGCCTCGTCACGGAATATATCCACCACTGAGAAGCTCGAAAGTATCGGATTGACACTCGAAATCTTTGCGACAATCGTGCTCACCGGAATCGTTTCGTCGAATACGAAGTTGAGTTCTCGAGTGATACCCGGATATTTCCCAATTTCGGTAAACCTGTAACTTGCAGTCGCGAAATGACGGGAGAGTTTCTCGTAATCTACCTCGAAAAGAAGTATATCTGCGTTTGCGAGTCCGAAAGACTCAGCAACACCGGGATGGAGCGAACCGAAACTTATAATCATTTCACCATCGACCATATATCGTCCGGATTTATTCGGATGAAACGAGGCGATATTTTCTGTTCCCTGTTCAACCGCAAATGTTTTTCCGGGAAGAACGGTACGGAGGAATCCGTCGAGAACCGTACGAAATTTTACGATATCCTCTCAAACCAAAACTCCTGCGAGTGCCTTTTTTTCACTAAACTCATTTTCCTCAAGCTTCTCGAATACTTTCCCGATTTCGAAAAACCCGAATCGTTTTTCTTGTTTCAAATTCTCGGCCGTCGCTTCCAAGAGATTCGGAACCATGGAGCGACGCATCATCGTATATTCCACATTGAATGCATTCTGAATATGCACTGCATTGCTGTCGTCCGCATATCCGACAAGGGCGTCTTTTTGCTGGTTGGAGAAAGAATAATTGTACGCTTCAAATAATCCCTGCGATGAAAAATACGCATTGATGCGGTCTCGAAGTTCAATGGATTTATTTTTCTCGGCAATGGAAAAAGGCCCGGTGATCGGGGTATTCGGAATCCGTTCATATCCGTTGATTCGTCCGATTTCTTCGACCAAGTCTTCCTTGATGGAAATATCTTTCGTTGCTCTCCAAGACGGAACTTTCACAGAAAAATTCTCACCCGTGAAAGATACTTCAAACCCGAGTCTTTGGAGAATCTCTTCTGTTCGCTCTTTTGAAATCCCAAGTCCGAGTTTCTTCTCCACGAAAGCGAGATCGGTATCGATGGTGATATCTCGAACTTTCGCCGTATCGAGATATGAAAAAACTCCGGTACAAGTCTCGTTTTTCTCGAGGAATTTCAATATATCGAATACTCGTGGAAGCACTCGGCTCGCAAGAGTTGGATCGAGCGATTTCTCAAAACGCATCGAACTGTCGGTTCGCACTACGAGTCGCTGGGAAGTGAGTCGAATGGAAACAGGATCAAAACAAGCGGATTCAAAGTAGACGTTTTTTGTCGTTTCACTTACTGCCGAGCTCATCCCTCCGATGATTCCCGCAATGGCAAGCACTTTTTCGGAATCCGCGATGACGATATCTTTACTTGACAAAGTGTACTCTTTGGAATCGAGTGCAAGCAGAGTCTCGCCGTCCCGTGCCTGACGAACGGTGATATCTCCCGTCACTTTTTCCGCATCGAAGGCGTGCATTGGCTGACCGAGCTCGGTCATGACGAAGTTCGTGATATCCACGAGATCATACTTCGGAGTAATCCCCGCTTTTCGGAGCATCTGGTCGATTCCGAGCGGAGAAGCTCCGACCCCGATATTTTTAATGGAAAGAAGCTCGTACGCAAGTACGTTCGGGGTCTCGATTTTTACAGAGAGTTTTCCGGATATTGTTGGAAGTTTAAGAGCATACGGATGAAATGGAAGCGAAAATATCGCACCGAATTCTCGTGCGTTTCCTTCAGTGCTGAAGAGATCCGGACGATTCGTGATGAATTTGTTGTCGATTTCGAAAACAGTATCTTTCAAAGGGAAAGAATAACTCGGAGTTCCATTTCCCGGAATACTGACCTCAAGGTCATAAAAAGGCGTTCCGAGTTTCGATTCGAGAAGACTTTCCCGAAAATGATTTTCGAGAACCATAATGCCCGGTGCCCGTTCCTCCTGAAGTCCGAGTTCATCCTCACTGCAGATCATCCCTTCGCTCGCTTCTCCGCGAATTTTCGAGAGTTTGATCTCGAAATCCCGTTCTTTCCCAAGCTTCGCTCCAACGAGTGCCACCGCAACGAATTTTGCCGTTCGGACATTCTCCGCTCCGCAGACGATAGCTCGTTTCCCGAGAGAACCGCAATTGAGCTCCACAAGATTCAAATGGTCACTATCCGGGTGCGGTCGGGTAGATACAACTTTTGCAACCACGACTTTGTCCTCCGTTCCCACTTCCTCGATGGCATCGATTTCAGCGGTATGAATGGAATAAAGATGAGCAAGTTCTTTGATTTTTTGTTTCCGAAGAAGCGGAGAAATATCGGTATATTGAGATATCCAGGAAAGAGGGATTTTCATAAGGGAAATAATATTGGAAAGGGATAATATTTTTGCTGATTATATGGAAACTGTCGATTTTTTCAAAAGAGAATAGAAAAAACTAAATAAACCCCCTATTTCCAACTAAATCAAAACCAAAATGCCGTAATCTCACAAAGAATTGACTTTATCAAAAATATAATTATATATTGATACTAATATTTCTAAACAGGAAAATTATGAGTATGAATACGATGAATACGATATATAAGAAAACGAATGTAGTTCTATTTGAATGAACTCCTCATTATGTCATGGCTGTTTTATCATGATGGGAAGAAGAGATAACATATAATATATGCACCACGGAACTTTTATGATCGAAATTTTGAGTTAAATTATGAGAAGACTGTTTAATCCCTTCTCATTCCTTATCAGAAAAAATAAGAAATAGAACTCGACACTTTTTATAAAATTTTAAATTTAAATTCAAAAAAGAATAAAAAAATCTCTATCATCAAATGATAGAGATTTTTTTAAAAAAGAGAAATCATTACCCTTCTACAATCACTTTTTCATTCATAAATGTCTTGATTCCGTGTTCCCCGAGTTCTTTCCCGTATCCGGCATCTTTGATACCACCGTATGGGAGGAAGGCGTAACTCGTAACGATTTTATTGATAGCCACATTTCCGGCCTCAACTCTATTCGCAACGTAGTCGATCTGCGTTCGATCATCTCCGAAGATAGAACATCCGAGTCCGTAACGTGAGGCATTGGCAAGTCTGATGATTTCTTCGATATCGCGGGCTTTCGCAACTGGTGCGACCGGACCGAAAACCTCTTCGTCAAATACTCGAGTTCCCGGTCCTGCATCCGCAAGAACGGTCGGGGCATAGAAATACCCGGGACGATCGAGACGGACTCCCCCCGTGAGGAGTTTCGCTCCGGAACGGATACTATCCGTGACTTGGGATGCGATTTCTTCGAGCATATCCTCTTTCGCAACGGGGCCGACCTTGGTTGTAAGATCCATCGGATCTCCGATAACGAGCTCGCTCATCCCTTTCGCGAATTTTTGACAAAATTCCTCATAATATTTTTCAAGGACGATGAATCGTTTCGAGGAATTACACTTCTGTCCGCAATTGGACATACGTCCGGAAATGGCAGATTTTACAATCTCGTCGAGACGATTATTATCGAGTACGAGAAATGGATCCGAACCTCCGAGTTCGAGAACCGAAGGTTTCAGGTATTTTCCGGCAAGCGAACCAATCACTCGTCCGGCTTTGTCCCCTCCCGTGAGAGTGACTCCCACGACGGCCTTGTTCGCAATGATCGATTCTGAGAATGAAGATGGGATCAGAAGATTCGTATAGATTCCCTCAGGAAATCCCGCTTCAAGAAATGCCGCTTCAAGAGCAATGGCTGCCTGAGGAACATTGGATGCATGTTTCACGAGAACGGTATTCCCGGCGATGATATTCGGGATAGTCGAGCGAATCACCTGGTTGAATGGGAAATTCCAAGGAGTAACGCAGTAGAGAACTCCGAGTGGCTCGTACACGATTCGTCCTTTTGCTCCACTCTCGTCAAACTCTTTCGGGGAGAGGAGTTTCTCTGCATTGTCGCGGAAATATTTGACGGTTCCGATGGATTTCGCGATATCTCCAGCAGCGTCCGCAATTGGCATTCCCATCTCAAGAGTATCGAGCTTCGCAAGTTCACCTTTTTTCGCTTCAAGAACTTCCGCAAGAGCGGTGAAAAATCGTTGTTTTTCGGCAAGCGGAGTGTTTTTCCAAGCTTTGTACGCTTTCGCTGCCGTTTCGATTTTAACTGCAAGCTCCGCTTCGCTAATATAGGGCACTTCGAAGATAACTTCTCCGGTAGTAGGATTGGTGGATTTAGATCACATAAATTAAGAAAAAATTAGAGATTTAAAATAAAATTTAATTTTCCAGAAATATGAAAGAACGATGAGATTCGTATGAAAAGCGAGTACTGAAGTGAACCATACGACTTGTACGGAGAACGAGGAACGGAGTCTTTGAATATGAATATCGAAGTTGTTTCATATTTCTATCTTGTTGCTTCTTCTACGATTTTTATGAGTCGCCTCGGATCGAGTACGGCAGAACCGATGAGGAAACCGTTGACCTCACGCTTGCTGATGAGCTCATGGGCGGTCACCTCGGTTACGCTTCCTCCGTAAATAATTCGACTTTCTCTTTGTCCGAGAATTTCCCGAATAAAAATATGAACTTCCTCGACGTACTCGGGAGTCGCGGATTTTCCTGTTCCAATGGCCCAAACCGGTTCGTAGGCGATGTCGATTCCGGTCGTATTATCAATTTCAGAGAGTCACTTTTCAAGCTGCACACGAAGAATATCTTTCGTGAGTCCCGCTTCTTTCTCATTGAGGTTCTCTCCGATGCAGAGAATCGGTCGGATACTGTGAACGAGTGCTGTTTTCACTTTTTTATTTACCAGCTCATCGGTTTCACCGAAAATGGTTCGACGTTCGGAGTGTCCGAGAATCACGTATTCGCATGAGATTTCCCGAAGAGAAAGAGGTGAAGTTTCTCCGGTAAACGCACCCGATATTTCCGAAGACATATTCTGTGCTCCGATATGTACGCAAGAATCCTTTGCGAGTTCCGATGCAAGCACAAGTCCTATGATTGTAGGAGCGATCACAAGATCGACCGAGGAGGGACACGAGTATTCAGAGAGGAATGTTCCGAAGTATTCGCGAAGCTCCGCTCCGGTTTTATTCATCTTAAAATTTGCGCCGATGAGAAGATTCATACGAATTATTTGATGAGGAATTAAAAGTTTCGTCAGTATAGAGAAAAAATCTTCATTGTAAAATCAAAACTTCGAGAAATTATAATAATCTCAGTACTGTAAATAGCAAATTCCCTCAAGCGGAGAAAAAAGTCTTAGAGAAAAAAATGATAAAATACGATATTTAATAAAACAAAACTTCAGAAATATCCACAAAAACGGAGAAATTTTGGAATACCTTCGTCAGAATAAGAAAGAATACATTACAAAAGAAATTCCCTCGATAAAAATACTTTTATAAACTCTCTTGACCGACCTATCTAAAAAACTCACTTCTGTCTTGCTTTTTCGTACTTTTCCATACAATACTCGGGTTACTATCTCATAGAAGATATAGCCCGATTTTAAAAATGATTTTTGAACGCACCGAGGACTGTCTGAGTCATCAGATAAGAGACGAGTTCCGAGAGGCAAGTGAAAAATACATTTTTAAAATCTCCAAATATACTTTCTACTCTTAAAAATTATGGAAAACCAATACGAAATCGTCATGGGACTCGAAACCCATGTCCGAATAAAATCCGAAACCAAAATGTTCTGTGCCTGCCGAAACGCGGTGGAACTCGCCGACGAACCGAACCTCCATACCTGTCCGTATTGTATGGCATTTCCGGGAGCTCTTCCGGTTCTGAATGAACGGGTCATCGACCTCGCGGTTCGTGCAGGTCAGGCTCTTCGATGTACGGTCAACGAGACTTCGATATTCGACCGAAAGTCCTATTTCTATCCGGATAATCCGTCCGGTTTCCAGATTACTCAGCTCTACCACCCGATTGTTCAGCATGGAGTGGTTCGTGCTATGGTCGGAGACGAAGTGAAATCCTTCAAAATAGAGAGAATGCACATCGAAGCAGATGCCGGAAAGCTCATCCACTCGGGGAATAAAACTCTCTGTGATTACAATCGTGCCGGAAGTCCCCTCATGGAGATCGTGACCGAACCGGATTTCCGTTCCAAGGAAGATGTTATCGGATACCTCGAAGAACTCCAGAAACTTATGCGATGGTGTGGAGCTTCGAACGCCGACATGGAAAAAGGACAACTCCGATGCGATGTGAATATCTCCATCCGGAAGCCCGGGGAAACCATCCTCAACAACCGTGTCGAGCTCAAGAATATCAATTCCTTCTCCGCTATCGGGCGTGCTATCGACAACGAATTCAAACGCCAAATCAAGATCGTCGAAGCAGGAGGAAAGGTTCCTCAGGAAACCCGCGGATGGGACGACGAAAAAGGGATGAGCTCCTCCCAACGATCCAAGGAAGACGCCATGGACTACCGATATTTCCCGGAACCCGACCTCCCACCGCTCGTTATTTCCAAGGAATTCATCGAAGCACGAGCCATCGGAGACCTCCCCATCGATCGACGGATGAAATATGTCAACGAATATAAACTTCAAGCCGACGACGCACGAATCCTCTCAGCTTCCCGAGAACTTTCCGACTTCTACGAAGAGCTCGTGAAACTCAGTGGCGATGCCAAGAAGTCCTGCTCATATATCACGACTATTCTCTTTAAAATCATGCAGGATTATAATATTCGATCTGTATTTTGAGATATACACGATTTTACAAATCTAAGCTTTTCTACCAATGAATTAGCAGAGGTAATTAATTTAGTCAATAAAGATGAATTATCATCAACAAACTCAAAAATAGTTATTGAAGAACTATTCAAGAGATGAAAAGATGGAAATACTAACAAGATTATTGATGAATTACATCTCCGTCAGGTATCGGATACCGGAGCCCTGAAGACAATCGCCGAGAGAGTCCTCGCCGATAATCCGGGGCAGGTTGCCGAATACAAATCCGGAAAAGAGAATCTCTTCGGATTCTTCGTCGGACAGTGCATGAAAGCGAGTGCCGGACAAGGAAACCCAAAGATGTTTACAGAGATTTTGAAGGGGATTTTATAACAAATTTATCAAATGAAAACATTTTCAAAAAATCCAGAATGATGGTTTTGTGGACATTGGAATGGCTCAAATATCCAGATCAAACACTCTACTGGTCGTCCTCTAAAAGAGGAAAATGAACATACTCATGATTTTGCGGAGTACTATCTGCTCCTAAAATGAAAGCTCACCGTCGAAATCAATAGAGAACTTTTTGCTCTTAAAGTACTGGAACTACTTATGGTTGAGTCCTGAGAAGCACACAAAATTTCAGCAAAAAGTAATGATGCCGAATATCTCATCATCAAAGAAAAATCCTTCCCTTGAAATAAAATATAACCATCCATTATGTCCTTTCGCTTCTCCTCCATCAACCTCGGTTGTTCCAAAAACCTCGTCGACCTCGAATTCGCTATCGGGGAGATTTTGAAGTACTCAGACCGCACGCCCATCGAGTATATAGAAGACCCGGAAGACCCGGAAGCGGATTATGTGATAGTCAATACCTGCGGATTCCTGTCATCGGCTCGTGCGGAGTCCGAACAGACTCTCAGTCACTATGACAATCTCGGGAAGAAATTGATCCTCATGGGGTGTTATGTATCCGTGAAAGACGATTCGTTTCTCTCGAGTCTAAAGAATCTCCATTCGGTGGTTCCGTTCATCAGCTATACGACGATTGAAGGGCTTCTCTTCGGGAAGACCGTCGGAATCGATATGAGTGCCATCGTGCGAGCGAAAGTGGCGATGAAACAGTCGAAGGAGAAGAAGTTGACTGAATATCTCAATTCGATTGGAGAAAAAAGTATAAAAAAGAGTGGGACACAGGAAATGGGAAAGAACGATAATATTCGTGCGAAAATCGCGGACCGTAGTGAGGCGTACGAAGACAGTACGGCGAACGAGGAAATGCAAGATTTGAACGCGAAGATTGAAGTTATTTCTCATTTACCGAAGAGTGCGTTTATTTGGAGAGGTGACGAAGTCCGTGCGTATATTCATGCACCTTTTGGGTATGAATACTTAAAAATAGCAGAAGGATGCGACAATAGTTGTACATTCTGCATCATCCCGCAGATTCGCGGGAAACAGACGAGTCGAAAGATGGAAGATGTCGTGAAAGAAGTGCACACCATGCTCGCAAACGGCATCCGAGAGATTCAGATTATCGCTCAGGATACGACCCGATACGGAACCGATCTCTATGGTGAACCGAAACTCTTCGAACTCCTCGAACAAATCGAGGCGATTCCGGGAGACTTTAAAATTCGGCTCTATTATATGTACCCGGACATCCTGACGCTCGACCATATACAGCGACTGAAAAATCTCAAGAAACTCCTCCCCTACTTCGATATCCCCTTTCAGCATTCGAGCGAACACATCCTCAAACGCATGGGACGCCACTACGACGAGGCACATGTGGAAGCATTCCTGAAATCCCTCCGAGAGAATTTTCCCGATGCGTTCATACGGACGAGTTTCATCATCGGATTCCCGGGTGAGACCGACGCGGATTTCCAGCACCTTCTCGCATTCGTGAAACGCCACGATTTCGAATCGGTCGGAGTGTTCCAATATCACGACGAAGCACTCGCTGCGAGCTCCAAACTCGACCAAAAAGTGAGTGAAGCGGTCGTGAATCAACGGATGAAGAAACTCTCCAAGGTTCTTGATGAGATTTATGCGAAACATGCAAAAAACGCCCGAGGGAAAACATTCTCCGGATACATTATGGATTTTGACGAGAAAAAAACAATAATCCGCCGAGAGATACAAGCACCGGAAGTGGACGAGTACGATGAGGTGAAATTATCTATGATCGAGGGGGACAAAAAAGAATTAGAGATTGGAGAATTCGTAAAATACGCTCTATAAAAATAACCCCGAGTACTCGGGGTTATTTTTATTTCACCTTAAACCGATACACATAATCCCAGTCCTCCGGCGGAGGATTTTTGATGAATTCATCGCAACGGTCGATGAATTTTTTCGATGGCGTATCCCCTATTTTTTCGAAGAGTTTTTTTGCTTCGGAAAATTTCCTAGATCGATAGAGAGCGAGTGCTTCACTATAGAATTGAATTTTTTCCGGTTCGGAATGATCGTTAAATCCGAGAAGTTCATAGATTTTTATCGGTTTTGTCTTCCCTTTTACCGTTATGAGATCGAGCTCCCGAACAAGGAACCGATTCTTTTCGATCTGCTCATAGGTGGATTCGCTGATGATGATATTGGTTCCGTACTGTTTATTGATAGACTCGAGACGGGAAGCGAGATTGACGGTATCTCCGAGAGCGGTATAATCGTAGCGTTTGGAACATCCGAAGTTTCCGATAATCGCCTTCCCGGTATTGATTCCTATACGCATATCGATGAATGTTTCGCATCCGAGTGCCTTGATGGCTGCACGAACTTTTTCGAGTGCCTGTCTCTGCAGTAATGCTGAGACACAAGCACTGTCCGCATGCTTCGGAAGATCGAGTGGAGCGTTCCAAAATGCCATAATCGCATCTCCGATAAATTTATCGATGGTCCCTTTTTGATGGAGAATAATCGAGGACATTTCTTCGAAATAGATATTGAGAATCTTTCCGAGTTCCTCAGGTTTGAGATTTTCCGAAAGATCGGTAAATCCGGCAAGATCCGAGAAAAATACCGTCACTTCCCGCTCCGCTCATCCGAGATGCATATTTTCGATTCCAAGTTTGATAAGTTCATTTGCCACATCCTCCGAGATATATCGGGAAAAAATCGCTTTTACCTGATCTTTCGACTTTCGTTCCTCGATAAATTTTTTGAAATAGATAGCAAGGCTCGTAACCGCATATGAAACGATGAGTGGAAATATCTCCACTATTATACCCATATATTTAAATACGCCGATGGATATCAATATATAGAGTATGACGATACCGAATGACGATACCACTCCATAGACAATATGACTCATCCCTGCGAGGATACATCCGCATACGAAAACAATAAAAATATTTCTCGCGAGAAAATCATAGAGATTTTCATAATCGATGAACTTCTGTGTCGTAAGCGTATTATAGAGATTCGCGTGAATCATTACTCCGGGCATAACGGTCGAGGTATTGTACGGAGTCAGGAACTCGTCATGTATATCCGGTGCCGTTGCTCCAACGAACACCACTTTCCCGGTAAATATACTCGAACGACTGGAATTTTCGAGTACATCGATAAATCCTACCGTTTTATAAGCGGGAGTAAAAAAGTTTATATTTATATGTCCGTCATCGACCGGGATTTGTGTTCCGTTTTCAAAAAGGATGGCGTCACTCGTGACATTCGGCTTTTGGAGGTTATGAGCGAGACGATATGCTTCAATACTTATAGGAAGTACGAAATCCCCTCCCTTTTCATAGAGCCGAACACGATTCCGATAGTCTGCGAGATTAAAGTTGAAAACATTGAACGAATTATAGGAAGTGGTGTTGATGATTCCCATGCTTCCCGCGTAATTCCCCGCTCCGAAAAGATCCGTGTGAAGCGATCGGGTTTTTTCATTGTACTCGGCTCCTATAATCACATTCGGATTTTTCTCGAGAATATCAGTGAGTTCACGATCACAGGCCTCATTTTCTCCTTTTTGATAAAATACCATATCCATCACAATCACTTTCGGATCTCCGTAGAGGATATTTCGAATGAGCGTCGCATAGTCGCAACGGGTGATATCTTGATATCTCTTGAATTTATTGGAGTTCAGGGTCTCCTCATCGAGTGCAACCACGATTATATCCTTATCCGTCAAGCTCTTGTTCAGACCAAAGTACGACGATACCAGCGTATAATTGGAATACAGAGCAAGAAGAAACAGAAGAATCAAAATACCAAGAGACACGATTCCATAAAAGAGGAAATCGTGTTTTTCTATTTTAATGTTACGAAACCATGCTGTTATTTTATGAGTCATCGGAAGTGAAGTTGAAGTTTATTGTTTGGAGTGTTTTTCGTCGATATGAGCGTGGTAATATCGACATCGAATCGCTCCGGATTGGCATAGATAAATCTGTTCTCCGTTATCAACGCATCATATATTTTCTCTCCGGTTTTGAGATCGATGGAACTCAGAGGGATTTCGGAAAGTATTCGGGAATCGATGATTTTTTTGTTCTCTATATCCATCGTTCCTGCAAGAGTGAAACTCTTGAGAAGATCTGTATTGGAGTCAAATTCTTTTTTTGCTTCATCTCCGCCAAGTATTGTCGCAACCTGATTGAGAAACCGTATCATATTTTCAGGATTGAGTTTCATAGTCAAAGTGGAAATATCCTCTTCTTTTTCTACTCCACCCGTCACTTCGAGCACTTCCGTATCGAGAAACGCATCGATGATTTTCCTCTCTTCTTCCTTGGAGTTTTCACGAAGCGGAGAATTCTTTTTACTTACCACGAGAGTTGCGAATATTTCCTTGAGAAACTCTGCATGAGTATCGGAACGAATGATCTTTCCTTGATTTTCCTCAAAAGAAAGCATCAAATCGTCTATCATATCTTTTGGAGCACCGAAAAATTCGAGTGTGGTACGATCGAGATGATTGAGGCTATAGGAAGTAGCACCGCTTCCGTCGATATGGAAGGTGATGTCGATATCTCCCGCTCAGAAACTTCGTTTGTTGAGATATACCTTTATAGTCGCGTCCATACTCGGATGCTCCTCATCCTCGAAGTTATAGTCTCCGAGAAACCCGATACTCATACTCGAAAATTTCTCCTGAAATTTTACTCCTCCAAACTCCGAAAGTGCTTCGCCATTTCCACTCACCAGAGTCCCGAGCTCGAAATCGAACTTCCCTTTCTTCGGAATCTTGGTTACAGCGACCTGATACGATCGAAAGGTATCTTTCCAAAGGTTTTTGTAATAGGAAACATCCTTGTTCTCTTGTTCGGTTTTAGAATCCCAAAAACAGGAAGAAAGACCGGAAGTAAGGAAGATACTCAGAAAGAGAATGAGAAAGATTTTTTTCATGATATAAAAATTATAAAGATATCTGATTCCAGGACTTTTGAAAAATGATGAAATTCGTGCGAAAACTGCGTATCAGAGTGAACCGTACTCATGTACGGAGAACGATGAACGTAAAGCTTGAACATGAAGTTCGCATTTTACAGAAGTCCCCTTACTTGAAGAATATATTGGAGAGAATCTTCGCCACCTCCGCTCGAGAGATGGAATCGTTCGGTCGGAATTTTGTTCCGGTTGCGGAAATATGTCCGAGCTTTTTGGCAGTGGATACATACGGTGCCCACCAATCAGTGGATCTGATATCACCATAAGTATACTTCGAATCGAAACTCATTTTCTCTCAGGAGAAATTCATGATGATCTTCATAGCTTCCGCTCGAGTAATCGGTCGATTTGGGTCAAAATTTACATTGGTTGCAGAGATATATCCAAGTCTCTTGGCAGTCGACACGTACGGTGCCCACCAATCGGTCGTCTTAATGTCGGCATAGGTATAGAGCTTGTTGAATATGGGAGTAGTTCATCGGGAAAGATTCGCCATCTTGAGGAGTTCCGCACGGGAAATATTGCGATTCGGTTCGTAGGTGGCATTGGTACGGATTATCCCTTTTCCGTTCAATTTCGTAATATACGAACACCATTCACTCTTTGTATCGACATCTCCGTACGGACCGCAGGGAGTTACTGTTGAAACAACCGGCGTGGGAGGATTTGAAGGGAGAACAATGCCCGAGGAGGTTTTAGACGATACTATTTTACTCGTATCTTCCGTTCCGTTCGCATACGCGATATAACTGTCTCCGGAAACAAGACTAATGGTTTTTTTGAGGAAAGCATTGTAGATATCGATCTTTCCTTCGATGAGTTTATATACATCCTTGCTCGCATCGGAAGTAACCGAGAGAGTCGTTCCGCGAATCGTCGCGTATCCAGTTTTTCCTTTTACTTTGTATTCGAACTTTCCGCCGTCTCGTTTATCGAACTGATATTGGACACTTCCTCCGAGGTTCTCGTAGGAGAGGAATCCGTTCCCCACTTCTGCTATCTTCATACTCGATCCCGGAGCGATTTGCATCTTGGAATATCC
Source organism: Candidatus Altimarinota bacterium (assembly GCA_028713325.1). Taxonomy (GTDB): domain Bacteria; phylum Patescibacteriota; class Gracilibacteria; order BD1-5; family UBA2023; genus UBA1545. Next base: position 358,599 of record JAQTON010000001.1, on the reverse strand, counting down.
GTCGAGAGCGATTTCGAGACTTCCGTTTTTGGATGTGGAAATAACGTCACCGACAGCGAAACTTACGAGATTTTTACTCACACTCGAAACGGTACTTACTCCAGATTTAAGAAGGTCAGTAAGAGCGATAACTTTTCCGTCTCGTTTAATCGAGAGAACACTGTTGATATTGGTTCCGGATTTGAGGACGATACTCTGCGTCGTATCTCCGAGATACTTGGATATACCATTGAACGTTGCAGCGATTCCGGTTGTGAGAGAAACGGATGATATACCACCACCTCATCCGGAAGAAGGAGGAGTGGATGAGGTAGTGGTTGAAGCCACGGAAGCATTGGCAACCACGGTACTTATAAGTGCCGTAAAGAGGGTAAAGTGATCCGTTTTTGTTTTGAGGGTAAATACGAGACTTTCCGGATTCAGACTCGACAAAAGCGTAGAGCCGGAATAGGTATCGAATATACTTCCGGAACTGGATGAAAGAATCGTGGGAAGACTTATCCAACTCTCCGTGGTGCTATCGTAGTAGGATACCTGCATATTCTTCACTTCATCGAGCGTTATTCAGGAAGCGGTTGCGGTAAACTCGCTTCCGGAGTAGGTCAACTCGAGTGTTACGTCACTATTGAAACTCGTAATAGGCTGTCCGTTGGAATCGGTTGCAGAAATCTCTTTCGCCTTTCATCCGACCGGTTCTCCTCCCGGAGTATTCGGTATAACGGAGGTTTCTTTTGCAACGACCGTACCTGGATCCGTCGATGTTCCAAGAGCATTGCTTGGCATGGTGAGTTTCATACCCGCATCATTATCGGAAAGTACTCAACCCTGAGATGGAGTGATAGGAAGTGATTTTGGAGCAGAAACCTGTAAAGAAGTAAGACTCAATGTGATTCCGGCAATATTGGAACTTGCATAATTTCTGATGCTATCCGCCTTCATTTCATACCCTTGTGTGGCAAATATAAGTTTTCCACTTCCAAAATTTGCAGGAACTCATGAGAGAGTAAAGGTAGATCCGGATATCGTTACTTCTTGTCCGAACCATTTGGAAGTATCCGATCCTTCTCCATTTACTCATTGAAGACTCAAATATGCCTTTTTGGAATCCAGACTTCCGGATAATCCGGAAACCGTTCCAGATACGTTAATAGTGGTCGTAAGAGCTTTCAGATACATATTTCCAAGAGTGGTTCCGGTATTTGCGATCGTTCCGGTGAAGATTGTTGATTTCTCATATCCCGGTTTTTTTGCCATGAGTTCATAATTTATTCCTTTCTTGAGTTTAATATCAAATACTCAGAGAGCGTTTGTTTTCACTCAGAAAGATTGTTTTGTGAGGGTATTTCGTATCTCGACATACGCATCCTGCAAAGGGGTGGTCGTTCCGGTAATATATACCGTTCCACCAAGGCTTACGGGTTGCTCTGTCCCTTGAATATCTATATCTATCGTTCTGTTTGCATCCACTACGAAACTTCCGGAATTAAACACTTGCCCGATTCCCATAACATTTATCTTCACGTCATAGGTTCCAGATCCGACATTATCAAAAGTATATCCGGTAAGGGTTTTTATCTTTTTATTGAATCACTTCTTGTTCGTATTATCAAATACGTCGACGATCCACTCGAATTTCGATAAATCACTCGGCAATCCTGCACCGGTCATGGTAATGGTTACCGATTTCGGTGCTTCTATCACAAAAGCTCCAACAGAACTGTCAGCACTATTGACGGTTTTGTTTTTCACTCCGACTTCTCCATATTGAGGATGATACGCATGGAGCTTATATGTTCCATTCTTCAGAGAAAGATTGAATTTTCCGCTATCGTCGGTGAAGGCAAAGAAATTTTTGGCATAATCATTATCCGTGCTTTCGGCAAAGATATTCACTCCGGATATACCCGTTCCGGAAGCGGATCCGAGATTCACCGATCCTGTTATAGTGTACATTCATTCCTGTGTTATAACAAAGTTCTGATTGACAAGATTGTCTCCGCTCACGGTAAGGGTTTTTTCTGCAAGTGAACCATATGCTTGTACCCAACCCGAAAGCTTCCATGTTCCATCCTCTACGTAGAACTTATAATTTCCGGAAGTATCGGTCATAGTATTGAGATATACTCACTTTGTCTCATTGTAGGCAGAGATATTTACTCCGGATATCGGATTATTTCCATTCAGAAGTTTTCCTTCTATCGTCCTGTTCGGCATAATAACAACGAGATTCCCCGTATAGGTACCGGCTCCACCGATGGTAATAGTTTGTTCTGCGGGAGTTGGCAATCCTTCTATATACGCACCATAGGTATAAACCCCGGCTTTTGTCTTGAACTTCACCTGTCAGGCAGCATCGGTTTGTCCATAGAGCCCCATACTGTCTCCCGATGGGGAGTACGCATAGACATTGGCTTTCGGTATTGCTTTTCCAGAACCGGAATTATCTTTTACCACGACAGTGAAATCAATAGTTGCGGATTCTACGACGAAGTTCAGATTTGAAATATTAGCCGTTCCCACACTTACGTTCAAAGGTTTTGGTGGCATAAAATCGGGTGCTTTGTAATTTGTTGCCATAGCACCCTGTGCCATAGTAGGACTTATACCGATAGTGGTATATCCTGCATTTTTCGGTACTTGCAATTCAAAAGAAGCGGGAGATCCTATGATTCAGAGATCTTTATTGAAAAACCCATTCGGACTCGACACCCAGATAGTGAGCTCTTTTCCGGAAAGTCCGGTGATGGATCCGGAGAGGGTAACAAATTCATTAGTATCCGTTTTATCTTTCAAGACGATATCTATCGTCTTGTTCTCATCCAAGAATATATTGATAAACTGGTTATTCGTAGATATGTAATTCGATCCTGTGTACGTGTTGGTATTTAGATCTTTTATCCGAATCTCGGGAGTGAGAAAGATCGAGTAATTTTGATTCACTTCTCCAGTAAAAATAAGCGTTCCATTTGTATTAGCGATGAGTTCTTCATACCCAGAAGGTGTATTGAGTCAAACAACTGCTCCTGAAATAGTTGCTCCTGTGAGTGTTGCTCCGCTACTATTTTTAAACTGAATCGTAATAGCTTTGAGGGTATTTCCTGTTGGAGATTCTTTGATAAATAGAGGATTTGATTTAATTTTGGATAAAACTACCGAGGAGATATTTTTTGTAGTGATTTCCACGGCATATCCATCGGTCGTATAGTCTTTTGCCTGCAGAGGATTTACGATATCCTGCACATCGGAAGCAATATAATCATTCTCTCTGAGAATATCGGCATAATCAGAAGTGATCGTGTATTCCAGGATATTCTTATCCGCCAATTTCACGATGGTGAACTTTGGTTTGGTTTTATCGCCGTTCACATAATTGACGTAACTACCGCTGTCAAACTTCGCACTTGTCAGGTCAAACTGACTCGGGAAAGATACCTCGATTTTTGATCCAGTGGTAAGCTGAGAAGAGACCGGAAAATCTATGAAATAGAGATTCTTCTTTCCGGCAGTATTATTCTGCGGATTTACATTCGCTTTGAGTTCTATAGCCTGAGTTGTCGCCTGAAATGATGTACCGACATTTTCATTAAAAAGAACGGTTTGCTGAGTTAGAGTACTGAGGGAATTCAAAAATTTGTCTTTTACATTGGTAAGATTGATCGCTACGACGGTTTGCGTTCCATTGACAGAAGGAGGGATGGAGAGTCACTCGATAGATACTTTTCTCTCTATATCGTTATACTTGATAATCGCATCCGTGAGAGGAAGTGAAGTGTCGGGGGTACAGATGGAAGCTCCCACAGCATTACAGTAAGTGATGCTATAATTGGATTTATTGAGGGCATCCGATATCGGCTTGGAGAATTTTATCTCCATATTTGTCGGGGTCGCCCAAAACGAATCTACAAAGAAAGGCATAACCACAGCTCCAGCGGTGGAATAAGATTTTTCTATGGTGTTGTTGGCACTGTTATATGTGAAGTTATTTGCAAGACTTCCCGTCGCGATACTATTTCCTCCGATATCTTTTATGATATTCGATTTAAGAACAACTTTGTACTGAGTGTTGGCAAGAAGTTCGATGGATGGTTCCAATTTTATGGAATTTGCGTAGTGATTATAGCTCACGGAAGAAGTTACCTTGGTTCCTCCGCTCTGGTAGAGCGATACCGATGAGGCATTCACGGTCGATGCATCAATGGGAGAAGAAAAGCCCACCTCAAATGAGGTATTGTCGGGAGAGGAGTAATCCCACATAATATTCAGAGGGATACTCGCGGCAGTATTGTTTCCGGTTTTAAACTCGACAATATACCCACTTCAAAAAGTACTGAGGGTTTGATTTTTTACCGATTTTACTCCCGATCATGATCCCGCGATAACGAGTCGGTATTTCTCGTTTGGATTCAATGATCCTCCGTTTACATAGAGGGTTTTTGGAGAATAATCATTGTCATACGTGAGACTTATTGAACGTTGAACCGGAGTGGCTCCATTGATATTATAGAGTCGTACCGTTCCGGTATTTACCGTGGTTTTATCGATGGTCTCATTGAAAATAACCCGCATTTTCGCATCATACGGAACATCCTGTGCTCCGAAGAACGGATCGGTTTTTTGAATAGAGAAATCCGTTCATCCTGAAATTGGATATGGTCCACCGGAACTTCCACCTCATCCGGAAGTGGCAGTATAATTTGCGATGGTATTGAAAGTGATTTTATGCCCTCCTCATTCGTTCATCGGAATATTCCCGACAAGATTCAATCATTTATCGCTTTTTACACTGGAGGAAAGATTCAAGGAATATTTCGTACCGTACGATAATGGAAGATCGGTAGAAACAGTGAGTTCCGTTCCCGTATAGGAAAGCGTGGTTGTTACTTCATTTCCCATGTCATCTTTCAATTTAATATTTGCGGAAGTGATTGTGACGAGATCAAGTTCCTGATCAAACCCCACCTTCATGATAAATCCGGTAGCGGTCATATCCTGCACGGGAATATCCCACGAAAAATCTCCGGGGAAAGAGTAATTTACAATCGGCGGAAGTATCTGATTTGCGTAGTTTCCATCGAAAAACGAGAAAAATGCCTTATTGTTGTACTCATTCAATATCTTTCCTCCGGCAAAAGTTATGCCCGAGAAGGAGAGATCGTACCCCACTCCCGATTCCACTCCCGTAAGCGTCAAAGAGAGGATATTTCCACTCATTGCCTGAGCGGTAATACTTGGAATAAGAACAGTGGTTCCGTAGTTTTTGTCCACGCTCAGATCTCAGACATTCGAAATGGTATCGCTAAATTCTATTTTCAGTTGTCCGGTTTTTGCCGAATCATTGTAATTGATCGGAGAAATATTTTGCCAAAATGCATAATTATCCCAGTTTTTATCGATCCAGAAAGCATTGAAGAGTTTGTAGTTCGTTCCCGCAACGGTTACGGAAATATCCCTGCTTCCGAGTACTGCACCGGTTGATATGTCCGATTGAAAATGTATCTTGTTTGCCTCATCGACGACAATATTGGAAAAGGTGATTCCAGAAAGCGTTCCGATGCTTATCTGTCCGGATGTCACTCCCGAGAATATATTGTTTTTTCCGTAGAGAGATACTCCGGTATAGCTCTTCCCTTGAGAAAACATATACGGAGAAATATAATCCAGATCTTTGGCAGTAGGATCATAGGACGTATAATTCCCGGTTGCGGTGGCGATATTCCCGTTGAAATCCTTGATTCCCGTAACATTGAAAGAATATGCCGTTGCTCCGGTCTGAGCGGAAGTGCTTAAAAACAATTTTTTCGGGTTATTATAGTCGGTATAGGAACTGTAGAGCGAGAGAGCGGGTGAAAAACTTCCCGTTATGGAATTGTTCATATAATCGGTGTGTATCGGTTCGTTGAACTCCAATAACAATTGGTACTCACCGATGGGAAACACTCCCGTCAGAACCGGAGGAGCGAGATCGTAATTATCTTTGATGAGAGTTTCTCCGTAGAAAAACTCGTCCCAAGCGGAAGTTTTCAGTTTCGTCCCAAGCGAATATCGACCGGGAATACCTGGATTGGTAACGCCATTGAGCGATATCTCCATAATCGCACCCGTATCGAAAGTCGACAATGGAGTAGTAAGTTTACACTCGATTATATTCATAGAGGAATTGGCAGTCGCTCCACCAGCAGTACTGTCTTTTTTGATCGTCACAGCACCGCTACAGGTGTTGGTTGCAAGTACTCCGGAAAAAGCCGTCAGAGTCGGAGCATCCAAAACGAACGCATCGCTCAGTCCGATAGAAAGCATAGTTATCCCCGACATGGTCTGCATTCGGTCGTTGGTGATGGAAAAAACGATTGAACCGGTAGTCGCTACTTGTCCGGAATTGGAAAATATCGTTTGAATGGGCGATTGGAAAGAAGTTCCCGGGATATAGTTAGTAGTTCCGGATCCGCTTCCGGCACCACCACCTCCCGATCAGGTAAGATTCATCATACATCGAACCGATGACCCGATGGCTCGCTGCCGACTATCCGTAGCATTAATACTTCCCGATCCGCTAGAATCAAGCCAAAGACCGCTTGCATTCACTCCGTTTGGATTTGCGGACCAATATTTTCCATGTCCGGAAACATACTGTCCGTCGCTGGTTCTTGCTCCGGCAAGGGGAAGTTTCAATGTACTCCCAAAATAACCCAAGTCGGTTCCAAGAATATTTTTTGCATTTATCCAATCGGATGAGAGAGGCATAACATACCCCGATCCGCAAGGAGAATTTGTCCATAATGGGTCTGTATTCGATCCGGTGAAAGCTGTCCAATTATAGGAGTAATTGATACTTCCGACTACAAAAATCGAGTGTCCAGCTATGATTGCACCGGAATCCACATTTGCAAGAGTTGGGGTGGAAGGTGTGCCGGTGGCAATGGCCTCATTTCTGTGCCATTGATAATAATCCCCCATATAAGATCGCTGTCCTACCGACGGACCTCCAGTTGCATCCGTCGTATCGGCAATAACCACAGATTGTCCGCTTCCGCTATATGACGTCGAAGCTCCGGCATTACATGCCGACCAGATTTGTACGGAAGATCCGCTCCATACAGCGATATCTTTCGTATCGCATCATGGAAAATACGTACTACTCGTATTTCCCACTCCCGTTCCCGTAACATCGATGTCGATGCCACTGTAATTAAAAGTACTTCCCGATGAATATACCTGATTCGGATCATATGCCGTATATATTGCATACGTCGTATCTATAGAATCAATATTCACTCCAAGAAAGGAAAGGTTCGAACTCAAAAGAAAAAACGAAAGACTTCCGGCAAGGAGTTTTCGGGAAAAAAGAGATGCTTTCATAAAAATACAATGTTATGAAGAATAAGAAACCCGCCAATTGTAGACTTTATTTTTTTAATTGCAAAAAAAATACTGGCTTTTTATGAAAAAGTATTTCTAAGAAAAAATGAGGATTTTTTATTTTTTGGATATACTAAACATAAATATCTCTATTACATATCATCTGTATGAAATCTCTCGAAAAATCCGGCTTCACCCTCATCGAAGTACTGGTCGCTTCCCTTATACTCTCAAGTGTCTTTTTTGCTATCTTAACGCTCATCTCCAATAATACCCGACAAGCCACGAACCTCCAGTATTCTCGGACGATGGATGAGCTTTTTCTCTCATCCAAGACTTGTATACAGTCGTTTGGATATACCTCTCTTTTATGAATAACCGGAACGCAGAGTCTCCACTTCGGTACGGATAATCTCAACTGTTTTACGGGAAGTTACGATCCCGCTCTTTCATTCACCGGAATCTCCCTCGAAAAAATAAGCGGTACCGAAACGGGGGCAACCACTTTTTGGAGTTATTTTCGCGTAGAGAATAATACGGGAACCCTGAAAATATATAATACCCTCAGTGACGGAACGGAATCGAAAGAGTATGATTTTGTCGTCGGACAGTAATTATAATATATTCCTCATGGCGGCGATATTGAACGCGTAATCCATCTTGAGCGAACCGAGAATACCCAGATACCCCGTCTTCCCTTCTATATTGATCTTCTTTACCACCATCGTACAGCTTTCGAGGTCGGGGAATATATTCTCTTCTCCGATAAATACGGAGACTTTCTCTCCGATATCAAGTCCTTCGAGAAGATCGATGAAGTGATGTTTATTTTCGAGTACTTTGATGATATTATAGACATCACTCCCCAGAGAAAGCGTATTTTTCTCGAGAAAATTGGAAATTCCGAGATAGTAATTGGCCCCGAGAGACGGAATGCAGGCAAAGGTAATCTCGTTTGTTATCTTCATAAGTCGCGATACGAGCAGATAGAGCGTGTCGTCGAGTCGTGCGTCCACAGCCCGTTCCACTACCGCTTGTTCCGCCTCCAAAAACACTCACGGCATCTGTTCCATAAGATAATCAACGAATACTCGAAGTCCTCGGGTCGTTGGCAAGCGTCCCGCGGAATTGTAGGGCTGGAAAATAAGTCCCATCTTTTCGAGAGCTGCCATGTCATTGCGGATAGTCGCACTCGAAACCTGAAGGTCATACTTCTTGAGGAGGGATTTCGAACCGGTAATCTCCCCGGTTTGAATGTATTCCTCGATAATGAGCTTGAGGATCTGAACTTTTCGCGTATCGATTTTTTTCATTTTCATAGATTCTGCTACGGAGATAAAAGATATGAAGAGTATATGGAGAAAATAAAATACGCAAAATGGAAAAAAATCTATAGAAATCTTCTATATTGAGGATTTCTCAAAAACAAGAAGTTCAAGGCAGAAAAATTTTTTCGAAAGGAGCTTCCTAGTGTGGAAGTGACTGAGAATAAAATTTCTCTAACGAAGAAATTCGCAGTTTTTCAGAAATCCTTATAACACTTTTTCTATCATATACATACTCTCCCCCACCGTAATACTCTTGTCTGACTGAAAATATCGAGTGGCGAACTGATCTTTCCATGCAAAATCATATCGGAGACGAAGGGTGGTGATCATATTTTTGTATTCTCCTGCCTCATCGATCCATTTTTTTTCCTCAATCACGAGAGGGGGACCGTCGAGAATTCCTACGACCAATCCTGCGAATTCTGCACGGGATATTTTTTTATAATCATCGAATTTCATTGCCCGTGTTTCAAAATCCTTCATCCGTAAGAGGATTTGTTGTTTTTTTATCTGATTATCTCCCGATCTGAGGAAGAGGTGAGCAAGGGCGTTTCGTACGAGCTCCTTCGCTTGTTTTCCGATAAGTTCGCGATCTTGGAGGATATACCCGGAATTCGGTTTCATAAGTCCTTTCTTCAACGCACTGATCACGTCGGGAAAATAGGTATATGTTTTATCAATACCGTTCGGATTGGTTATAAGAATATCGGCCTTACTTTTTGCGATAGTTTTTGCGGGAATTTTTCCCGTATTTTTTTTGACGACCACCAAACTGATGGGCATATAATCGAATGGGAGAATATTGGCCAAAAGAACTCCACGATAAGTATCCTCATACCCGAATTCCAATTCTTCCACCAATTCACTCGTGCTACATTTGCGAACGTTTCGCTTAGAAACATTGCAAAATTTCGCTTTTCCCGTGAGAGATTTAAGGATGTAGCGTCCATTATAGGGAATATCGATTTGATTTGAGGCGTACTTGGTTCGAAACACTACTCCGGTAAGCTTTTCATCCGCAAGAACGATGGACTTGTTGTGGATAATAACCGCCTGTTCCGGAGCTATCATTTCGCTTTTTTTATAGATATTTATACTTGTTGTAAGAAATATTCGTTTTCCGATTTTGAAACTTATCCCGTATTTCCCCGGCTTCACCCCGGTAATCTGAAATTCCCGTACCCCGTTTTCGATGGCGATAACTATATCTGGAAAAAGCTTGATTCCGGCACGGTCGTAGGAAAGAATGAGTCATTCTGCTGGAAGACTTCCGGTAAATGGACGATTACGATACGTTACATTGATTCGTGCAGTATGCGTTTTTCCTGCTTCGATATTGTTTCATGGAACTCAGAGACTCACCGAGAGAGTATGGTCTTTGAAGAATTCCTCTATTTCTTCGTCAAGAATCTGTTCGCGAGTTTTGATAGTCTTTTGTTCGATTTTTGGTGCCTTCTTTCCTTGTTCTTGAAGATTTTGAACAGCTGCGGTCGTTGTGATGGTTCCATTCTCAAGAAAGGCTATGGGATCGATAGTATTTGCGGTCAAATAATCTCGACAGAGTCCTTGATCGACGATTGTCAGAGGATTCTTTCATTTCCCACAAGTGACGTAATAATAGGGATGTGCCTGAGTGGTCGCATCAATCTGAAAATGCAGATGATTTCCATAGGAATTTCCCGTATTTCCGACTTCTCCAATCGTATCGCCTGCTCTCAGTGAAGCATCTTTTGTCACGTTTATTTTCGAGAGATGGGAATAATTGGAATAGAGCGCTTTTCCGTCCGAAAGCGTATGTCTGATGGAAACCGTATTTCCCCATCCCATTTGCCACCCGGCGGAAACCACCGTTCCATCGCCGATAGAGTGAACGGGGGTTCCTTGTGCCGTAGAAATATCCATTCATAGATGACTTCCATATCCCACATCCCATCCGTAGTTATAGGTTGCTCAATAAAGTACGGAATAAATACGACGATATTCTTTATTGTCCTTGTATTTTGTATAATCGGCACCGGAAATCCGCGGAAGTGACATTTTACAATCATCACCGAGCATACTCCAGGCGGAATACTTACAAGCGGGTTTCGCAATTTGATCGAACGGATAGACGAAAGATCCGGCAGAAACAGCCTGAATGCCTGCAAGAAAAAAGGAAAAGAAAAGGAAGGGTTTTTTCATATTACGTCGGTTGTTTATCGGATAGGATTTTAGATAAGGTTGAAATCGTATGACATCTACTGATGCAACTTTTGCATGCTTCTAAGGATTTTTCCTCATATACATGAAAACAGAGTTTTTCCACAAATTCCTGCTCAGTAAACACACATCAGCCAATATCGTATGTGTCAGGTGTTAATTGTGTAATATCCATAGGTAGTCGATTAGAGAAGTCTAAAAAAATAATGATTTCATTTTATATGATACCGGAAAATATGCAAATGAATAGATATTCATTTTTCGGATAAACCACCATAATCCTGAGTAAATATAGAAAAAATAACGAAAAAAAATAGGTGTTATTTGGATAAAATTATTATTTTTTTACAAACTTTTTGACAAAAAAATACCAAATTGTCCAAAGATTGTTAAAAACTTGTCGCTTCCTATAAATACTATTCATTATTTGTCAAGATATTTTCAAGAAAAAATATACCTTTTCGTTTGACAATAAAGGAAAAAAGGATAATTTCTCTATAGGAAATATTTTATTTCCCATTCATCACTTTTTGACAATTTGGACGAAAAAAGTTTTTGACATATCCCCGTACTCTTCCATGAGTACATCGACAGTCTCAATATAAGCTCTACAAAGCGAAATATCGTGATTGACTGCACCCTCTGACTTGGAGGTCATGCCGTGGGAATTATTCAGAAACTACATAAGGGAGATGTGTTTGTCGGGTTTGATCTCGATAATGACAACCTCAAAAGTTCCAGAGAAATCATCGAAAAAAGTGTTGGAGAGTTCGCAAAAGAAACAGGAATTACCATTCACTGTATCCATGCGAATTTCCGAGATATCCGAGCAAAACTTTTGGAACTCGGCATCGATAGCGTCACTGCCGTCTGCTACGATCTCTGAGTATCTTCCGCTCACTTCGATGACGCGGATCGCGGATTCTCTTTCCGGTTTACCGGGAAACTCGATATGCGATTCGATCGCGAGAATGGCGGAAAAACCGCCCACGATATCATCAATCATTCGAGCGAAAAAGAACTCATAGAGATGCTCCGAACATACGGAGAGGAACCAAAAGCACGATTTATCGCGGAAGCGATAGTCAGAGCAAGGAAGGTGCAACCACTCGAAACCACCGAAGAACTTACGAAATTGATCGAAGAAACGAGCTATGACCCAAAATCGGTTGTCAGAAGCTTCCAAGGAATACGAATCGCCGTCAATGATGAATTCGGTTCGATAGAAACGTCACTGAAAGACACTATCAATCTTCTCTCAAAATGAGGAAGATGCTCAGTCATCACATTCCATTCGCTCGAAGACCGACTCGTAAAACAGATATTTGCCGAATACTTGCAAGCGGAAAGAGACGAATTCACCGGACAGGACACAGTTCCCGCCATACTCAAAAAAGTAACCAAAAAACCATTACTCCCGACAGACCTGGAAATGAAACAAAATAAAAGAAGTCGAAGTGCGAAGCTAAGAATAGTCGAGAAGAAATAACTTACCCCTCTCCTATGAATGCAAACATACTGGTAATGAAACGCGGTACATTTCCTTTTTTCTCCGAGAGAAAGACTTCTCGAGAGAATTATAGATTTAGTTTCACCCAAACATATGTTCTTGCACTTTTTATGATTGGAGCTCTTGGAATCTACTACGTATGGGTTCTCAATATCAATGCTACAAAAGGATACAACATCCGTAATCTTGAAATCACCCGCAAAAATCTCACTTTCGAAGAAAACCTCATCAATATCCGCATCGCCGAGGCAGAATCCCTCGATACGCTCACTTCCAATAGTATGATCGAGAAAATGGAAAGCGTCGACAGTCCTGGATATTTGGTATTAAAAGATTCACATCTTACATTCAATAAATAATGCCGGAAACCCTCAAGCGTCTCATCGACTTCATCTCCTATATGCCCTGAATCGGCGAAAAGACCGCGGTTAAACTCGCGTTTTTTTTACTCAAAGCCAATGGCTCCTATGTGAAAAACTTCGCACGAGAACTTGAGAAGCTTCAGACAGACGTACATGATTGCCAGACTTGTTTCGGACTCACCGATTGAAACCGAACTATCTGTGCTATCTGTTCGGATGAGACCCGAGAGAAACATACACTCTGTGTCGTGGAGGATTACCTCGATATGCTCTCCATCGAGCGACTCGGTATCTTCCACGGGTACTATCACATCCTCGGAGGTTCCATCTCCCCTATCCACGGTCGCATGCCCAATGTACTTCATTTCTCTGAACTCTTCGATCGAGTCCGAAACACTCCCGAGATTCGAGAACTCATTATCGCCACCAATCCGAATATAGAGGGTGAAGCGACCAACCTCTATATCGAGGAGAATATCCCAAGAAAGGATCTGAAACTCACTCGACTTTCCAAAGGTCTCCCGAATGCCGGGTACATCGAATATGCGGACGATATTACGCTCATCAATGCGTTTAAGGGGAGGATTGAGAGATAAAATCTTTTCCTTATCTTAGAAAACTTGTAATAATATTTAAATTCGTATAATTAGAAATGATTATTATATTTAAAATAAAATATAATCTCTGTATTCATGAAATCATCATCCTTCTTTTCATATAAATCACTCCTTATTATTTCCCTCATCCTCATTCTATGAGGAACTTCTATTATTTTTCTTAAAACAAAAAATACTTGAGAAAGGAAACAAACGGCAACGATAGTTAAAAACCAGGTACAACCCTCGGAAAACCTGAATGACTATCTCGATAATCCGAAAAACAACACGGATCCCGATTTTGCGGCAGCGAAAAAATCTCTGGAGGACGGGGATATAAAGTGAGCTATTCCACTCTGGGAGAAAGTGGTAAAAAAAGATGAGTCTATCTGAGTTGGTACGGGTGTAACCACATCAAAAGTAAACTCCAAAATAATCTTGGCTCAGACCTATCTTCAATATGGAAATTATTATTATAAAGAAAAAGAATATGCCGACAAGGCGATGCAAACTATCACTGAAAACAGCGAGGATGACTACGGAGCTCAGGGTATGTACTTCGTAGGATATGCCTACGAGATAACGAAACGATATGAGGATGCTCTGACATGGTACGAGAAAGGACTCAAGGTCTCATCGAACACTGATAAACTCAATGCTATTTTTAAGAACCAGATAGGTCATGTATATGATTTGATGGGAGATAAAGAAAAAGCTAATGGGTATTATATACTTGCGGAAAAATGAGGATTTGAAATGCCTGAAAATCTCTTAAATAGGGGCAGATATGAATACAGTAAAAATAATATAGAAGCAGCTGAAACATATTTTAATAAACTTTTACTACTTCGTATTAATAGTTTTACACAAGCGGAAGTATATTTTGATTTAAGTAGTATATATCTCGGAAAAGGTGGCACGGATGTAGCTATAAAATATGCTACTCTTGGAATCAAAGCTCATGAAGCATATCCAGGAAATTATATAAATCTTGGGATTGGATATATTCAAAAGTGATGAACAGATATAGAGAAGGCGGTGCCAAATTTACAAAGAGCGATAGAATTATATCCAAATAGTTCAAGTGCCTATAAGCAACTGTGAGTATATTTCTATATAAAAGATGACTATAAAAATGCTATAGCAAATTTTGAGAAACAATTAGAGGTATCATGACAGGATATAATGTTAATGCAAAATGAAAAAGAAAATATGAAGCAATCTGCTTTATATGATTTAGCAAGAGCCTATGCATTGAGCTCATATGCTGAAAAAAGCATTTTTTATCTTAATCAGGTACTTGATGGAAAAAATAAAGTATATTATGCAGGTTTTATAACGGATTTTATGGCAAAAAATTGACCTTTTGATAAACTCAAAACAAATGATGTTTTTGTAAAAAATCTTCAAATAATAATGAATCTATATAAGACAAAGTAAAGAAACACAACTCACAAAATACTCATTACTTATCTATTTTTTCTATGAAAACAATTATAAAATGCATAACTCTATTATTCATATTCTTCTCAGGAGTTTATCATGTAAATGCAGCAGCATATACAGAGATCTGAGATGCATCTCATAATGCAAATTATGCTGCATCAATAGTTGCCATTATGGATGCCTATACACTTGCGAATCCAATATTTAATCCAGCAGATATTCCTGTAATAAATACTCAAGTAGCTGAACTTTTTCCATGGGCTTGAGCTCAAGTTTACCTAAGTGGTACTCAATTAATTTTAGGCTGCTCCAATGAACCGATTGTATCATATTCGGTAGTACTTCTACCACCTCCTCCTCCAGTTATAACTTACTCAACTTCCCCTGATTCTTGTATATATATTTCTGATTATTCCCCTCTCTGGTCTGATTGTAGTATCAATTCCAATTGGACTACAGCCGGAACGATCAATTGTTCGCAAACCAATACTTGGCAAGCGAACTCTGCATCTGCGAACTGGACTTGTACCACCACCTACGTAGATGGAGTAGCAAGCGGTACCAGTTGCAATGGAGGTTGTCCATGAAACGCTTCGCAACCTGCTATTGCAACGGAGACAAAAACAATAAACCTTCAACTGAGTTCTTCTGCATATAGCACCTGTAATAATAGTACATATGCCAACAACAGCGATACCTGTACCGTTTCTATGAACGTAATAGCAGGAACCAATCAAAATAAAGGGATTACTGGATGGGGAGGACATAGTATTCTATCAAATATAGTGGATACTTCCAATATACGTGCCAATAGGATTGATTCAAGTCAACCGGGAAATGCCATGAATTTCTCAAATGTATCTTCATCTGGAATACCAACTTCCACATCAAATAATTTCACCATAAATATAAATAACATAAAGTCGGTATCTCCGTTCTCGTCCACTACTGGAAAGATGACCTTTCAGCTTGGAGGAACTTCCATGGAGCTTTCCAATATCCCTTATAGTTTTAATAAACCTTTTATAGGAACTCTTTGAATCAATGGTGGAGATTCTCTTAATGTCTGAACAGAGCAAACAGCAGAGATGAGAATTATTCAAAAATCTACAATCAATCCTTCTTACACAATAAATACATTTCTATCTACACTAAATCCTGTGGATACTACGAATTTTCTGATACAGAATAAAAACTCCGAAACGGGACTTACGGGTATTCCTCAAGTGAATTTTACTCTCAATTATAAAGGAACTGCAAATATCTCAAAAACAACGCTTCGAGCTGATCCACAAATATATTACTCTTTAGGTGGTAGAGATGTTCGTTATTATCTCTCGCAAACGGAGTCTCCGACCGATCGATATCTGGATACGGGAGTAAGTGAATTTCTCTGAGTTCGTGTTGTCGGACAGATTCAGGGACAGGGAAAACAAGTGATTACCGGACAGATAAAAAACTTTTCTGATATATCGCTTTTTGATATACGCTCGTCAGTGAAGAAAAATGTAACCGATATGACACGAGGAATGAAGAACGGGGATATTTTCAATGGTGTGAAGTATGTGGAATGAGATATCACTCTCTTTGGAGATCAATCATATGAACTTCTCGTGGTGCGTAACGGAAATGTCATTATTTCCGATAATCTGAATACTGTCGGACAAAAATTCGGTATCATCGCTCTTAGGGATGACCAGTCTCGAACGGATATCGGGAATATATACGTAAAAAATACTGTCACAAAAATTCAGGCGTATATCTGTGCAGATGGAGGATTTATGAGTGCAGATAGCGCTGGAAATCCATATATTCAAAATACTATTACAAGAACAAATGCACTCAAAATCCAACTCATTCTCAAAGGACTTCTTCTTACTCGTAATACGATTGGATGAGCCATAGGTGATTCCGGATCATATATATTACCCGGAGGATCAAAGACAAGTGATCTCGACAAATCAATCATGTACGATCTTAATTATGTGCGTCGTGGATATACCGGGTGGGATAAGAATGGGAATGGGACACTTGATACAGGGGAATATAAAGATCCTTTTGTCATCATTTATGACGATGTTATACAAAACAATCCCCCGAAAGCCTTCTCTGTTAAATAGTCGTTGAACTGTAGTAAAATCATTTTTATAAATACCACCAAAGATAATTCTTTGGTGGTATTATTTAGTAAACTTCTTATTGTGTTACCATTTTCATGACAACAGAGGATCTCTTATAAAGATATTGCATAATTCGTTTTTCTCGTTCATCAGATGATTGTTTCACTCGATTTATAATATATCTTTTAACTATTTGTTTGTATTGATTTCTCTTCTTCTCATTATTTCCAGCATTTTTATCAATATTTTTTACAAGTTTAGTTACAAAGAAATTAAGCTCGGCGGCAACCTTTTGCGGTATTCGTTTATTTATCGTAAAATCATATGCAGAAACGATTGAATTAGAGGCGAATAGTCCAGATTTTAAAACTACTGGTGGAGTAATTGGCTTATTAGGAATTATAGAAGTAGTTCCTGTGGTGGTTGTTGTAACTGGCGATGTGGTATAACTACCGCCTCCACCTCAACCGCCAGAAGATACAACTGGTGCTGATTTAGTTGTCACGGAAAAACTTGCGGACACACTGCCTATCGTTACTACTGCTTGTGAGATAGTGTTATATGACGAGGAAGACATTACTCGTACTTTAACCGTATCACCATTGTATATAATTCCCGTGGCAGTTGTATAAGCAAGGCTATTGATAGAATATGATCCTCAGGATATACTGATAACCGAAGAGGTATTGGTTCCTGAAAGAGTTGCAATATTGGAGTCAGTATTTACCGATCGTTCCACGCCCGTCTGTGCAGTAAATGTAAAAGTATCGGGGGTACTATCACTCGGGGTGGCAAAGGCAAAATAAGAGAAATGATTCGTCTGAAATTGACAGATTCAAAGAGAAACAATACAGGAATCAATAGGATCAAAAAGTCATCCGGTATCCGATCTATAGACACGGAGCGTATCTCCATTCGAATTGGTTCCGACATATATTTGCATCGTTGCGAGGATTCCGCTGAGAGTAAGAGAGGTTGTATTATTTCCTGCTTTATAGATAGATCCTGTTAATGTATAACCACTTTCTGAAATAGAAGCACCTGTAAGAACCGTGGTCTTTGGAGATTCTATCATACCATCCCAAATTCCAGTTCCGCTTGTTGTAATAGTAAGCCCGCTCAAGCTCAGGATTATTGTATCTTCGGGGATATTTTCATTAGCAATAGAGAGAGTTCCTGTGCTTTGAAATACGGTATCTCCCGTGCTGGATACTCCGGAAAATATCACTGCCCCGGTAGACACGACACTATTGGAAATAGTACTGATATCGAGGATGGTCGAGGATCGGAAAGATCCTGAGAGAATAGCGGAAGAATATGGAGTCATCACCCCTTGGATAGTATAATAGTATAGAGTATTTGAACTAAGTCCTGTAAGAGTAAGATTATGATATAGTCCATCGGAAGAGATAGCTTCTTGGGAATCACTGAAACTTCCCGAATCTGTTCCATAATTTATTACACCGGTTGCCACTAAATCTGTTTCAAAATCTATCTGAATTCCTATTGGAAGAAGAGAGGTAATAATATTTGATAATGCAATTTCTCTCTCGATAGTTATAGGAAGTGAATTGCTGTTTCCAGCACTATCTATGGCAACAAGAGTAAATACATTACTTCCTCCGGAGAGATTCATAATTCTGGACCAATTGGAAGACGAAGAGAGAGAAATGGAGTTGAGAGTCGTACTCGCAAGACCGTTCATATCAAAGACACTACCGGTCAAAAGAAGAGTGGATCCGATTACTTGTGCTCAACTGCTATGAGAATTGATAGATAAGGTTGGTGGGGTTGTATCGAGAATAATAGAGGCAAATGTCGTAGTAACAACTTCCGCACTGTCAGTAAAATCTATCTGTAAAGTTTTGTTTCCATCGGTTGCACTCAGATCAACGGGGATAGTAACACTTCCGGATGAAGCAAGAGAACCTGTAATTATAGATACGATGCCGCTTCCGAAGAGAGTATACGAAACTGGTTTCGCGGCTGATATTTCTATGTTTGTCGTGATAGTATTAGAGTAAGTACCAGAAAGAAATAATATATTTCCCGCTGCGGGAATCACGGATTTTCCGATAGTACCATTGGCGATTGTTCCAGTATTTCCAACGATATCTATCATTCAAAGTGAATAATTGAGCATTCCGTCATCAAGACTCGATACATCGATTCCAGAGAAATAAAATGATCCGGAAATATCTATTAATCCAGTTTCAGAAACACTTCATGAAGAAGAGAAAATATTATAGCTTATGATAGATCCGCTTTCAGAGAGACCTCAAGATCCGGAAATTGTAACTCCTGCTTGAGTGTTTGCATCGATGACAATTCCATTATTTACAAAAATATTGGTTGGTGCCACTGGAACTATGGTATCAATAGTAAAGGAGATTTCTGGCGACGTACTGATATTTCCCGCAAGATCTCTCGTCTCAATTTTTGCGAAATATACGCCGTCTGCAAGAGAAAGAGTAGTTTCAGTAAAACTTATAGATCCAGATGCTACAGTACTTATAAATCCACTGTTCGTAGAAACAAGATAGGTATAGGGGACAACAGAGAGTCAAGCACCCGTATCAGTAACAGGATTCCAATAAAGTGTGATATTTCCAGTACTATACAGTCAGAAGTTGGCAGGTGTTAATATTTCTGCAGTAGTTGGAGCAATAGAATCGAAAAAGAAATTTTGTGTAAAAATCTGACTCAGAAATCCATTGGAATCACGGTATTGAAAGTCTATACTTCCGAATCATTCTGGCATACCAACAAGCGGAAAAGAAACGGTTCCGGAAGCACTTCCTTTCGACATTTGACCGTCAGAACGAGATGCGACATAATCATAGGAAGTTGGTGTATTGAAAATACCTTGAAATCCAGATGAAGAAACATATTGTCCGCTTCCCGTATCAGAACTTACATCCAAAGTACCAATCATCGATACCATATGTACTGCATCGATACCTACTTGATCAAGTCATCCAGTCATAAACGAATCTTTTGAATATTCCCATTTAAATATGTGTGATCCCGAAGTAATAGCTTCGTTATAAAATGACCACGGATTGATTCCTGACCAACTTTTCTTCTTTACTCAATCAATATAAAAATCAAGAGTATCAAATATCGATTCCGAAGATGTTCTCCAATAAAAAGTCATATATCCATCATCATTCACTCCTGATAAAGACAAGGAAGTAGTACTGAATTTCGATTGGTAATTATCCCAATTTCCCGTCCATGTCAGATCATCCTCTATTGTTCCAGAAATAAGACTATTGCTCCCCATCGCTCCTGTAGTCGTTGTTACAGACCAAATATTTCCAGTTCCTACAAGAAGAGATGAAGTATATCCAACCGGAAGGTTTGTATCGTCTTCGAAACTTTCTGTAGAAGTAGCGAGCGATACTATAGGATCACTCACTACTCCGACAGCATCCCATGCCACTTTCACCGATGCAGCAAAACTTGAGTCTGTCGGATGAAGAGAATTTGCCGCATCGATCCATGCCTGGCGTACGCCTTTATAGTCGGTCGTACTCGTAACGAAATGCGTATTGGTTTCAAAAGCGATTCGTGAAGCTTCGGTGATACCGATTCCGTCGACACTATAAAGAATTCCTTCATTATTCCCTGATCCTCCTTCAGCGAGAAGATAGTAAAAAAAGTTCTGAATACTACTGTTATAATGAACTCACCCATTGTCTCAGAAACCAAAATACCAATAGTTTCCTTTGTATTTTGTCGGTTGTTCATTTCCCGTACCTACTGTGGCACTATTCGCAGGATTTCTCATATCACGAAGTGCTGTTCTTCCGATTACTGCATCTTCTCCTATAAGCCAATCTGCTTGTCATGATCCAGTATTTGGGTATATATCTGTAGCACTTTGCTGTGTATAAAACTCCACATTTACTCCAGAAATATCGGAAAAAGATTCAGTAATCGCTCATTGTTCATCTTGATACACGAGATTTGAAGTATTATCTGTCCAAGCATGTCCGAATTCATGTGCCACGATATCCAAAACTGCAAGTGGTTTAAAATTCACTCCATCCCCATCTCCTATATAAAGACCATCGCCAGGATTCCATGCGGCATTATTGTATCCGCTTCCATAATGTACTATGACTGGTAATTCAGTTTGCCCTGTCCAAGTGAAGATAATATTATTCGTTCCAAATCCGAGTGTATTATAATACTCCAAGGTTTTCGACATATTATATGCTGCCGATATCTCTGTAGTATCACTATTCCCCCAATCAGAAGTGAATCTATTCGCAATATTACTTGCATCTGTATATATTCCAGTATTAGATGAAGCATTGTATATTAAATAGGATTTATTTAGAGAAAACATATCAGAAGTATAATATTTATTTCCGATAGTATCAAATGTTCCAGTAAATGTCTTAATAGCTCCTCATTCACCACCAAGAATTGTTCCACTCAATACTGTAGGAGTGTCAATACTATCAGTCAAACTATAACTATTTATTTTCTTTCCGGTATTAGCATCGATATAATAAATCCATTGTCCCATATGAGCAACTGGATCATCATAACTGATAGTATACCTATAAGCGAGAATGTACGCAGATGCAAATTTATAGAGTACGAGTTCTGGTTTCTTTGTTACTTTGAATTTTGCTTTTGTACCATGTTCCTGCTTTCCAATACTCAGTGCTTTTGTAGCAGATACTTTTGGAATTGTGGAGATGTTTGGAGTGTCTATAGCACCGTCTATCTGATATACAAATCCATCTTTATCAACATGGGAAATAAGTTCTCCTCAAATAATCTCCAGATTATTGCGAAATTGTTGCAATCGAACATGTCGTTCTTTTGTCGTCTTGGAAACTGTATCCTTCTCAAGACGCAAATCGGGAACATATGTTGGAGCGATACTATAGAGAGAAGAAATATCTCCGATTACTTTCTTGGTATCTCCGACGATATCTTTCGATGCTTTTTTATGAAGCTTGCGAATTTTTCATGGTTTTTGTTTCTCGTTATCCCATTGCACTTCCATACTCGCGTATTCTTTAGGATTTCAGAGTGATTTTAATTGCTGTTTCCCTTGAAGAAGTTTCTGACGAGTTTCCTTAGAAAGAACAGAAGTCTGAGAAGCACTTGTATTACCTTTCGCGAAAAGTGCGGAAGGAAAAAATACAGAACTACTTATGGTGATAATAAGAATCGCCGCTTGGTATTTTCGTAGAGACATAATAAAATAGTGAGAATATATACTTACAGAGACCAGATTAACATATCATTTTTGAATTGTAAAATAATACGTCTTGACAAAAAAAGAGAACGAGTGCTCGTTCTCTTTTTTACCATTCTGGACAGTACTACACATTCCCCTCCAACAAATCTTCCTCAAACTGACGAATCCCGGCGATATTCTTATCATATGCGGAAATATCGGGAAAATCGAGAGAATGAATCTTCAGTGAAACCGCACGGATGAGCGATTTCGTGCGTTCTATTTCCCCTTGTTGGATGTACTCCGTGACAGTCATAAACTGTCCGGTCTTTCGGTCTTGTTCGACAAATACGAGAGAATATTCGTTATTTCGGAATCCGGACCATCTCGGAGAAAGCTCGAAGAGAACGGCATAAAAACAGAGTTGGAGTTTGTATTTCCATTTCTTCACTTTCTCGTATGCCGAACCGGTATCCGAGAAAGATTCGAATCCTCCGCCGGTTTTGTAGTCGGTGACAATGAGTTTGTTTCCTTCCAGTATTTCGATTCGATCGATTTTCCCGGTAATCTGAATATCATCGAGAAATACCCAGCCTCCGGCAGTTCGGAAATCATATTCCAGATGCAGTTCTCCATACTTTTTTCCGGTAATTTCTCCATAGAGAGCTTCGAGGTTTTCCTGTCCGCGATTCAGATAGTCCCGCTCGATATCCTCGTCAAACCCTTCTTTTTTAAAAGAAGTTTTGAACGCATCAAAGAGTCGTTGTTTATGAAAGAGTCCGGAACTCTTGTATTCATTGAAGAATTGTTCGAGAGCCGAATGCATAGCCGATCCGTAGCTCGCTGCCACGCTTTTTGCCTGCGGAAATCGGAGGATATTGTTGCTGATGAACACTTCCGGACCCGTATCCGCCACATTGAGAAAATTTTGCAACGCCGTCGTATTCATGACGAATTGTTTCTCGATGCGATCGAGGAGGAAATTTCGCTCGTCTCACTGATACGGGAGACTGAAAAGTTCCTTTCGTTCGCGTTCGAGAAAAAATGTGAGCGAATCGATGGATATGTTCTCCATCGGAGAAAAAGGTTCTTCGATATTCGTGAGACACCCGAGTGGGTTATCGGACTTTTCTGCGAGGTTTTTCCGAGCATACGAGAGGATGAGTTCGTTTTTTGCACGCGTAAATACCGTGTAAACGAGACGGAGGATATCTTCGTCGTCGTCTTTTTCCGCAGCGAGCGGAAGGTTTTTCGGCAAAGGAGATCCTCCGAATTTCCCGAGTTTGTATTGCTTCTCCGTCAATCCCATGGCATATACTCGTCCGTACTCCAACCCCTTTGCCTTGTGCACGGTTATGAGGTTCACGCTCGTTCGGTCATTTCCGATGAGGTGAGAAGCGGAAATCTTGATGTCATACTTTTTCACGAGACGGATAAATTCACCGTAATCGAGGATAGAAAGGAATCATACGCCATTTTTAAACGTTCGTACCGCTTCGACCAATTTTCGCAAATTCGCAAGATGTCTGGCATAGATGGAACTATGGAAAAACTCGTCTTTCGAGTTCAAATCTCTGCTTCCTCATTCGCCGTACTGACTTCGTACGACTCATTCCGGTTCTCGATTTTCACTCGAATTACTTCGCTTTTGCATAGTTCCTGAAATATTATTTTTTTCAACTCTATCTCTGTTAAAATAATAGGCATATATCGGAGATATATACTCCTTCTTTCCTCCTCCAAACATATCGATCTGGATCAGATTTTTGGTCGGATCTTCATCGTACTCGTCGGGGATACCGAGAGCGTTCGCTCCGGTAATAAAATCGATCAAATCTTCCAGCCTCGTATGGTGAGAAAGAATAGAGAGTTCTATGAGGAAATTGGCAAGATTTCGGAGATTCGTATCGGCATGAGTACGAAGCGTGTCAATCCAAGATTTTCTCTCTTCTCGTCTGGCATGATGAATGGATTTGGAAATCTCCCAGATGGTGAGACGATGCACGCCGAAACACGGATGAGCAAGAATGGAGAGAAGAATCTCATCTCGCGGATTTCCGTCGTTTCTGAGAGATACGAGGTATTCGAGAATCTCATCCACGAGCCGAACTTCCTCGGAGTCGAATATATTTTCGTCTCGACTCAGTACCACGGGAATGTTTTTTGAAAGCAGAACTTTCGCGAGATTTTCAAGAGTTTTATTTTTCTTCGAAATAACCGCAATCTCATGAGGAAGAATGCCAGATTCAACGGTTTTCGCAATATCATCCGCTATCCAAACGAGCTCCTCCGCTTCATTTTCAAAAACCTGCCGTATCACTTTTCCTCCCGTCCCTCGATGGGAATGGAAAGACTTCGTCGCACCGGAAAAGATGTCGCCTATGGAGTGTATGGAAGCGTCCATAAGTCGGCGAGAAACCTCGATAATCTCACTATTGGAACGGTAGTTCGTATCGAGGATGATAAGCTCGGTATCCGGCCAGCGATCTCTAAATAGGCGGATATTTTTCGTATTGGCTCCCTGAAATTTGTATATGGACTGATCGTCGTCTCCGACCGCGAATACATTCGGACTCTCGCTCACTTCGAGGATATCGGTAATAAGCCGCATCTGTGCATCGTTCGTGTCCTGATATTCATCGATCAAAACAAACTGATATTGTTCGGCAAGATTTGCCCGAACATCCGAATATTCTTCGATGAGTCCGATAGCCGAGAGAATCATATCGGAAAAGTCGATGTATCCCCGCTCCTTCATCCTGTCTCGATAAAGCGAATAAATTCGTGCAAGGGACTCGTGTTTATCAAGACGAACACTGTCTTTGAGGATATATTTTCCTTGGTGATCCTTTTCTAGCCATTCATCTCGCCATTTGGTGATAATTTTCGCGTCGGATTCATTTTCTTGCGATTCCCAAGCTTCAGACAGGCTTTGTAGAAACATATTTGCGAAACTCATATGCACTCCGTGATATTTCGGAAGCAGAGAAAGCACCTCATTTGCCGCATCCGTAAAAGATTGAAACAGTTCCAATTTTCGTGTTTTATCTTCTTTTTTCTGACCGAGCGAAAAAAGCTCGTCGAGATAAGCTCGGATAAGCGGATTCACAATATTCATCGTTTTCTTGTTGACGGCAATAATCTCACCGAACTCTTCAGGTGTAATTCCAGCGTCCTTCAAATTCTTAATGGCTTCCCGAAGTTCACGGATTTTCTCGTTGGCACTTTGTCCGGGTTTATAGGGGTCGTTCCATGGAAGAGCGATCAAAATTTCGTCGAACAGACGGGATACTTCTATATCGTCGATCGGAGAAGCTTCCGCATAGTCCGAAACTCGGTGACGGTATCGATTCAGTACGTCATTACCAAAGCTATGAAATGTATGAATCGCCACCTTGTATGCATCCGCACCGATGATGCGAGATAGGCGTTCCCTCATATTCTTTGCAGCATTGTCCGTGAAAGTCAGACAGAGGATATTTCCGGGATTCACATCCGTTTCTCGGAGGATGTTTGCGACCCGAGCAGAAAGAAGTTCGGTTTTCCCGCTTCCGGGTCCCGCGATAACCATCACGGGACCATAAATGGTATCGACCGCTTGTTTTTGTTTGGTATTGAGACGAGAATACACGGATTCGAAATTTTGATGGGTCATACTGAAAAAGTGGGATAATTTTTTCTATTATAACGTCATAAGGGAATTTGCAAGAAAAAAGTTTTTTACAACGATACTCGTCAATATTTCCATAGCTAGAAAATCGCTGACATTGCTTTAAAAAAAATCAGATTTCGATTGAAAACTGATTTTTTGTACGGGTTTCTCTATTGAAGTTTTTATTGAACAGAGTGTTCCTTTTCCATTACTATACCAATTGCTCTTTTTACTACTTCCAATTCTTCCGATACCGTATTTCCACACTTTTCATTTGAAGGCAAAGTAAAATCATGAGTATGGGAAAAATGATGCTTATCATGAACGATAGAAAGAATTTCTTGTAATTTTCGTCTTGTACTAAGGAGAACATTCATGTCTTTTCTTTCTATGGCTCCCCGTATAAATGGAGGAAATACCTGGAGAGTATTTGTCATATGCGAATGAAATGATAATATAAATTTATATGTGTATTTGTGTAGATGGAATTAAATTATAACATATATTATGTTATATGCAAATCTTCACATGTTTACACGGTATGAAAATAGTATTTCCTCCATTTTTTTTGACAAAAGCCTTGTTTTGAATACATTTGCATATATATGTAGCCATAAATAATCACTTGTTATGCTTCAAGCAACCATTTATAAAAATGAGAGAGTGGGAAATAATTTCCTTTCATCCAGAAAAATCGAGACCAATAATGGATCGCTTCTCCTTCTTCAAGTATCTTTCCACGATGAAAAACTCGGATCTTTCATCGAGAATACCATCATCGATTTGATCCTCACAAATTCTATTGCCATAGGAAACGATACGTATGCTCACTTCGGATACCTCCTTGAACGCCTCAATAAATACTTCAAGGAGATAGAAAAAGAATCAGATTTTGAGAGTCTTTCGATTTTTATAGGGATAGTACAGGATTCTACCCTTCACTTCTCCATACTCAAAAATGCTTTTGCCTACCTTATGAAAGATGGGAAGATCATAAACATCGCTGAAGGAATGGGACTTCTCGAGAAAGTGCCACAATTTTCCTATATCTCCAGTGGGATTATAGGATCTATGGATACTCTTTGTATCAGTAATACGAACCTGTTTGATTATCTGACGCAGGAGGATATACTTGAAATGACCGATGAAAAAATTCATCTCAAGGAAGAGACCGGTCATATCATAGAAAATCTCCTCTCAAGAGAAATTCGTGAAGTTCCGACCGATTTAATCCTCCTTTATAATCCAGAAAAGCTTGCAAAAAAATCCACTTTTACATGGGATACAACTTCCTTGGAAAAAGCTCTCTCTCTGGTAAAAAAACAAGGAAAGTCTGCATATGATGCTTGCAAAAAAAATGAGCAGGTAATTCGTCTCGTAGCAGAAATAAAAAAACGAATCGATGGTAATAATAAATATTTCAGATCCGGATTATTTGGACTTGGAGTGATTGTTTGTGTCTGACTTCTCTATTTTATACTCTCCTCGATTTTTATCCAGAAAGCGAACACCACCATACCGGAGGAGTACAAAAACAAACTCATCGAGGCACAGCTCATCATTGAAAAATCCAACAAAGACATGGGAAATCGGGAAGTCTTCAATGCAAATATCAAAAAAGCGGAAGATATCATCTTCGAGGTTCGTAAAAAACAGGTTTTTTTGAATGATGTAAAAAAACTTCTCTCGGATATCTCCATTCTCAAAAAACAAATAAACGGAGTGGAATCATTTGACCCGAAAACTTCCCCTTCGGAATACCTCTTTGAAGGAAATGATTTCCAGGTAAATGGAATATTTGAGCTCAGCAAAAAACTCTATTTTGTCGGAAAATCTTCCCTTATCGGTCCTTACGTAAAAGGAGGAGAGGTGCAGAAATACGCATACCCGGATGGAGAAGAGGCTATTTCATCGGACATAAGTTCGGACGGATACATCTATATATTTACCAAAACAGACCGACTTCTCCGTTTCTATAAAGGAGAATTCAGCTACGTGAATGTGGAAGGACAGAAAACTTGGGAAAAGGGAAGGGTTATCAAGTTCTTCAACTCCAATCTCTATATCCTCGCGGAGGACGGAAAACAACTCTATAAACATAAACCGGGGATCAATGGTTTCGCTTCCAAAACGGACGTTTTTGAGGCAGCCGACACGAAAAACCATACCATCCTCACTTTCGGTATCGACGGAGGATTCTATATCCTAAAGGAAGATCTCACTATCGACAAGATTTTCGGACTTCCAAGCTACACCAAGCGTTCTATCCGAATCAATAATCTCCCGGAAAATTATACCCTCGATGACGGAAGCATTCCGAGCTTTTTCAATGCTCCGAACCTCAACTATCTGTATCTCGTTCTCGGAAATAGAGTCTGGGTTTTTGAACCGGATAATAAGAATTATAGGGATGTCAGTGCCATTAAATATATCGGACAAATCGAGTTTGTAGAAGGGAAAATAGGTTCTATTACCGTACCGAAGGACGGAACCATCATCGCCGCAACCGATACGGGAGTATATACGGTGAATTTCGAGGTATCTGACGGAAAAGTAATAGTGAGATAATAAATTATCCTCCAAAAAAAATGATGGTGGATTCATAAAATGAGTAATTCGTAATCTGTAATTCGTGTTCACTACCGAAGCCATCCTCCTCAAAAAGATTCCTATCCGAGACGGAGAGGAACTCCATGAACTCTTCACGAGAGACTTCGGAAAAATACGGGCATGGGTCAAGAAAAAGAAACAGATTGCCTCCGTCGATCACGGGAGCGTGATACAGTGTGTTATCTCAACTAAGGGATCCAGAAATACCTTGGAGCAGAGCAGTGTCAAACACACCATCCGAACGGAAGAATTGGATTATATTTCCATCCTCTGTTCGCTCCTCTGTGTGCAGTCCATATCCCTTTTCTGTCCAGCAGGAAGCCCTCACGGACAAATCTATACCGATTATGTGACGCTTCTCCCTTTTTTCAGCAACAAAGAATCGAGTGAGAAGGCGAAAGAGCTCTTTGTTATGAAGCTTCTGAAGATTCATGGGGCAGGATGGAAAAGAAACGAGACCAAAGAGAGTATTATTTTTCGCAAAATTTATAAAAATATCGATTCCTATTCGATTCAGGCATTTGTAAAACTCCGGGAACTCAATTCGGAAATACTTGCGGAGATTCGATGAATCAACCAGATTTGCATGAGTCAATATATCTAACCTTTTTCTATGACCCCATTTTTCCTTACTTCCCTCTTCATCTTCGGAACTCTGTTCGGAAGTTTCGCTTCCGTGCTTATCTGGCGTATCAGGAGCGGGGAAGGGGGAATCGCAACCGGACGAAGTCATTGTCCGAAGTGCCGACATACTCTCGGGACGCTCGATCTCTTCCCTATATTTTCGTATGTCTTTCTCAGGGGGAAGTGTCGATTCTGCAAAGAGAAAATCTCCCCTATCTATCCACTTCTCGAATTCACGACCGGGCTTCTTTTTATGCTCTCCGGATATGCACTCATAGACCAAACTCTTCTTTTTTCCGGATCTTACACAGAGATGATGAAACTTGGATTTTTTCTCATTGTCGCTTTTGTGACAATCGTATTCGTTTTCTATGACATCCTCTTTATGGAGATACCCGACGAGGTGCTTATATCGGCAAATATCCTTCTCTTCATCCTTCTCTTCATCGCATCAATCGGGATACATATTCCTCTGTTTGACCACTTTCTCCCATTCGATAATGACATACTTAATATCCCCCTCATCAATGCCTCACTTGGAGCGTTCGGGATATTTGCTTTTTTCTATATTCAAATTTTTGCCTCAAAAGGAAAATGGATGGGCGGGGGAGATCTCCGAATCGCCCTCTTTATGGGGCTTGTAGCGGGAGCGAAAATTGCGGCACTTGGACTTCTCCTTGCGTACTTCGCGGGAAGTATCATCGGGATTATTATCCTCCTCTTTAATCGCAACCGAAATACCGAAGTTCCTTTCGGTCCCTATCTCGCACTCTGACTGTATGTTTCTCTTTTCTGGTATACGCCGATTATGGAATGGTATACGAAACTTTTTACATTTTAAAAATATAAAGTATCATGCAATTTTTCGCACTCTTCCTCATATTTCTCGGCGAATTTCTCGCCGTTACTTCGGAAGTACTTTTCATAAAAGGGAAAAATACCGTTCCTCTCATCGTTCTTATGTGTATCGCGGGGATTTTTCTCCTATATGGATACTATCTCGGGTATAAATATATGCAAAACCTCTGGCTCATCTATATCGTTTCCATCACAGCAATCCTCATCCTTGAGCCCTTCATCATCTATTATTTCACGGGAGAAACCCCTAATCTTTGATCAAAAATCGGGTTTGGTCTCGGAACTCTCTGATTTCTGGCAGCGATATTCATCAAATAAAATTTTATTTTTTCACTATTCCCTGTATGAAAAATATTTTCATTATTGCTCTTGCTTTTACCTTATTCCTCGCTTCCTGTTCGATTGATTGGAATGATTCGACGGAACAGAAAATCACCGATCTTGAAAAACAAATCACCGAACTCAAAACCAGCACTTCCACCGGTATGATGCTCTTCGAAAAACGTACCCGCTGCGGAGCACTCACTTCCGATATCGAAAAAAGGATAGATTCACTCGGGAAAAAGTATACAGACCTTGGGGTTTTCAGTATCGGGGGGATTTTCTACAGCCCCGTCAAGGATGCCTGTCTCTGGATACGGGTTACCGATACCTACGCGAAGGACGGTTCTCCGATGCAACGCCAAGCACTCTATCAATACGGAGACGATTTCGGTGCGACGGAACCCCTTATCGGATGCGAGAAAATTCTCGGGGAAAAACAAGGAGTGAATACTTGCGAGAAATGGGAAAGCGAACTCCAGAAGCTCAAAGGAGAGGATGAGAGAGGTGTCTTCATTCCATAATATCTCTTCGGTGAAGAAAATATAAATTAAAGGCGGACTCCCGTGGGATTCCGCCTTTTTTGCCTCTTGGGAGGACTTATGGTGCAACGAGTTTCAGTACTTCTTTCGCTTGCTCGTAATTTTTTGCCGTATCATGCAACCAATTGATCACTTTCGCAGCGATTCTTTTTTTTTGCACCTTGATAGCGACAAGGATTTCGGCTATCACAACGGATATCTTGTTGCAATTCCTTATCAATGCCATTCGCAAATCACGGGCATTGTAGCAGGCAGTCTGCCCGCTTTTCACATGCCTCTTTTTGAAGGGAAAACTGCCACGACTGCCACGCTTGTCCATCATTACCTCCCAAAAGTATTTGTCTCCCCTTCACCAAACTGCCCGATACGGGTTAGTTAGCGGGAAATGACGTGGAGAGTATAGATTTTTCAAAATATTTGTCAAAAGTTTTTAGCAGGAATTTGCACATCGAACGCCCCGGGATTTTTTTATTTGATTTTCTTTTTCTTTTTCATACAATACTTCTCATAAATCTCCTCACCAACCCATCGTTATGGTCGCACGACTTAACACCCTCACGGCTCTCTCTCACTCCCCCATCGGGTAGGTATTTTTGTTTTGAACCAAAAACGAAACTCCCGCCTCGAAAAAGGCGGGAGTTTTTTAGAAAAAATTCTAATCTTTCCTCTCATGTCCTATAAAGTTACTACTAATAAAATAATTATCTACGACGATAAAGTGGATCTATTTTTGGATAGCTGACAGGAGACTATATGGGCAAGCCAAGCACAGATTGCGGAATTTTTTGACATTGATAGAACCGTTGTGACAAAGCATATCCGCAACATTCTCAAAACTGAAGAACTTGCGAAAAATCGAGTATGTGCAAAATTTGCACATACTGCCGAAGATGGAAAAGTATATCAGGTACAGCACTATAATCTGGATATGATTCTCTCGGTTGGATACAGAATCAACTCCATCCGAGCAACGAAATTTCGCCAGTGGGCAACGGCTCGACTCAAAGAGTATCTTGTCCAAGGATATGCATTCAATGAAAAAAGACTTGCAGAACTTCACAAAACCATACAGCTTATCGGAAATAGAGCAGATGAAGATAGTCTGACTCTTAAGATAAAAAGTACAATGCCTGCGTTGCAGAAAAATAAAGATAATCCGTCATTCTGAACTCGTTTCAGAATCTTCCACTTCCTTATTAAGAACTTATGTCAGGGTATATCTATATTACCAGCAATGAGAAAAGATGAACTCTTTATATCGGAGTTACTTCCGATATAACAAAACGAATCTGGGAACATAAAAATACTGTCGATCCAAAATGTTTTACTACTCGGTATAATTGCAAACATCTTGTATATTACGAAGTATTCGATAATATCATTCATGCAATTGAACGAGAAAAACAATTGAAGAATTGGCATCGGGATTGGAAGATTAATTTGATTGAAGCGAAGAATCCAGAATGGAAAGATTTGTACGAGGATATAACCTCATAAAAAATAGGAAGACCCTGAAATAAATTCAGGGTGACGAAATCACCTTTTTACCTTTTTACCCCCACCCCCATATGAAACACTACCTCGCCCTCACACTCCTCTCCTCACTCCTCCTCACGAGCTGTTCGGTGGATTGGAATGATGGAAATGTAAAGAAAATAGGAGAATTGGAGAAACAAGTTACAGAGATGAAAAGTGATAAGGACTTAGAATTACAAAAATTTAAGCTTGAGAAACAGAAATATGAGGAATGAAAAGAGATTGATAAGAAAAAAGAAGA
Organism: Candidatus Altimarinota bacterium; assembly: GCA_028713325.1. GTDB lineage: Bacteria > Patescibacteriota > Gracilibacteria > BD1-5 > UBA2023 > UBA1545. The sequence continues at coordinate 326,092 of JAQTON010000001.1, read as the reverse complement.
AGGTAAGAAAGAGGAAATATCAGGGCAGTTAAAGGAAAAATGACAATCACTGACTGGAGTAATTATTCCAAAATCTAGTTCTGATCAAATTAATACAAATTCCAGAAATCTAGAACTAGAACAGATTTATAAAAAAAGTTCTTTCCTGCCCGATCATACAATAATTTGCATTCCTTTAAAGAAATTAGTGTGTGATGAAAAATGATGATGTAAAAATATTGAGCCAACGGTATTTAATCTCATATCAAAGGCTTATGATCCAATATTCATGCGATGTGATGAAAAATGATGCGATTCTTATGAAACCAACGGAGCTCTTTCATGATTATATAGAATATTACAACCAAAAGATACTGATAAAGGTTTTGTTTTTAAAATGTCTCTTGATTCAGATAAGCACTATGTTGAAATAACAACCTTTTGAATACAGAGTTATATTTCATACGGATATTGTAAGCATAATTCCGAATTCTAATTTTTAAATAGTAATAGAAATATATTTAACCTGGATTGTTTCGCCTACGCTCGCAATGACAAATCCTCTGTCCGCAACCGACACTAAACTACTAAACCCCATTAATCCCCCTTGTCAGGGGGACAAAATCATACCTTAGAACTTTATAACTTTTAACTTTAGAACTATGTCCTCCTACCCTATCTCCACCACTCGCCATTCCCTCGCCCATATCATGGCACAGGCGGTTAAGTCTCTGTATCCGGATGTTAAACTCGCCATCGGACCCGATATCGAGAATGGTTTCTACTACGACTTCGACTTCGGTGAGGTGAAGTTCGAGGAAGCAGCTCTGAAAGATATCGAGAAGAAGATGAAGAATATCATCAAACAAAACCAGAAGTTTGAGCACTCCACGATGCCCGTGGACGAGGCGATTAAGTTCCTCGAAAGCAAGGGTGAACCCTACAAAGTCGAGATGGCTCGAGACCTGAAAGCAGGTGGAGAGACTGAAATCGGATTCTACCGGAATATAAGCCAGCAGGGTGCGGAAGCATTTGTGGATATGTGTCGCGGACCTCATGTGGAGAAGACGATTGAGATCGACGAGAATACTTTCAAACTCGACAAAATCGCCGGAGCGTACTGGAAAGGAAGCGAAAAAAACAAGATGTTAACGAGAATCTACGCACTTGCATTCGAGACACGAGAAGAACTTGAACACCACCTGAAAATGTTCGAGGAAGCGAAGAAACGGGACCACCGAATCCTCGGGAAGAAACTCAAACTCTTCACGATTTCGGAGCTCATCGGGGCGGGACTTCCGCTCATGCAGCCGAAGGGGATGATCATCCGCAAGGCAATCGAGGATTACCTCTGGGAGATGCACGCGGACAAGGAATACCACCGCGTTTGGACTCCGCATATCGCGAAGGAAGCACTCTACGAGTGTTCCGGACATGCGGCGAAATTCGGAGACGAGCTCTTCCGGGTTCAGGGAAAGGACGAAGCATTCATCATGAAGCCGATGAACTGTCCGCACCATATGCAGATATTCGCCGATAACCAATTCAGTTACCGCGATATGCCGATCCGATACTTCGAACCCGCGACCGTGTACCGCGACGAGAAAACCGGACAACTCTCCGGACTCACCCGAGTGCGTTCCATCACTCAGGACGACGGACATCTCTTCTGCCGAGTCGGACAAATCAAGGACGAAGTAACGACGATTGTCTCGATTATCAAGCAGTTCTACACGACCATGGGAATGATGGAAGGATACTGGGTTTCCCTCTCCGTCAGAGGCGAGGACAAATCTAAATATCTCGGAACCGACGAAGCTTGGAATACCGCCGAGAACGCCCTCGAAGACGCAGCGAAAGCAAACAGTCTCAATTATAAAAGGATTGAAGGAGAAGCAGCGTTCTACGGACCAAAACTCGATTTCATGTTCCGCGACGCTATCGGACGACAGTGGCAGCTTGCGACGATTCAGTGCGATTTTAATCTCCCGGAGCGATTCGATCTCTCGTTTATCAACGAAAAAAACGAGAAGGAACGACCGGTTGTTATCCACCGAGCGATTGCCGGATCTCTCGAGCGATTCATGGGAATCATGATTGAGCACTTCGCCGGAACCTTTCCGCTCTGGCTCGCTCCGGTTCAGACCGTCGTCGTTCCCGTTTCCGAGAACTTTTTCGGGTATGCTCAGGAGGTGCAGGATAGTCTCAAGAAAGCGGGAATTCGATCCGAACTCGACAACTCCAATGACGGGCTCAACAAAAAAGTCCGAAATGCGGAAACTTCGCACACGAACTATATCCTCGTCGTCGGAGAGAAAGAGATGAACGAAAAAAGTGTCGCCGTTCGTAATTACAAAACCAAAGAACAGAGCGAAGTGAAACTGGTGAATTTCATCGAAAATATTCAAAAAGAAATCGAGAACAAGAGGTTATAAAAAAAGTAAATAGAAAAAAATACCTCAGGAAATATTTCCTGAGGTATTTTTTTATAACCTATTCAACAACCGTTATTTCTCTGTCGGTTGATCGTACTGTTCTGTCGGTATATGTCACGGTAATTTTTACGATGTATTTTCCTTTTTCTTGATAGGTATGCGTAGGGTTTGATTCCTCGGAAGTAGTCCCATCTCAGAAATCCCAGGAATATGTTTCAATCTGACCCACCGTACCATTCGTATCAAAATCTATCGGTTTTCCGACAATGCCGGATGATACGCTCATGTTCACTGCAATCTGTTTCGGAGCATCTTTAATCACTATTTTTCTCGTTGAAAATTCCTTGACTCCGTCATCCCGTACCACCGTAAATGTGATAGTGTATTCTCCAGGAAAATTATAGCGATAATCTTGAATGGCATCACCCTCTATGGGTCATTTCCCTTCACCGAAATCGTACATAAATTTCGTAATCGTTCCTGTCTTCGGAATACTTGCGGAACCATCAACATGAACGGTAGCTGGAGCATATTCGGAATCCTGTGTAAGGCTCAAAGCAAGGGCAATATCTTTCTTTGCCGGTTCAAAAATTATCTTCTCTTCTACGAGAGAGGTGATGTTTTTTTCCGTATCGGTAAAAGTGTAACGTACTGCGAAAGTATAACGCTTTTCTTCTATGAGCTCATATCGAACTTTGGTTCCGGTTTTTTCAAATACACTGTCTCCGTCAAAATCCCATTCCACATTTACGAGTTCATACCCATAGTTTTCCACTTTCACATCCGTTGCATCGAACTGTACGTTCATGGGAATGACAACGTCGGTGATATAGTAGGCTCTGAGCGACTTGCTATAGGTATTGTCGAGAAGAGATTTCAAAGAAGTGTCAGTAACTTTCAAAAGCGATTCCGTATGTGATCCTTTCGTGAATTCCAGGGGATGGAGCATAGAGAAGTTATCATGGAGTTCTGTAATATTCCCCGTTGAATCATTCAAAAACAATGTCACCCTAACATCTCCGTATTCCGAAAAAGTATATGTGCACGTTTCCTTTGTTGAAATAGTATTATCATTAATAACCCATTTGTAACCGGTAATTTCACCGTTTTTTACAATCTTGTCCTCCAGATGAAAGGAGTAGAGGAATGGATTTTCTTTGTCTTGTTCATGTACTATCTTAGCCGTGATGCTAGAATCTGATATTTTCGGGATGATAAAGAGTTTATCGCAATTTGTCCCGGAAGATATATTCAAGCAGAGAATCTGTGCGTCATTTTCCATAGTTATGGAAAAAATGGCGTTGGTGCTCACTGGTGCATCGCCTCCTTTTTCTGTGTACCAGTTAATTTTCCCCAGACTCGTAAGACGGGAAGCGTCATAGGTGATAGAAGTTTTGGTTTGTTTCACGTCCACCACTCAAGCGATTTGTATCGTATGAAAGTTCATGGAGATGGTTTTTGGCTTATGAGTGACCCGATCCAATCCTTCATAGATTCCCGTCGGCCTAAATACCTTCGCTTGATCAAAAATACAGATAATGCTTTGCTCGGCATTTACTCCGTCAACGATAGAAGAATCTCTTCACTGACATTTTGCACCGTCAAAGTCTATTTTATAACTCTCAATATCCATTATCTTCCCGACAAAATTCGCATCTGACTTCAGATCGAATTTTAGTTCCAATGGTCCTATCAGATTATCGAAATTATTCATCTGAGCATTCCCCTTAAATCGTTCGGAGATAAATTTTTCATTGTCATATACCACCACTCCCCCATTCGGATTTTCATAATCGGTAGCATTGATCTTTTGTACCAAAAAAGCCCAGAGGGTAATCTCGGAAAAAAGCAAAATTCCAAAAAAAACCGAGAAGATGATGGAGATTGTTTTCTTTTTCTTGTATTCTTTTTTGGTCAAGATAGCTTTGAACAAATATACTATCCACACGATGGAAAGAATAAAGGTAACCACTCCGAATATCGCACTGACGAGCTGTCTGAGCAGATGGGCTATATCTCCCGGATTAATGCCGAAAGAGATAAAAAAACTCGCCTGACCCGGATTGAAAACTATATACGCAAGGAATGCACCGAAAAAGATGAAAGCAACAAGAAGAATGGCTCAAACCATTCGGAGAAAAGCAAGAGCATTCATCGATTTTTTCTGAGGTTTCTTTATTCATTCTTGAGAAGGAGAAGAAGATTTCTTTTCTTCTTTTCTCGTCTCCGAGATAAAATCAGACAAAAGATCCACTTCCGGTGCCTCTGAAGAATGAGTTTTTCAGGCTCATAAAATCTCACCAAGGAGACCTCCGGATGGGGACGTAGAATCTTCGTTTGGAGAAGTGTATGTGTTTTTATTGGTATCAGACATAGGAACGGGAAATTATACGTTACAAAATTTGTCATTGCTTCATCCTCTGAAGGATGATTCGCTCTTTCTCGCAATGACAAAAGTATTATTTGAGCCAATCCGGCAACTCATCGGAATTCGCAGAAATTACTGGTCACTCGGAGACGACCGGTGTCGGTTTTTTCTTTTTTGGTCGAGAGGAAGAAGTATTTTCCTTGCTTTCTGAAGAAGTTATTTTTTCTTCTTTTACTGTTGATGTTTTAGCTTGCTTCTTAGGAGACGCATTCTGTTTTTGTTTTGGTTCGGTTTTCTTTGCAAGAAAAGGCACTGTCTCCGAAGCATTCGGAGAATCTTCTTTTGGTTCATTACTTGAAACCACAGGTGCAACAGCCGTACCCTTAAGCCAATCCGGTATATCTTCATAGGAAGATGTATCTTCTGTTGCTGTCACCGTCGGTGTATTTTTTATCTCTTCTTCCACCTCTTTCTTCAGAGATTCCTGATCGACTCACTGCATCCAAGCAGGGAGTTCAGACATAGTTTCATCGGAAGTGTCCGTTTGTTCAATACCGGAGGTTTTTTGTTCTTCTGAGATCATTTCCTCCTCTGTCGGATTCTCGATGGAAACGTCTTGTGAAACTGCATTTGTAGCTTCCATTCCTTTGAGCCAATCCGGAAGCTCGGGAGAGGTTTCCGGGGAGATATTCTCTTCGGAAACCGTATTCGCGGTATCGAGGGTTTCATAGGGAACATCCGACACTATCGGCATCTGGGGTAATGTTTCTTCAGGGGGAATATCTTCAGATGCAGGGGGAATATCTTCCGAATCAGCGTGAGAACCGATACTTGTGGATTCTTTGAGCCAGTCTGGAATGGTGGTATTCTCTGTCGAGGATACAGGAGGTATCGCGAAAGATTCAACACTTTCTATTTCCGGAATGCTCTTTGTTTCAATATCGGGTGCAATGTTTGCAAGCACGTCTCATAGGGGCTTCTCTTCTTTCTGGACAGCAATCGACTCGAGAGAAGTCAGTGAAGAAAGGGGATTTTGACTCGGTTTTTTTCCGGACAGTTTATCTATGATAAAATCCTGAAATCCGAGATTTTCATCTTTATTCAGTACCTTAAAATATACGAAAGCGGAGAGAATCATCAAAAGAAGACCGAGGATAATAAAACCGAGGATTTTCCCAAACCCGAGAATAAAATCAAGTATTCCCCAGGAAGTATTGCTGCTTTCAACGACGGGTGCATTTGCTGGGATATTGTTCTGTCCACCGTAAATAATGGTCTGAAGTTGTGATTTGATAATATTTTTATCCTTTACCTCGATGGTCGTATCATCTTTTATCGCACCCAGAATAAATGTCCCAAGTTCCTTATTGAGGGCCGTATTGGTTGGATGAGAAATAATATCATCTATATTCTTCATAATCTGTGCATACGAAGAATTGGTTTTTGGGATAAGTGATTTAAGCACTTTTGTTGCCAAACCTATATCATCCTTCACTTGTGTATCGGAAAGGAGAAACCCTTCAAGAAGAGAATAGAAAGACTCTTTTTCTTTTATATCAAGAGCGGAACTCATATCGATATACGTTTCAAAATCAATAATGGTTTTTGTTTTTTCACGAGTATCGAACCAGGTTTCTTGAAGCTGTGAAAAGTATTGCATCATTTTCAAACGATCCTGTTCCTTGGAGCCTCGAATAAGGTCCTTAAGCTTTTCAAGATGAATCTTATCCGTTTCGGAAATATCCTTTGATATCATCTCAGAAAGGGATCCGGACAGACTTTCCGTACTCACTCATGTAACGAAATCATATACTATCGTAACGTCTTTTGTAGCGATAATAGCATTGTTCGAATCATAAAGACTGAGCCTCATAGTCTTTTCTTTGGCAGTCACATCGGAATTTTTCAAAACGAAGACGCTTCCGTTTATAGAAGAATCCGTTCCTTTATTGTCGATATCGTCAGTAGGATCTCCGTTCAAGTTAGAGTCTACGGCTATATCCGTATCGATTCCATATTTCCCGATAGTTCCTACGGATTCACCAAGATAGAGGTACAACTTCTCCGCACCGTCCCGGATATGAATAGTGTCGCCATCCGCAGAAGGGTAGGAAAAATAGATAATCTTATCTGAAGCTTTTTTTATTTTCAGGGCATTGATGATATCTTTCCTAAGGCTGGTAGATACGCTTTTTGTATTGGTTCCATCGGAAACCTCCAGAGTCACCTCTCCCGAAACTGGATTCTCTCCAAAATCATACGTGAAAGAATCGGGCGTAGTCGAAGTGGTGCCGGAAAGTGACCACTTTACCTTGGTATAGAGACCTTTAGTTGTATTCAAAAATATAAATTTCTTCCCGATAGCGATATATTCAAGGTTTGGCACTATTTCATTTTTCACGGTAATGGCCTGATACTTGGTATTGGAAATCCCTTTATAGGTAACCTTTATCTTAAAATTGAAATTTCCCGGTTTGTCATATATGTGACTCGCTGTCGGAGTGTTGGTCGTTTCTTCATAAAACCCGTCGCCATTATAGTCCCACTTATATTCTGCCTTGTCTGCCAAGTCAGTTCAGAGGATATTTTTAGCTGAAACGGTAAAATCCACTTTTTGATCTACGGATATACTCGTACCGGAAGTTTTAACGGCAATAATGGGAGTATTGATATTATCAGAAACAAGCGTCAGAGAATACCTCTCCGTGCTCGTCTCATCACTATTTATTTTCAGACCGTTGGAATCCTCCAAAATGACGGCGAAATAATACTTTGCCCCAATGCGAGGAAGGACAAATACCGTCTTTGGAGACCGGGTAATACGAAAGTCCTGCGGTTCCGGATCTTCCTCGGTATAGTAATACCAAATATAGGAAGTAATAATACCATCCTCATCCACTGCGTTGTTTGCGGTAACGTTCACCATTACCGGGTCCGTGTCAATCCTATCGGAAACGATGGAAAGAGAAGAGAGTTTTGGAGAGAGGTTTTCCACTTTTACGTATGCTCGAGCGGTATCCTGAGCACCGGTTTTTTGACTGCGAACACTGAGAGTGATAGGAAAACATCCGAGTTCATCAAACTTGTAACTGAAGTCCTTTTGGGATGAATTCCTGTTTCCGTATTTCCAAGTATAGGCAATTCCCTGACTGGTTCCGTCGGTATTGACGCTATTTTCCGCACTCATAGTTATGGCTCTTGCCCGGTCAATCACAAATGCCTCTTTTCCGTCGCAAGCATCGGGTGTTGGCATGATTTCATCATTATCACGTTTGAGGGTGATAATGGCAAAGGGACTGGTACTATCCATTACATACACCTTCCGAGAGATAGAGTTGCTATCAGAGTTACGTCCATGAACGGTCAGATTTACGGAATAGGTTCCCGCTTTTTTATAGACATGACTCACTCTTCCTGTCGTGCTCGTATCCGTTTCGCCGTCCCCAAATTGCCACTCAAATGTCTGTGCCTCTCTGGAATCGGCAATCAAAGAAATGGAAGATCCTGCCTGTACGATTTTTGGAGAAGTTATAAGTCGAATGGAGAGAAGGGAGTTGACGGCAATATCTTTATTGGATGAAACCGTCTTTCCGTCTTTATTGGATACTTCCAGAGTAACATGGTGCGTACCGATGGTATCAAAAGTATATCTTCCCATAGCACCGTTACGAATTGGGTTTGCAAGATCGCTGCGAACTCCATCGATAATCCATGCATAGGTCAAATTTCATCCGTCAAGATTATCCGGATCATAACTCTTTGTCGCATCGAAGAGGAGTACGTTTGGCGATTCTGCATTCAGGGATTTTGTATCGAAAGATGCGACGGGATCGCGTCATTCGATAGTAATAATGAGCGTATCATAATCCTCTTTCCCATTGGATGCAAGGGTTCTGAGTTTTACCGCATATTTCCCGGTTCTCGGAAATTTGTAGGAGATATTCTGGAGATTGGAAGTGAAGAGCGATTTTTCGCTCTCAAGCTCGGTAATCTGCCAGGAATATCCAAGATTCAAAAAAGCGGCGGAGTTTGAAGCGCTGAAGTGGAATTCATCTCGAGGAAATCCATTGATTTTATCGGACCGAATACTCGAGATGGGATCGCGAATTTCGATTTCTATTTCTTTGATAACTTTTTGGTTCTCATTGGTAGTTACTTCCATCTTCAGCCTATAAATTCCTTCATTGGAGTATATCTGACGATCGAGTGACGGCGAATTATTATACTGAGCGATATTTCCATTTCCAAACTCAAAACGGGTGGAAACAAACCTCGTTCCGGCGGCGGGAGTGGATGCTGTCGCATCTATAAGAAGTCCCTGACGACCCTGTGCCGGCGTGAATTTTATCTTATCAAGATTGGAAACATATATCCCATTGATAGCGAGGGAGATATTTCCAAGCTTTGGAAGTACGTGTATATTTGTATAGGAATCAAAGGGAAGAACATCTGTTTTTCCATTTTTATTACGACTCGACGAAAGGATATTGAGAAAAACAGTATAGGTACGTTCCTCCGGGAACGTATAGGCAAGAGACGGTCCAGTGCCAAGAATAGCCCGTTGTCAGAGAGTGGATCGAACCCACCAAATATAACTGCTCTTCGGAATGGTTACTCCTGACGGATCCACCACTTCGGAGGCACGAAGCGTTACCGTCAGTGGAGCGTTCCCCGTTCCTGGAGACGCAATAATCTTCCCTTTGATACGACCTATTTTCACCTTTGTGAGGTATTCATTGAGATTTTTTGCAAGATTGGCAATGGCGGTGTCGGAATCTGGAGCTTTTTTTACGAGTGCGATGGCGGTGATAAGAGAAGCGGCAAGATTCGTATTGAAAATAGTGTCATTGGAGTCTGAAAATGTCTCCATGGATGATCTCACGAGAGTCTCAAGATTTGTAAGAGTTCCCGCAGTAATCTTATTATTTACCTGATATTCACGATCAAGAGTAGAACTGAGGAGCTCGATTTGTTTCTTGTAGTTATCAAAAGTATTGGTGTCATAATCGGTATATGCATACGTCGTCTCGATAAGAGAAGGAAGTTTGAAAGCATTATTGAGAACACCTCCCACTCCGCCCGATCCTATGAAGAACTTCACTATAGAATAAGCGAGGAAGATAATGACAAGTCCGATAATCACATGAAAAATGGTCGCTTTTGATTTCTTCACCTTATCCTCATCCCCTCCTGCAGTCAGAACATTGAATCCGGCATAGATAATATAGATGACTCCGACGATTCCGAGGAACATAAGGAGATAGGCGATAATATCCTGGATATATTGAGAGAATTTACGGGTTTTCTCAATATCATTAATATTTCCGCTTACAATCTGGGTACCACGATCGAGCGAGCAATAACTGGCAGAAGCGGGATCGTTGCTGTTGCAATAATTCACCGAGGTAGTGGAAGTACAATCCGCCCAGTTAAAAAGATTGCACGCCGAAGCGAGGGGAGAAAAAGAGGAGAATACCACAAGAAAGGCTGTAGCAATAAAGAAAAAATATGTTTTTGTTTGGAAAAATAGACGCATTATTGGTGCTTATTAGTAATAAATCTGTTTCGATTGTAGCACATCTGAGAACAAAAAGCAAGAAATATGAACTTTTTTTTGGTTCTTTTTCTCTTAATCCGAAAAAGAGAGGCTTCAAAAAGAGATTTACATCCCGTCTATCTTTGATAAATTAAAAATTATCTTCAAAATCAAGGGTAATACTCAGTGCATTTTTTAGTTCTCCATGATAATCTGACTCCAAAACTCCGATTTTTTTTGTAATATATTCTTTGTCAATTGTTATAATCTGACTTCAAAGAAATCGAGAGTCTTCACTCAAACCATTCTTGTTGCTTTTCTTGATGATAAATTCCGAGGGGAATGGGTTCTTTAAAACAGTAGTCAACGGGATAACTATAACAGTTGGTGCTGCCGTATTAAATAAATTATTTTGAACAATAACACATGGTCTCACTCCCGCTTGGGTATGTCATTTTCTCGGATTGAGATCGACAAAAATAATATCATACTTTTTATACATACTACATTTTAATAGAACTAAACTGTACGGAAGTAAAATTGCCATTTATCTCTTTATATTCGGAATATCTCTCATGAAGTCATCTTTCTATCTCATCTTTTAGTTTATTTTTTATATAAAAATCAAGAGCATTACTCACTAATTTACTTCTTGGCAATCTTTCTTTCTCGGAAAAACTGTCAAGCAAAACGAGGTCGCTATGAGAAAGAGAGATGGAGATATTTTTTGTCTTTTTTTGAGTAATAGTTTGCATAAATATTAACTTAAATATTAAAATTAATAATAGAAATTATATTAATTTTCTAAGAAAAGCAAACTTTTCGAATTTTTCTTCGGTTAATGTATCGCCAGATAGATATACGTCCCACCCGTCACATTGATATTGGTTGCCGCGACCTGATTGACCGCGAATCCGGTCGCATCGGGATCGACCGAGTCGTCGTTCGTCACCTCGGCAGCGGTGGTATTGAGGGAGAGGTGCGGATCGTTTCCGGTAACTATTCCTCGGACAGAGTCCCAGACAAGCCAATCACCTGCGACATCGGTGCGCTTGATGAGAATATACCGAGCGGTACTGTCAAATCCTGCATTGACGGAGAGAGTTCCTCCGTTTCCAGTGTAGCTTCCGACTTTGGAGATATTGGGGGAGGAGGCGAAGAGGTAGGCGATTTGTGAAGCATTTCCAGCATTAACAAAAGAAGAACCTCCATTATTATCTATGTTAAATGTTGTTGTGGTTGGTGTCGTATTATCAAACCATGGAACTGCTCCAATGCCGCTAGTGCCTAGCGTTTGATTTAAATAAAGTCCATAATTGTTACCGAGAGGTGCACTATATACAACCCAATCAGCGGCAGTGCTACGACTTTTAATAATCATCAACTCTGGTGGTACGCCTAAATTATGAGAGAGTACTCGATGAGCAGTTCCATTCCCCGTATATGCCACCGTATCAAACACCCCTGGTGAGCGGCGGAACGAATATGTTACAAAAGTAGAATCTGTCGCATTAAGTGTTCCATCGCCACCACCACTCAAGTATTCAAGTTTATATCCATTATTTGTTGAAAAGTCCAAATAAGACCCAGCTCCTGTTGCCTGTTCACTATTAGTATTATTCGGAGATAAAGAAACACTTTTTCCCGTTAATCGTGAGAACCATACCATTCGATCGCCACGATTTCTGGTTTTTGAAATCACCATATCCGCAGTAAATCCCGTTGGATAAAGAACAGTATTGTTTCCAGGTCCAACATAAGACAATGAATTATACACCTGTGTCCCGCTCGTCGGTGGTTTGTTCGGACGGCGGATGGCGAGGTAAATATAGGTAGTGGTTGCTGCTCCGTTGTCAAGATGAAATCCTGTGCTGGTCGCCCAAAATCTATCATAAGCACTTTCAGCTGCGGATGTGTTTGGGAACAGTGTTGTAGGAGAGGTGCCTGATGGGCTGTTTGGCATACCACGCATTGAGTCCATCATTCTCCATGTCTCTACACTAGAGCTATTTTTATATATGGAGAATTGTGGCTCCCATCCAAGCATAACAGTTGCCTTTCCACTCGCATCCGTCGTAAAACTCCCCGCCTGAATAATACCATCCGGTGCGGGGTCGTGGGCGTAGATGTAGGCAATAAAGGAACTATTACCGAGTACTCCATTTGCTATAGTGAACGTCGAAGTGGTTGTTCCCCAAATTCCCGGACTACTTTGTTTTGCTGCTGTTTGATTAAGTACCAGATAATAGTCATTGCCTGTTGAACGATGATATACCCACCAATTATCAACATTGTTTACATCCTTAATTACAACCATACCGGGAAGTTGTCATAGTGCATGATTGATTGTAATTGCACCGCTAATATGATTAAATTGAACAACATCGAAGAACTTCGGTGCCTTACGAAAGGTCCAGGAGACATAAGTCGAAGTATTTCTATTATATAATGTATCGGCATCCAGACTATATCCAGTATTAAAAAAGTTCATTCCATAGCCGTTTGCTGCTGCGTTTACAGAGTCTGTTTTTAATAATTTTGCATTACCTTGGACGGTGTTAAGTAAAGCATGGCTTTGTCCAAGTCCTGTGCGCTCTTTCGTCCACACCATCCCCCCTTCACCACTCAAATTAATCCCATTATTAATCGTCTGCGTTCCTCCGTTTCAAGTGTAGGTGTAGGCGGAGAAAACATCATCGACATAGAGTTTGACTTCACAGAGGGAACTGGTGGCGTTCCAGACGTATCCGGTGTCGCACTTGTAGCGACAGCTTGTGGTATCTCCAGTGGCGTTGTAGGCAGTGGCGGAGTTGGTTGGAGTGTAACTTGCTCCGTTCCAGGTTTGGGAGTAGGAGGAGACGGAGTTCCATGTTGTTCCGGTGGCGGGTTTGGCTGAACAGGTGAATGTTTGGGTATCGGAGACACAGGAGGTGGTTCCGGTATCGTAGTGGAAGTTCGTGTTGCAGATTGGGGTGTTGGCAACTTCCGAGGTTATACCTGTGGCGGTTCAGAAACCGCACTCATAGACCATAGTGAAAGTCTGGGTTCCGTTGGTGATGGCAATGGGGGTTGAAGTGACGGATCCGGTTTGACTGTGATTGAGTTGTGGAACGGAGTAGGTGTGAGTATTGTGGGTTTGGGTTCCGGCGATACAGTTATTCGGTTCGCAGAGTTGGGATCCGGTATTATGGGTGAAGTTCGGGTTGCAGGCGTAGGTACATATTCCGGGATTGGCATCGTAGTGCCAGGATTGTGAAGTGGTTTGACTCGTTTGATTCGCGTGAGCATTGGCATCGGCGATAGTGCTGCCACAGACATCGGCGATACAGGTGAGATTCGGTCATTCGACGAAACCGGGAGTGGTACAAGAGACGGTTTCCGGGTTGTAGCCGAGTACTCCGTCGGTACAATCGGCGGTGAGGGAACCGGTACCATTGGTGATGGATTTGGTTTGAGTGGTTTGGGTTGCGTGAGCAAGCGGAGGGATAGTGTATCAGCTCTGAGTGGTTTCGGAACAGTTGAGGTAAACGGAGATGTAGGTTCCTCCGGTGGTGGTGTTTCCGGTAATCGCCCGCTCCATGACGATGACGTGGGAGTTTGAGGGAGAGTCGGTACCCATACCAGATACTCCAGCGAAACTTGCGAGGGTTTGTCCGGTGAAAGTCTGGGCTATTTCTTCGGGAGTATCGACGGTGGTGACATTGACTCCCGTGAGAGTGGCGTTGGATTGTCCGGTGATGGATCGGAGGAGGACGTCTGCCGTTTGGTTTTCTATCTGCGTATCTGTCGTAATCTTGTAGGGAAGATTCTGTTGTCGGTTCACGACGAAATAGGTTCCGGTGGAGAGAAGGTTGACGGTTTCCCCGGAGTTGCTCCAGATGAGACTCGGGATATTGGCGATGTATACTTCTGCTCCGCTCTGGAATTTGATGTATCCGGGATAGGTACCGTTGACTCGGGCTTGGTAGGAGGTTTGGGTTGCAAAAGCGGTGGGGATTATCCACCCCATCTCTGATTGATATCCACCCCCTAACCCCTCAAGAGGGGAATGATTTATATCACGTTCAAAGAATGAAAGAATTCCCCTCTTGAGGGGTGTCCGAAGGACGGGGTGGGTGTATGCTTGAGTATTCTCCATAACCGTTGCCACTTGGTAGGTTTTCTTGTCTCCGGAGAGAGCGTAGACGTAATGGGAAGCGGAGAGAGGATCCGCAGGAGTTTTGCTGATGGAGATGACTCGGGAGACATAGTCTCCGATAATTCCCTTGTAGGAGTAGACTTCGATGGAACCGTTGATGGTTCCCTGGGAGACTTCTCCTTCGGGGAGAGGATAGATTCCGGATTTGACCTGAAATACATCGAGACCTTTTTCTATGTTTTTGAGAGTGGTGACTCTATCGGAGTCTCGGGCGGAACCTTGGAAGGATCCGTACTGGGTGAAGGCGATGGTACCGAGGATGACGAGGATGGAGATGACGACGATGAGTTCGACGAGGGTGAAACCGCGGTATTTTGTTTTATTAAGATTATTGTTTGTTCTCATAATATATGAAAATAAGGAGATATTGAGTGAATACGAAAATTGTAGTATATCTTGAGTGGAATGCAAGAGATTTGTCCACTCATGGAAATTATTCTATCCTGCACTCTTCGTCCAACGCCGTTACATCGATGAGGTGTTTTTTATTGCAATCAATATATTTTATAGCGTCCAAGAGCATATCTTTGGGAGTCTTTTGGATATTTCAGAGAACCCGCATAAAATACGAATCATATTCATTTTTCAAACCCTTACCAAAAGCCTGAAGACTCACTTCTGAATTCATAAAGCTGCGATATTTTACCCGAGTATACTCTTTGCTTATGGATTCGCTCATCTTGGATTCCTCCCGCAAACGTTGAGCGGGAAGATACATGGGGAAATTTTGGAGGTATTTTTCTTCTGCCTCACCACTGGCGAGATAGGCAAGAAAAGAATATCCCGCCTGAGGATGGAGAGATGTTTTTGAAAGTGCAAAATAATTATATTCTCCGAGATTGACGGCATCTTTCGGATCAAGAGAAGTCTGAGGAATCTCCGATGTTCGCAAGGCTACGGAAGAAAGAACATTCTCACTTCCCGCCCGCTTGATAGCGTATTCGATTTCCCGAAGCAACGAAGGGAATCCGATTACCATAGCTATCTTCCCTCTTACAAACATATCTACGGTGGTCAAGTTCAAATCTCTCATAGTGGATTCTATGTGTGCGAGAGTGCTCACCGATGTTTTTCCAGAAAAAGAAAAATAACTCATAATGGCGTTGTTTGCATTTGCATCGGTAAGTTTTTCATAGGAAGGGATGTTGTTTTGAAGCAGGAAGAGCGAAAGGATATCCGAAGCTCCCGGTATATATCTCCCATCCAATCAGAGCATCATATCGGCATAATCCCGAGAATCATCGACCATCTGAGTTTCTCCGTCTTCAGCGGCATTATCGGCATTTACGCTATTTCTTCCGATTTCACTCCAAAGATGAGGAACGGTTTTAACAAGTTTCCAGTTATAAAAAATACCCATGGCCTGATATCCAAGTG
Source organism: Candidatus Altimarinota bacterium (assembly GCA_028713325.1). Taxonomy (GTDB): domain Bacteria; phylum Patescibacteriota; class Gracilibacteria; order BD1-5; family UBA2023; genus UBA1545. The sequence continues at coordinate 310,199 of JAQTON010000001.1, read as the reverse complement.
GTATACCCTTGATTCAAGATACTGTTTTATCCGCTCCGGAAGTATCTTTTTCTTTATTTTCAATCACCAAATCGTCAAATACTTTATTGAAATTTTTCGAGAAATCATCGGGGTTAACGATACTTGACGGGATAGCGAGTATCTTCGATTCCAAGAGTCCGCCGTCACTGCTGTTTACCACGAATATATCCGGAGAATTTCCGTCCCCGAGAACGGTGAGGAGAGTTTTTTCATAATCGACATAATTACCGAATTTCGTCACTTTTACATCGGTGTTTTTATAGTCCGGATAGCGATTCTTGAATCCCGTGATGATATCGGAAAAACCGGCACTTTCATCCCCCACCACCCAAACGGTAAGCTCTTTCGGAGCTTGAGTTTGAATTTTTGACGGTGCGGAACCGAGCAGAGATATACCTATGATAAGTGCGAGCAGCATAACGCCCGTTACAGCAAAAAATATGATTTTATTTTTCGAAAGAGAAGAAATATCTGGCATAAAAATGATAATTAAGAATTGAAGTTATTTAAAAAGTTTGATACATCATCATTTTCATAAAAATATAAAAGAACGATAATATTCGTATGAAAACTGCGTACTGAAGCGAAGCGTACTGGTGTACGATGAGTGAGGAACGTAAAGTTTGAATGCGAAGATTGAAGTTATTTTATATTTTAGTCTGCAAGGAAATGAAGATGCACATGCATTATCTCCTGTCCCCCTTCCTTTCCGACATTGAATTGAAGTTTGTATCACGGGATATTCATCCTATGAACGAGATTACGAGCGAGAAGAAACAGTCATCCAATCGTATCCCGATCAGAATCAGTCATCAGAGAAATAGTAGGAATATGTCTCTTCGGTATGAGGAGCATATGAATACGGGCTTTCGGGTGCAAATCATCGATCACTATATAGTTTTCGTCTTCATACACGGGAGTGGAAGGAATTTCATGAGCGATAATGGAACAAAAAAGACACATAAAAATACCGTAAAAAGATAATTCGCGAGAATTATACGGGAAAACAGAGGAAATTCAAATGTATAAATCCGTTTTTTCGTATACATTTGTCTTTTATTATTTTTCCATATACTCAATACCTGTAATTTTTCTTATTTCATATAAACAACATGAACTACCTTCTCAAAACCTTTGGTTGTCAGATGAACTATGCCGATTCGGAAAAAATCAATATGATACTCTTGCAATCAGGACTCCGAAAAGTACTGGAGTGCGGTGAAGCCGATATACTCATACTCAATACCTGCTCGGTGAGACAGAAGTGAGAGGATCGCGTGTACGGATACATTCGGGATGCTCGAGCTCTCGCTCTCAAACAAAATAAAACGCTTATAGTCGGTATCACCGGCTGTATGGTTCGAAAAACAGGGCTTCATGGGAGGTTTTATGAAAGCGAGCGAAAAAGAAAGGCGGTAAAAAACATCGAGCTCATTCATAACGAAAACTCTCTCTTCAACAGCGACGATAAAATCTTCGGGGTCACCGACACTATTGATTTCACTCTTCGAATCGAGGAGATTCACTACCTTACCAAGATACTCTCTCTCATAAAGGGAATGGAAATTGGAAATGACGCGAAGTGGAATGAATACCTCCAAGTGAAGCAATCTCAGGATAATCCCGGGTCTGCCAATATCATCATACAAACGGGATGCGATAATTTCTGTAGTTTTTGTATCGTTCCCTATACGAGGGGGCGTGAAAAATCACGACCGCAAAAGGATATTCTGAGAGAAATCGAAGAGTGTGCGGCAAGTGGAACAAAAGAGATAACCCTCCTCGGACAGAATGTGAACAGTTATGGAAAAGAAACTCGAAAAAAACTCTGGAACAGTGAAGAATTGAAATGGATGAATTTGACTCCACCCCGTCCTGCGAACACCCCTCAAGGAGGGGAATATAAAACTCCTTTTCGAGAGCTTCTCAACACGATTAACCCCATCAAAGGACTCGATCGCATACGTTTCACTTCCAGCAATCCTCATGATATGACGCGAGATATTCTCTCGGCTCATTTCGAACTTCCTGCGATGTGTCACTATCTCCATCTCGCTCTGCAATCCGGATCGGATGAAGTGCTCCAAAATATGAACAGAAAGCATACTTTCGAGGATTTTCGGCTTCAGATCGAGTATCTTCGATCTCGTGATCCGCTTTTCTCCATATCGACCGATATTATCGTAGGATTCCCGGGGGAAACAGAAGAACAATTTCAGGAGACTGTCCGGGCTTTTGAGATCTGCGATTTTGATTTCGCCTTTATAGCACGATACTCACCGAGACGATGAACCCGTGCAACCGATACTCTGGAAGATACCGTTTCCATGAAAGAAAAAGCGAGACGGTGGGATGTACTCAATACCCTCCTCTACCAATCTGTGCAACGTCGCAACGAGCTTATGCTCGGAAAGACAGAGGAAATCCTCATATCCGAGAAAGGGAAAGACGAACAGCTTATCGGACGCACGAGAAATTTCAAGGAGGTATATATCAATGCGAACGAAAATATAAAAATCGGGGACCTCGTGACCGTGAAAATCACTGAGATGGATCGGTGGGTATTGAAAGGTGAGGTGGCTTAAAAAAATCCATTTCAGAATTAATCTGAAATGGATCCTTGTCATCCTATAGGGTTTCCTGTAACTGGATCGCAATACGGATTTCCATGATGCAACTTTTCCATATTCCGTACCAGATAAAGTTATTCTTCCTTGGAAGGGATTAAACCACCGAGCAAACATTTTTTGATGTATCCTTCTTTGTATTCCTCTCGAGAACATTCTGAATATCGTTCGATGTTATACCGATATCTTTGAGGTACCCCGATGCCTGAGAAATTATTTTCTGCACGAAATTATGATCCGCCAAATTTCTCTGAATGGTTTGTTCGGCAGGCAATTCAATGGCATCGGCGAGAAGAATATTTACCCTATTTCGTACAGTCTCCTGCTTCTCATTTATTTTTTTATCGAGAATATCTTGAATATCGAGAGAAGTAATTCCGATCTGATTAAGATATCGCAATGCTTGATCGGTGGTAATCTGCACAAAATTACTGTCTGATAGATTCTTCTGAACATCCTGCTCGTGAGTCAATACATCAGTAGGCTCGTGTAAGTGATTGGGCATATCTCTGTAAAATTAGAAAATACTGTAACTTCGTTAGTTATATTTTATTTCAGTAATTTGTCAAACTTTTTTATCGTGCCACTCTCTGAAGGGAGTATTGTTCCAGGAATCTTGCGAGAAACGGTGGTGGAAATATAATGGATCTGTTAGAATAATTCACCACCACTCCGACATTGAGAGCACTATATCCTGCCTGTCCGCGAACATACGAACGGTTATTTACTAAGTCGGAGGTGTTTCCATAGAGACTTCCGTCTACGGTGAGTCGGTTCGGAGTACTGATATTATTGCTTGTTATAGAACCGGCAAGAGTAACATAGACCCCGGCAATCTCTTGCACGGTATCGGCGATGATAACGTTTCCGTTTTTGACAATCCATGCAAAACTTGAAGCACTATCGGCGTAGCGAATATTGTTGTTTATGATGAGATTCCCATTTTCCACGATGACTGTTTTAACACCGGTAAGATCGAGATTTCCATCAACAGAGACATCTCCGTCTCTAAATACTCGAATATTCATAGCATCGCTCAACTGAGTTGACTTCGAGTCGATTTCGGTCTCGGAAGCGATACTGGTACTGGTATATATTCCAGAGGTATTTAGCGATGATTGTGTGATTTTTCATATTTCTGCGGTACTTCCCGATGTGATGGTTTGAGAAAGCATATTGTCGTTAGATACGCTGTTCGTGGCACTGGAAAGTGCATAGGATGACGCTATATTCACGGTACTGGTCGTAAAGTTTCCACTTCGAAGATTATTGAAGAAAGTCTGTACTACGGTATTCACACTATTCCCGAGAGCACTGCCGATAAAAGCACTTCACCCCGCAGTATTTGATATAATCGGAAGCGAAACACGAATATTGAACGGAGACTCCAAATACTGAAGGCTTGCATACATTCCCTGTCCTCTATAAGTAGGATTTGCCGTAATGGTATCCTCATAACTTCCTATGATACTACTCGTATCCCCTTCAAATCCCTGAAGTTCCGATCATTGGAAGAGAATGGTGGATGACGGATAGATATCTTCCCTATAGGTAATGGTCCATGGAACGATGATATTTCCGGATCCGTCACGCACTTCGGCAACTTCACTTGTTTTAAAACGAATGGCTCCTCCTACTCCGACATTATTGATAGCCTTTGATACGGTTGTACCACCGATAAGAGAAGAATGATTCGTAACGGTAGCCGGAATGCCGTCCAAATACATCGGATTATTCGTTTCAAAACGAACTACATCGCCGACTGAAAAAACAGGAACTTGATTACCGATTATAAGTTTATACGAATTAATGCCTATTGAGGAACTTCCTGGAGTTGTTATGGTAAGTTGTCCGGGGAGAGTAGAACCGGGATTCGTCGATGCGATATTACAGCTCACGCACCATGCGGCAGTAGTATCGCAGTTCTCATATTGACCTGCGGCATTCGGTCGCTCCACAGCACCGTTTCCGCAATAACTGCTAGAACCAGGAATAGTGAGAGATCATCCGGAAGGGGGTGGTGTTCCACCTCCTCATCCTCATCCGCCACCACCACCTCCTCATCCTCATCCGCCACCACCACCGGAAGTATAGCTTGCAGCACAAGCACCGCCGACAGGAGATCCGTTACAAGACCAAGTATAATTTGTCGTAAGACCTACCGCTACGGAAGCAAATCCTCCAACCGCTTGACCTACGGGACAGAGTCCGGCAGTAGCCACAGTTATAGAAGAAGCTTGTACTCAGACAGTTGTTCATGGGACACAAGAAACACCTCCCCCACCGCCTGGTATAGCCTGACAAGACGCGTTACATCCATTCACCCCCCATCAAGTTTGGGTCGTATCGGCAAAATCACAAGTTTCATTCCCCGCATCGAGGACTCCATCTCCGCACCACGCACCGAGAAAGACATAACACTGTTTATGTGCGATAACATTTGCCGTATCAATGCTCTTTGTTGAAACTCCCAGATTAATAAGATTTGCATTCATATTAGTTACGCCGTTTATATCTACCACTTCGGAACCAAGATTATATGACCATGGAACGGTCGCGGAAAAATTACCGTTTGGTATGACATTGGCTGATCGAACCGTATATTCCACTTGTCCAATCGGAGTAGCTCTCGTTGCTACCGGAGTAGAAAAGCGCAAATTTTTACCGACAAACACCAGTGCTTCATTTCTTCCGTTTGTTCCGACTCCTGCAGGAAAAGTATTGGACGTCAAAAAAGGTTGTTGTCCGACGGTTAAATTCGACCCATTCAAGGCAACGATATTTCAGAAACTCGAACCGGATATCATTTTTTCCGCGCCATCCAAATTATGATACCAATCCCAAGTATCAAATACGGTATTGATATAGAAACGTGAAATATACCCACAACTACTACAGGAAGGAGTGAGTGCATAATCACTCGCATATATACCTGTTGTACAAGATTCGTTTACCAGAGTGGCATACGTTGCTTGAGGGAGAAAAACTGAAAAAACAGTCAATAGAAGCAATCTATTTATTTTTTTCATCTTATTAGAAAGAACACATTTCATATATAACATGCGATTATATAATAATTGACACAGATATTCTATATTACATAAATAATTTTTTTGTCAAATCAAATAGCCCATTCTCTCCTGTTTTTAGGCTAAAAAATTGGAAATTCGATATTCTTTTCTGATCATGACATCGTAGCGGTATCACCTTTTTTATAGTTCGTTTCATCTCAGAGGGGAGATTCTCAGATATGCAAAAAATAATACATACTTCAGAAAACGAGAAAGAATACTATAAAAACAATAATAAATATTTTATTCATAAGTACTATGAAGATTAATGGAATTATTAGAATGGCAATCAGGTAATAGGATTTATAACCCCATTTGCAATACCGGCATTTCCGGCGGTATTAGCGGCCGGAGCTCCTGGAGCTCCTCCTGCACCACCGGCACCAGCATTCGCATTAAGTGGTATATATGGATCGACTTGCCATGTAACCGCCACTATGTTATTCACCGTTCCTGTTGCGGTACTTGCATACTGAGGCACTACAGGAGAAGGAATATTTTTAAAGGCAGGAAATGCTATTCCCTGAACTTTATTCATACACACATTCCCGTTAATCATGGCACGTGCCTCAAAAAAGCGAGGTTTTTTTGTCATTTCATATCCCGCCTGTATGAGTTTGGCCGGATCTTTTCCTGTTTGGAGCATATCTACATATTCTTCTTCTGTAAGTTTCAGCGCATCGTTATTCAAGTATCGATTGAGCTCCTGTAAGTTCTTTTGTATCTCGGATTTATGATTTTGTATGATGAAGTTTTTTTGGCTACCGTTCATAATGGCACCGTTCACTCCATCAATATAGAGACTTCCTCCCACCTCAACTGATCCATCGAACTTATCGATACGATGTTTTCCATCGGATGGGGTTGCAAATATATCCACTCCGAAAGCCTGTCATGGAAGAATATCGCTTATTTTCTTGGGAGTATGGATTGATTCCCGAACAAAGAACGCTTCAGCACCGGTATTTATGCTTTCTTGAGAAAACCTATTTTCCGCACCCAGTGTACCTACACGATTTTTTCGGTAATGTTTCTGATCCATGCTTTGTTTCGTATTTTTTCCCACTCCTCCGTATGTATAGGTATTGATAGCTTGGAGCACTTCTTTTTTATTAGATCAATCCTTATTTATAAATGTGAGCAGTTGTTTCGCAACGCTACTTTTTTTCGACATGGCAATAAGCGTAGTATAAGCCTCCTCATAATCCATGTTTCCCGTCTGTTGAAGCATAGTTTCGAATGTCTTAAACAGTGATTCCAATTTTATATTCATAGCTGCATCTTTTCCTCCTTTATGACGACTCATCATATAGATCGAACCGGCAAGCGCTTTTGGGAAAGTTATATTTCGCACTTCACGAACATCTGCCTTTTCTTGTTCGGTAGGAGTTTTTAGTATCGAGGCATCCTCTTTGTTCTGATTTGTAACCACCAATGTTTCTTCGATATTACCATCCGAATCGAATCCACTCGTTTTCATAAAACTCAATGGAGTTTTTGATATAATGATAACATTTCCTCCCATTTCTTGTATCTCCACTCCTGTCTGCATAAGATTCTTTACATCTTCAGAGAGAGGCTTCATCAAAGGATACGGAAGCACGTACGTTCTGTTTCCGGATTCTTTATCGATTGTTTCTGTGATTCCGATTTCTTGAGCGGTTCCCATCATTTTTTTGTTTGCCATTCGTTCTCCTGCTATCGCACCACCGGCATCTTTTACTTTTTTTATCTCTGTCCCTATGTGTTCAAAAGTCACCCCTACGAATGGACCGAGGAAGCTCACTCCAAATTGACCTCATTTCAGTCCCCATCCGAGATTTTTATTTGCAAGATCAATCATGTGATCACGAGCAATCGCATCAGTGAGAGCATTATAGTAATTTTCTGAAAGAGTACCTTTATCGTAGAGTTTATTAATATTGTAATACTCTATAAGACCGTGTGCATAAGACGAAAGATTCATATCTTTCGGAACAGTGATTATCTTCCCTTCCTGAGCGAAAGTGTCTACGCTTTTAATATGATCTTGTGTACTTTTTATAATAAGACTCTCTCGATCATCGATATTTGCTTCCACTACCAGTTCTAAAATACGTGCCTTTAATGTAATGTTTTTATTATGGCTGTCATTTGCGAAAAGAAGCGTGGAAATGGGATGTCCACCCTTGACTTCTGTGTTTGATCCACTTGTTTTTTCCGAAGCTTTTTCATCTTTTTTCTCCTTTTGTCCGACGTCCATTTCTCGCTTCTCAATAGCAACACGCATAAGTCAGAGCGGAAGTTTAACAAATCATCCTAACCCGATGGCGAGAATCTTGTCAAGAAGTCAGCCACTTGTATCCGCATCAATTGCCGTTTTAATTTTCGATAGAGCCTCTCGATTCTGCATAATTTCATCGAGATATTGCTGTTCCGTTCAACGGATGACAGAAACAAGACCACTACGAGCATCAGGATTCTGGAGAACTATACCCCCAAGAGTAGCAATCATATCTGCTCTGGATATCAAGTTTTTTTGAAGATCTTCATTCATCTTATTTCTCGCGGATTCGGTAGACCAGTCCTCTGCAACATGGAACCTGTTAAGAAGGTTCGTCAGATCTTTTCCATTGTAAATTTCTCGTTTAAATACTTGATATGCCTGCATTTCTCATAGAATATACTTCTGATTTCCAGATCCCCAAATTTTATTGGTTTTCTCCACTTTTGGACTATAGAATCCCTCGTTACCGTGGTCGAGGTTAGAGAGAAAACGAATGCGTGCCTCAAGAGATTTTGCTGGATCTTTATCATTAATTTCGTCTCCATTTACAAGAAGATCGGAGGGTGCTCTAATAATTTTTTTAAAAACGGCGGTATGTACCGTTTTTTTTACTTCGGTAACCTTTTGTTTCGTTTCGGTTTTGACAACACTGGCAACCTCTTCTTTTTTAACCTCCGCCACAGTATAGTTTTTTTCGTATTTGATTTTTAAATTGTTCAAAGATTTCTTATCTATGTCTGAAACCTTAGGATCCTTCAGGGAAGCACTAATGAGACTAAGAATCTTCTCTTTTTCAGAGGAATTGTCTTTAGTCTGTGCCAGAAGACGATCAAGTTTATCAAGCTCCACTCAATCGGCTACATTGGGAGTATTTTTAATAGTCTTCAATGAAGTTTTTGTTTCATTGATAATATTTGAGACATTCTTGTCTATACCAGCCAATTCTTCCAGTGTTATCTTTCCGGATTTTTCTGCCTGAAAATACTTAACCATACTCGTACGGGTCGTATAAGAAAAGAGGAAGAGTCTGAAATTACGCATAAATAGAAAGTTATAAATATATTTCCCTTCTATCATATCCTATTTTTTTAAATAATGCAAAAAATGAAATTTTCACACATAAAAAGAGCTCTTTCGAGCCCTTTTTATATCTATTTTAGATAAAATAATCTGAATTGGAAAATGAAAGAACGATAATATTCGTATGAAAACTACATACCGGAGTAAGGTGTACTCATGTACGATGAACGAAGGAAACGTACAGCTTGAATATGAAGATTGAAGTTATTTCATTTTTCTTATGCTTTTCGATTTCTCACCACTATAAATCCGGCAGCAATGAGGAGAGCGAGAGTCATAAGGATAAGGGATTCCGGTCCGGTTTTCACGGTTGTCATTTTCTCCGGTACGGGAACTGTAGGTTCTACAATCTCAACGGGAACAGCGGCAGTAGCGGTAATTTTTGCAGTATACGATACGCACTCAATATGAGTTTCTTTTCCTCCTTCATTTCCATCGGCATCAACATTATGGTAACTGATTGGGAGCTTGAGGACTCCTACTATTTCTCCTTCTGCTTTATCGGTGGAAACAAGACTATATGAGGCTCCGAGATCCGCTTCGAGAAATTTCACAGACTTTCCAGCATCGAGCATAAATTCTTGTTTTCCGGTTCCGGTAGCACTATCTGTCCAGATTACCTGGGTTCCGTATTTCCAAAAGGCGGTAGGATCAAGAGGATTGGCAGTAAATACTGTTCCGGTTGAAAGTGAAACCATTTCTGGCAAAGTTTGTTCATCCTTATATATGAGTTGTTCATTGGCATTTTTATTGGTCCAAGTATCATAGAGACCATTTACCTGATCGCCACTTGTAAGAGCCGTACCCTCAAAACACGCACTACAATTATTTGCCGTAAAATACTCGGCAGTACAGACAGTTTCTTTGTAATCACCCACCGCAGCAAAAGCCTGAGTAGTAACAAAAAGAAGAACTATACCAATAAGACCTTTTGTGTTCATAAAAGAAGAAGATAAGATAAATAAGCTACGTACACGGGTGATTGTATATTTTTTCGCTTTTTTGTCAAAAAAATCTTTTCTTATAGCGGAAAATAGATACAATGCAATTATTAGTCGCTCGTTTTAAATTATGGGCACTAAAAAATAATATTTCATTTTATCTTAATTTTATGTTGCATACTCTCTCGTCTGATCTTCAAAAAGCAGAACAACACCTCCATGATGAATTCGCCAAACTCCAAGTCGGACGGGCGAATCCCGCCATCGTAGAAGGAATTATGGTTATGGTCTACGGTTCCGCTCAACCGCTTCGAAATGTCGCTTCTGTAGGAACACTCGATGCTCAAACCATCTCCATACAACCATGGGACAAATCGGTACTTCGAGATATCTCCAAAGCCATCAACGATGCGAATATCGGACTCAATCCTCAGGATAACGGAGAATCGGTTCTTATCCGTATCCCCGCCCTCACAGAAGAACGTCGTCGAGATCTTGCGAAACTCGCGAAAAAACTCGCGGAAGACGGCAAAGTCGCAATTCGTAATGTTCGTCAGGATTATCTCAAGAAGATTAAAAATCAAGACGACAGTGTCGGAGAAGATATGGTAAAACAACAGGAAAACGAACTTCAAAAGAAAATCGATGAAGCAATTATGCTCATCGATAAAATGACGAAGCATAAAGAGGAGGAAATTATGAAGATTTAATATTTGATCTCTTATTCATCATTGACCGAAATCACCGACCGCATCCTACGGGAACTCTCCGCTCATCCGGAAATCACGACCAAAGAGCAGTTTCACAAGTTCAAGAACGATATCTATGCTGGATATAAACTCTCTCAAGCGATTCCCGGGATAGTGTTTCTCGATAGATACAATACCCTCATCCATGAGGGTATTTTGCAGTACGAACCGAGGGTTTGGAAACTCCTTCGAAAGCGAGCAGTTCGAAGTCTGTCGGGAGTTTCGGTCATATCCATACTCACCAAGCCATGGGGATGTCCGGGAAAATGTGTGTACTGCCCGAGTTATGAAGGGCTTCCGAAGAGCTATGTGCCGAACGAACCGGCGGTTATGCGGGCGGAATTGAACGAATTCGATCCGATTCGTCAGATATGGAATCGACTTCGATCTCTGGAAATTACCGGGCACATGATCGAGAAGTGCGATATCCGCATCATCTGAGGAACATGGAGCGTCTATCCCCTCCTCTATCAGGAATCGTACATTCGGGATATCTATGATGCTCATACCACCTACTCGGAACTTCGAAAAAATCTCCTCAAAACCGAAATGAGCGGAGAAAAATTCGCGAGTTTTGATATAAATCCGAGCTTTCAAATACAGAAATCTGCCTCGCTTGAGGAAGCGAAAAAACGCAATGAAACAGCCGAAAGTCGGGTTATCGGAATCGCAGTGGAAACCCGTCCCGACGAACTTCATAATCTGGAAATATCGAGACTCCGGCGATACGGAGTCACCCGAGTCGAAATTGGCTATCAATCCACGGACGATGCCATCAATGCGATAAGCAAAAGAGGGCACGGAAACAAGGAATCGATCGCTGCAACCAAAATCCTCAAAGATGCGGGATTCAAAGTGGTGGCACACATGATGCCGAACCTTCTCGGAAGCACTCCCGAAAAGGATATCGAGAGCCTCCGAGAAATATTCAAAAACCCCGATTTTCGTCCCGACGAACTCAAGATTTATCCGATGGTGGTCACTCCCCATACGGAATTGGAAGGAATCTGGAAAGGAGGAGGGTTTGTTCCATACGATGACACAACTCTTGTGGATTTGATGGCAAAACTTCAAGGACTCATCCCCGAGTACGTCCGACTCAATCGAATGTACCGGGATATTCCCGCTTCGGAAATACTCGCCGGATCGCATCTCGCGAACCTCCGTCAGGTGACGGATGAGCATATGAAAAAACTCGGAATAGTTCGTACCGATATCTCGGCACGGGAGATTCGCGACAAAGTAAATATACCGGAAAATGCCGTGCTCGATGTCATGGAATATGAAGCGAGCGGAGGAAAAGAATATTTCCTCCAGTGGATCGATTCTGAGGACAGGACAGTATTTTCTCTTCTCCGACTCAGAGTTCCATCGAATATTTTCGAGAAAACCGAACACCCGATTCCGACTCTCAGGAATTCGGCGATTATTCGAGAAATCCACACTTTCGGCGATCAACTTCGAATCAGTGAAAAATCGGATGGAAGCGGTCAACATATGGGATTCGGAAAACGTCTCATCCTAAAGGCTGAAGAGATTATTCGAAATAATTACCCCGAGATCGAAAAAATGACGGTGATTGCGGGAGTGGGAGTTCGAAGATATTATGAAAAACTCGGATACACGCTCGAAGGAGAATATATGGTGAAAAAACTATAATCTAGGGATTTATGTTTTTTTGAGACGTATGATATCCTCGATATTGTCCTCAAAATAATCGATTCAGAATTTGAAAAGATGATCCACCGACTGATAGGGAGAAGAATGGAGAAATTTCTTCAAATCCTTATATACTTTAGCAAATTCTTCATCGACCGATGCTTCTATCTTCGCCTCAAACAGGGCAGAAAAATTATCGGCGAGCTTCACGAGTTTCCCGTTCGTCTGCCCCCATGGCTCGAGCATAAGTTTTTCATATTCAACGGAAAATCTGTATTTTCTGATGTATCCAAGGAGATACTTGTCTACCAGTTCTTTTTCAACCGTCACGAGGAGTTCCTCGAATCCTCCGATTGCCTTTTTCGTCGGCGTAACAATATCTCCGGTGATGGCCTCGGGAATATCATGAAAAAGTGCAACCATCATCATATGAGTAACCTCCTGTTCGTCTTTTTCTTCTATGTTTCCGATAATATACGCAATAAAGGAGGTGATGAATAAGTGCGACATAACAGACACCGGATATCGGCGTCGCATACTATTCCAACGATAACTCGATTGAAGGCGTCGCATACTGAGCAGAAACCGTTCAATGTTATTCTGGTTTTTTGGATTAAGATCAATGTATGACCGGAAGAGATCAAATTTAGGTTGTTGTATCTTTTGTTCGATTGTATCCATCGCGGGACGATATACGTCGAGATACGCTTCGTTACTGAAATACGCTTCATGGTACGATGCCCAGAGTTTGGAAAAAGCAATGAGATCATCCTCTTTTTGATAGAAATGATTCTCCTGTTTTGAAAAGTCGTGTATTTCTCGCATATCCTTTTTCATCCATTCGGGAAGCTTCCATGAACGAAACATTTCGTAGACGATATTTTCAAGTTCATTATACATCTTTGGATCTTTTTTCTTAACTTGGTCTTTTACTTCTGAGCTGATATCGGAGTGTACGAATGTAGAAAATGAGGAAAAAAGTACTTTTCGAAATATATAATCTCGATCGAATATAATCCCCTTTTCTTCTTCTATAATGAAGGTAAGGAGGATGGAGATATGGAGCGAAAAGGCAATGTGATCGGTTGCGGATACCTGTTCTATACGCGGGAAATTATTCCAACGATATACCGAAAGTCCACGAAATGCCAGTGCGAGAGTATGTCAGAGCATAAAAAGGGAGGTATATAATCTAAAAAGAGAAGCACGGTCCGGCACTTCTCGGGTAACGCGGGGTCACGCTCTTGAATTGTTTTCAAGAAGCACTGGGCTCCGACTGGTTTCCCAATCAGCATGACTGTTTTTGCGGAATCGAATCTAAAAATCAGCAACTGTTATAGCAGTGCTCTTTTCAGCCGATTTGTCATCCACAAGGAAGTAAAAAATGGGACCGTGCAAAATGGAGTATAGGAAAGTTGTTTGGAAAGTCAATTGTGAGTACGCTTCCATAGTACCATTACATCCCGAGGACTACTTCATCCACCACCCATCTCGGATTCGCATTAGTGGAAGAAAGAGTGATAATTCCTGTCTCGATCCTGCGTATCGTGTCGGGATTCCGAATGTCTCCGGAAAGGACTCTCTCCTTGAGTGCGATGAGAATGCCGAGATATTCCGCTTTCTCCAACTTCTCTTTCACGAGAAATGAAAGAAATGGAGCAGAATCTCCCGCGTCGAAATATGTGTCTATTTTCTCGCGAATACCCGCATCCAAAATGCTATGATGAATATTGGACGAGATAAATATAACTCGGGAGGCGAGAGTTTCTATCATCGATTCACGACCGCCGTCGCTTGTAAGAAGAATCAAAATATTGGATGGCACCTCCTCGAAAAGCTTGAGGAGACTATTGGCTGCCGCAAGAGTCAGAGTATCGATTCATTCGATAATGAAAATATCGTACCCGAAACTGGACTTCTTGGAAGATTGCTCGATAATCTCGCGAGTTCGATCGATTTTGATGATTCCCGTTTCATTTTCGAAAAAAAACACCCCCTCAACATACTCTTTTCTCATCTCATAAAGATCGATAAAATGGGTCTTTTTGAGAGTATTCACTACTATCGTAACATCCTCGTTTGAAAGGACGACTGGTGGTATGGAATGTCCGGATTCGAACTTTTCCAAAAGAGAAGATAACGGAGTTTTTGTCATTTGCAAAAAAAGAAATTATAGTTACACTTGCCGGTATTATATCGTCTTCTCTGGATTTGCAAATTTTAGTCTCTCATTTCTCTCGTCCATGTCCAATCGCCTTCTTTCTTTTTTCATACTTATTTTAATATTTGCAGGATTATTCGGAGCGTATTACTATTTTTTCGTCGCCAGTACAGCAAGTGTCTCGTTCATTATCAATGGGAGCGGAAGTGCTTCTATCGCCCTCACCTCAGAATTTGGAAATAGCTCCACTCACGAATGCGAGAGAAACTGTCTATTCGAAAATATCCCTGCGGTGAATTATACCGTTTCTGCAAAACGAGAGGGGTATACTCCTATTACCAAAACTTTCAAACTTAATCGAGGAGAAACAAAAAAAGTGATGCTTATGATGGAAAAAGAGGTAATCCTCACCGAACAAAAGGGAGAAAAAGAAGATACCATAGCCACTCTCAAGCTCCAGAAAAGCATCCAAGATACGCTCGAGACAAATACTGGATGAATCGTACTTGGATACCGAACAAACGGTCTTTACTACGCACTTCCAAGTGATGATTGATGGGATATTTTTCGGAAAAATGAAGAGGAGGAGGCAAGAAAACTTTTTAAAATACCAAAGGGAATACTGACAATCGAAAGTCTCGATACGTATGAGGGGTATGTCGCTCTAAATACATGAGAAAAAATATCTTTCTATTCGCTCATAAATGGTGCGGAAATGAATTTTACATTCGATGGAGCAATAGTCAGTATCAAGGATACGCTCGATGATGATACGAAAATCATCACCAGTCCAAAGTGAGTTTTTATGTACTCTCTTCGAGAGAAGATTATTCGCCCAAATCCTCTCTACGATGACATTATCCAACTCTCTTCGGGAGAGATTATCGCACTCGTGAAGAAATCGAGCAGAGAGAAACAGTCTCTTCTTTCTCTCGCCGACACTCAAAATGATATCGTGTTTCTCATCGGAGAAGATACTCGGGAGAGAAGAATCCTCCTCCAAACTCCAAAAAACGGGGAAATGCTTCGTTATAAGAATGGAGAAATACTCTTCGTGGAGAAGAGTGGCGAAGTTTTTGTAATGAGTAATGTGAAGTAAATTTATAAACTCAAAAGATGTCGACAACCGACATCTTTTGAGTTGAATTATACTATCTTCTCAAACAGCAACGGAACCGTCAGAAGTTTCAGAGCTTTATTTTCCGTCGTTAATCGGAATTCCGCATCGCTTGAGAAATCCCCGAGCTTCGAGTCGGTAAGTGAGAATATCTCTCGCATCTTCTCCGCAGTCTCCGGAAGAAACGGTGCCACGAGGATGGTTACATGATAGAGAATCTCCACGAGATTCAGGAGGATGCCTCGGAGTTTCTCCGGATCATCTTTGATGGTCCATGGCTTTTGTTCATCGAAGTATTTATTGGCGAGATCGATGAGTGTACTCACGGCTGTATATCCAGTCCGAAGATCGAAAGTCTCCAGTGAGCTTGTATATAACGTATATGCTGAAATGATAGCTACATGTATCTCTGCATCCAAAACAAAAGCATCAGTACTCACTCCATCGGGATAATACTTGCAAAAAAGCGTACTCGTACGGTTCGCGATATTTCCGAGTCCGTTGACGAGTCCGCTGTTATAGAGATTATGAAATCCTGTTTGGGTATAGTCGATATCCTCTCCCACTCCCCCACCTCAGACAGTGATAAAATAACGAAGTGCATCAGATCCATACACACTTATAACATCCTCCGGAACGACGACATTTCCGAGAGATTTACTCATCTTCTCCCCATTAGAAGTCACAAATCCATGAACAAGGATATTTTTGGAGGTTTCCATGTCCGCAGACAGGAGCATCGCCATATAAATAATGGCATGAAATCGAGAAATATCCTTTCCGATTACGTGAAGATAGGTCGGGTAGTATCGAGCGAATTTTTCCTGATCAAAAGAATATCCGATACCGGAAAGATAGTTTGTGAGAGCATCGCACCAGACATACATCACCTGTGTTTCATCGCCTGGAACGGGAACCCCCCATGGCATCTTGTCGGCACTTCGGGAGAAACTCACATCATTGAGTCCTTCCGAGAGAAAAGAGAGAATCTCATTTTTACGAAATTCGGGGATGATTTTTACTGTATCGCTCGCAATAAGCTTCTTAAGTTGCTCTTCGTACTTGGAAAGTCGGAAGAAATAATTCTCCTCTTCGAGAAGTGTCGGCTTCTTGTGGTGAATGGGACAATTCCCTTCTGGATCGAGGTCTTTCTCGGGCATAAATACTTCGCACCCCTCACAATAGAGTCCGGAATACTTTTTCTTGTAGATATCTCCTTTCGCTTCGAGTTTCTGCCAAATTGACTGTGCCGTCGGCCAATGTCGGACCTTATCAGTCGTTCGTATAAAGTCATCCGGAGTTACAGAAAGAGAGTCTTCAAGCTCTTTAAAAAGGGCTACATGTTCATCGAGCATTTGAATAGTGGTCTTTCCCAATTCTTTTGCTTTGTTATAGATTTTTGATCCATGTTCATCAGCTCCAGTGAGGAGAAAAACATTATTTCACTGGGCACGGTTATAGCGAGTAAGAACATCGGCAATAATAATTTCCATAGCAAACCCCAGGTGTGGTCCGGCGTTCATATAAGGAATGGATGTAGTAATGAGTCGGTGTTGCATAAAAAATGAAAGATGATGAGAAAAATGGATTATATGCAATTTTTAAAAAAATCCACTGGAAATGTTTTTTACATTATATTCCGGTGGATTTACTATAATATATTTTCTCGTTGTTCCGGTATTATTTATGCATAAATAATGTCAGCTACTTTTTCTTTTTTCGTGTCAACGATTTCAGAAATATGCTGAATGGAATGCTTTTGTTTAAATGGAAGAGATTTGATTAGCACTCTTCCTCAATCAAGATTTTTTTCGTTCTCTTTTCAAATTCGAGATGGAACTTTGCATATGCTACAAGACATTTTTGATGTACTGGATTCAGAAAGTACATAACATCAGCATTCTTCGCAGAATTTGAGGGAATAATCAGGAACCTTCCCGCTCAGATGATTCCAGATATTGAGCATACTATCGGATTTTACAACCGAGTTAATTCCGGATTGCTCCATAATATTCACATATTGCTTATATGCCTGCGTGAAAATCTCCAGTTTTCTTTTCTGAGAATCAATCTCTGAATCGTTATTTTTTACCAAAATATTTTCTTTTTCAAATAGGACGAGAAATATATTGAAAAACAAAGAAGCTTGTATATTTATATGCCATTTTTCAAGATATGTTTTCCACACCATCATTCCTTTTGTAAGCGGAATATTTGATTTTTTATACCAATCGGATACTGCGGCTTTTGAGCATCAAAGATAATAGGAAGTTGTTGTGGATCGCATTCCAATATCCATAAATCCCTGTGCTAGTGAATGAATAAAAGGATATTTATTCCAAACTTGCTCTTTTTTGAGAAGGGCTTTGAAAGTTGAAATGTCGAACCATGTTTTTTGTAAATCCTTTTTCAAATCTATCCCATTAAAATTCGTTGCATACTCAGGAAAAAGACTCCGAAAAATTTCCTGAAGTTTTTCTCTTTCATCGAGTTGATAGAAATCATCACTGATAAATCATAAATGATGATTAGGTGTAATAGGGAGATTCATAAAAAATGAGAGGTTATTCGATATAAACCATATATTTAGTTATTTTTTTAGAAAAGTCAAGGGCAACTTCAAAAATATTCGCGACATTTATGTCATATACTATTTTATAAACCACCCAATCACGCTGTTAGGGATATAAATGTCTGAAGCATATATGGTTTGCTTTCTTTTCTATAATAAATGGTCGCTTTAATTAGAGGATATTTTTTAAAAACAAAAAAATTGACTTTCGTAAAAATTCATTACAATGGGGAACCCTTGATAGAGTATCATCGGGAACAAAAAAGTTATTCATCAAAATCAAAACAAAGGGAGTGCATCATGAGTAAAATCATCAATGGTATTTCTCAAATTTTCCGACGCAGAGCGGAGAAAAAAGAGAAAGAAAAAAAAGTTTCCGTCTACCTGAGCACCCAAGATCCCAAAGAAATGGCGGCACGATCGTACTGTTAGCCATTCGTAATTATCAATTAATCTTTCCTTTGTAGGAAATGATGGTTGAATAGCACATATAAAAAGACTACCAAAGGTAGTCTTTTTTTTGACTCATCTATAAAAAAACTGAGGGTAAAACCCCCGAATGGGGGTTATTTTCGTTTTGCTACTATCATCACATTCGTTTTGTCGACTCTATCATGAACGGAAACCGAAAATCCCTGATTTTCCACTCTTTTTACGAGCGTATCAAAGAGTTCTCTGGAAGTTGTTTTGATCATGGTATTGAAAATAATCTGACCACCTTGAGAGAGAATACGCGAAATATGTCCCCAAAAAATAGCATCATAAAACTTTTCCGGCACTTTATTGTCGATGAAGAGATCGATAATGACAAGTCCGTATTTTCCCCGCTCTTCTCAAACGTACTGATACGCATCTGCACAAACAATCTCCGTATTCTCATACAAATCGAGTCCGAAATCCTTTCGGGCTATATCTATAATCACCGGATCGAAATCTACCGCTACGAGTCTATTTTTCAGATGAAGATCATTTCTGATGATATCTATCACCGATCCCCCGCCGAGTCCGAGAAGGAGAATATCTCCGTCTTCATTCAGTGCCACTTTTTTCAGAGCAAATCGCATAATTCTATGAAGCGAACCAAACGAATAATTGGCATGATCGGTATTCAGAAGCTTCTTCCCGTCCACTAGGACGACTCTCAGTATTCCATTGTAGAGCGATACTTTACTCGTCACAAAAGGATAGAGATAACTGAGGATTTTTTGGAGCATATTTTCCGGAAAAGTGAGCACTTAACTATGTAGTGCACAGTATAAGAGGATTTATTTCAAAAGCAATATTATCCGTGTACCTTTTCGGTTTTGAGAGCGGTGATATTCTCAAATTTTTCTCCTTTTCTGACATGATTGAAAAATTGGTATCGAAATGCGTCGGATGCAACTATCTCCTGTTTCGTCGGAAGAAATGATGTATCGATGTTAAATCATCCCACCGTTTTTCGAAACTCTGAATCAGAAAGAAGTGCGTAGATTTCTTTCAAAATCGCTGCATCTTCCCGTGAAAATGAATTATTCCATTCTTTTTTCAGAGTAGTTACTTCTTCCGGATTGGTTGCAATACGAAGTTTTTCTTTTAAAATCAATCTTTCTTTGGTTGCATCAAGAGCGATTTGTTGTACATTTGTCCCAAAATGAAGAATTCCTCCCATGATACGAACCTCTGGAGTTGTTCCTCAAAGTAATTTTTTATCATTGTTCACTTGATCCGTGATAAATTTTACATGTTCCAGAAATGTTCGCGTTCCGTATTCCAAACCTCGACCGCCCGTTCGATGAAGATTGGCGTATTGGAGCCGTTCACCCGTTTTCTCAATAATCTTCGTTCCCTCAAGGATACGGTAGAGATAGTTTTCCGCAAATCCGAGAACCGTAAATTTCTCACCGAGATTATTCGTAAGATACACTGCATCCTCATATCGTCCCATCTGTTCCGCATCGTTACGGAATCCTTCTACGGGTTCGTTGACGGCCCGAAGCACTCCGTTCAGTTTCTGAAAATGTCCGTTCATCTTCTCGTTAATAAGAGAGGCTCCGATAAACTTTCCAACCACATTACTGTTTGATCCATTGTCCAGGCGGACAAGACTCAAAAGGTATTTGGAAAGCATCTCAAAATCTTCGGGAGAGTGAGTGTTTTTAGAGAGAATGATTTTTGCTTTTTCAATGATGGCGAGATCTTTCTGCACTATTTCACGATTCTCGGACGGAACCGATGCAAGATAGTCTCAAACATCTCATCGGGAAAGGATATTAAACGCATCATTGAGTTGCTTCTGTGTGATATATTCTTCACCGAAACCATGTCGGAGATCCTTGAGTCATCGAACCTGAAAATCTCCGTATGAGTTAATATTTTTCAGGTTTTGAAGAATCGGAATCGCTTCAAGAGTACTTTTTGCAACACGACTTATCCCCTTTTTTAAACTCGACTGTCCATTATCGTACTCGTAACTCTCGACGAACATAGTACTGCGAATGATATTACGATTCTGTTCCATTGGCACTGCCATTCGGATAACGTCACGATCTACCGATCATAAAATCGCTTCTGTAGATGGTGTATAGGACACCTTCTTCAGTTCTCCGATAATCCGATCAATCTCCTTTAGCTGAAATACGAAATTATGCCCGGAATTGACTTTCCCTTCTTGAAACATCTTCTTGATCTGAGTATCGTTTGAAGTTGTTATCGAAGTTTTCAGAAGTCTCTCGAGAAATTCCTTCTTGAGAAAATCATTCATCCCTGAAACATAGGCAAGATTCGGGTATTTCGCAAAATTATTCGCGGATTCCTGAGTATATCCGATAATACGAGCACAGAATATACCAACGGTATCTCCCGGAAGGGTTTGGACATTGATAAATTCACGATATTTCGCCATTTCCGTGATGCCTTCTTTCCGTTTTGTCTTAATTCCCGCGATATAAAGTGAAAACTGCTTCGAAAGATCCGTCGAATCAAAATACGGAATCCCTTGATTGATCTTGATGGCTCCGGGATTGAGCACATCTTCCGATTGCATGTATCCGAGCATCTGAAGGCCTTTGATCTGAAGAGCATAGTACCTCTGAAGAAGTTTCTTGTATTCTTGCTGGTAGGTTGGAGCATTGGGATCAAGTTTTTCAAACTCCGCACGCTCGTAAGTCGGGATGAGACGTTTGAGAGTATGTTCAAGAGTATCACCTCGATTGAGGGAATAATTTCCTTTCGTCTTCACACTATCCGTTGCTTCACGAAACTTCGTTTGGTGCATCAAAGAACCAGGAGTCGGTTCAATAACCTCGGACGGAAAAAATGTTTGGGTCGCAAGAAGCTCGAAGAGATATCGCTGTCGCCCTTGCATTTTCTCGCGTTCTACGGGATCTTTGAGCGTTCGAATATGGAATCCGTCACTCATCACCGGTCCGGAAATCTCAATTATATCCTCGGGTGTTACCTTCGACTGATCTCTCGATCCTTTTTTGAGCTCCTCCGCAATATTAATCGATTTTCCATTTACCTTCAATTTTACCGCTCCCGCATACATTGTGAGTCCATCGAAAAGCTGTTTTCTCCCCTCTTGCATGATAGCAGACATACCGTAGTCTGCCCGTTGCTGCATAAAATTCAGGAGGTAGTCAACGACTGGTATTTCCTTTTTTATTTTCATTTTCTCCTCATTTGCATAGATATCATTCATATATCCGTTCACTTTCGCAACACTCGTATTATAACTGACGAGAGACATGATAAGTTGATTATTCTTCCCGAAAATTTTCTCCATATCATCGATATGGATCTCCGGAAGCATGCTCGAAGAAGCCCCGAGTCTCGCTTGAATGGATACTATATTTTTTCGAATCTTTTCTCGATTGAGAAAAAGCACTTTGAGGTAATTGAAATCATCGGGTGTCATTCGCATCTGAGTACGAAAATCCTCTCCGAATTTTCCAGACTGAAATCCTTGAATAAGAGCGTCTGAACGAGATCCTCCATTTGGTCAAAAGTGTTTTTTTGCAACTGATTCGAATCCATCAAACCATGCCTTCAGCTCTGGATTTTTTCACTCATCGAGACTCGCAAGAAATGCTTGTTTTGCTTTCCCGTGCTCGATTTTTGCCTTCTCCAGCTCTGGTGTAAGTTTCGTAATCTGTACCTGTGCTTCCTTTTGGATTTTTTCTCGGGTTTTCTCCTCATTTTTTATATCTTCCATCTTCTTTTTTACCGACACTATCTGCTCTTCCAGAGTATTCACTCGTTTCACCACATCATTATATGCAACCAATGCCCCGGATAGTTTTTTGCTCCCCGAAAAAAGAACACCATAATCATCCGAATGGAAGGATGGATACTCCTCTGGTTTTTTATTCTGTAAAACTTCCTCGATTCGCTTCAATCCTTCTGTAACCTTTCGTTTATTTTTCTGCCAATGGATAAGGAGTCTCGCATCTTCTGCAGTCACGGTCCAATGGATTATCTCGGAAAGTCTCGTACAGATACGCTCGATGTTCCCGGATTCAAAAAGTGCTTCAAGCTCTTTTTGAATCGCCATTCGTGCCTCTTCGGTCTTTCCTCCTTTGGAATACTCTGCGAGTTTCTTATCAATCGTGAAAGTATGTTTCGGAAACTCATTTTTTGTGTATTCAAGAAGTGCTTTCTTTTGGTTCTCATATACGCTTTTCTCCCCTGCAAGCATTCATTTCAGACTTAAAGTCTCTTTCTCGAGACGTTTTTTATCGCCTCCGAAAGGAGTTATCGTCCCATCCGGATGCACCTCACCCCATTCATGGGCAGAAAACGGTACGGAGTTTGATCCCACATATCGCATCATATGAGTGTTGTAATGTTTCTCACTTCCCGTACGAAACTGAGAAATACCCTCCATCTGATAATTACTATATTTATAATAAACTGGAATGGCTGCATTGACCGCATTCGGATTTTTCTCAAGGTACTCATTCAAATTCACCATTGCCTGAGCGTATTTTTCCTGTTTTTCGGAAGAAACCGGACTTATTTTTAACCCAAATTTCGACGTATCGAAAAACTCCATGAAATTCGCTTTCTGAGTGAACTCACTTTTTCCATTATCCGTAAGTTTCAAAAGATGTTTCGGCAACTGCCATGCATCGATATTCCCCGTATTCATGAACTTCTTCCACTCCTGTGGCATATCCCCGATATTGAACGCACTCCGAATATCCTGACGGTAATAATGAGCACAGGAAGCCCCCATTTGAAATTTTGGATCCACCTGTCGCGGTCAACTGAGATGAAGCGAGGCACTCATATTCCCGAGAAGCCCGTCATTGAGACGATTCATTCCAAGCGATTGTCGAAACTTTGGAAATATCCGCTCGTTAATCTCCTTGCTCAGTGCCTTTCTATCGCCATTTGCAACCTTTTCATTCATAATCATCGCCTCAGATATCTTTCGGATTCATTCGATATCGTCTTGAAATTTCTTCGGATCTTTTGGGATAAAGAGTTCTTCTCAGGCTTTTATGAGCACATTTGTTCCATTTCTTCCCTTTGTCTCAAGATTCTTGCCGAGAAGACGATTGAGAGCCAAAATATCATTATAATCGTCAATTCCCTGTTCACGGGCAATTCAATAAATCGTATCACCCGATTTAACAACGTATGACTGCGTATTTTCACGCATCTTTTCCCGTTTTTGTTTGAGGGCGGGATTATCGAATTTTTCCGATTGAGCAAGGGTGTCAATGATATTTTCTGCCATATGGCGGGTGTTGGAAATAAGTATTTCCTTTATCCTAACACATATTTGAGAATTTTGCAAAAAAGTGTATTCACTATATTAAAGGCCGATTCTTCCACCCTGTGCTCAGAGGGATTCTCGCCATTTTTTCATAGATGACTCACGCTCATTCATGTCATGAACGGGGACGAGGCATTGTTTAATCTCGGAATCAATTATTTTTTTCACTCCGTTCGTTCAAAGAACTTGGATATTTTCAAATTCCAACGCTTCGTATATAGCAAGACAAAGAGCAGAGATATGACTTGGGGTAAAATGTTTTATTTTTTCGAGAATTTCTCATTCGATATCAGGTCTCTCTGATATACAGAGAAAAAAGTTAGGGATGAGTATGTCATGTACAGACTCAAGGATAATTCAAAAGTAGATAAATATTCGGTCGAGTATTTCAATATCTTCTCAAATATTGATTTTCGGTTAAGTTTAAAATGAATGGATTTGGTTAATATATATAATCTCACAAGAGAACAAACTTTAAAACTAATTCCTATTTTCATTGATTCCTGAGCTTTCCGAATCAAAGACCTTCTTTCATATCTTGAAAAAGAACAAATTACACAAGAGGATTTCGCAAAATACCTTCCGCAATTGCAGAAGCTCTTAAAATCCCAGTGTATCGATGAATGAAAGAAATTTGAAAGATTTTGAGATCCGGTTACGGAAGAGGAATTGAAAATGTATCTGGAAAAAGGATATATAGACAAAAATACTGCCAGAGAACTTTATGAAATCTTAAAAAAGAAAGCGGAGAAAAACAAGCAGGGACAAAAAATCAAGAGCGACACCCATTCGAGTCTCGCAGAAGAAAAAAGTACGCATCTCGCCTAAATATAATGACCTGCGGAGCGGGTCATTATATAGTTATCTATAGGGTTTCTCTACCCAAATATAATCTTCCTCCTTCTTCAAACAATCAGTCACTCATAATTCTTTTACCACATTCTGGATTCGTTCAACCTCCTCGTCTTTTATGATATCAAAAGGCCTATTATAGAAAAAAGAGATCATTTTTTTTCCATTCTCATTGAGATTCTGTATGTCTTCCATATGGTATATGCTTGATTCCACACGCTCATAAGAAAAAGATTCTTGTATCTTTTGGAGAATAGGGAAAGTTCGTTCTATACTGGTGCTATACCTTATTCCTATTTTCTCTTTGAGAAGCATCTCTTTGCTCTCTATACTTGGCTGGACGATGAGAAGTGTCCCTCATGGAGTAAGAGTAGTGAGGAGTTTTGTGAGAACTCATTCGATATCTTCTATGTATTGAAGTACATGTGATAGAATGATAAAATCACTCTTTGGAAGTGTTGCATATTCGATATTTCCTTCATAAAATACTACGCCTTTGCAATCAAAATCCTGTGCAAAATGTTCTATGAGAGTATGGGATGGTTCCAGATAATTATATTGGAATGGTCTATGGGTACTTCGTACATACTGTATGATGTCTTTTGCTATAATCCCGTTTCCTGCTCAGATATCCGATATTATCAAAGAGGTTTTTGGGTATTTCGTTTTCAGAAAATGAGTGATTTTCTCTGAAAGAACCTTTTTTTCATCGGTATTTTTTAGGAAATCTGTGAAGAATTCTGGACCTTCTTTATAAAAATCTTCCATGCGTTTTTGTTCATAGAGGTATGCGTATGATTCCTCTATCATTGTATAAAAAGGAGCAAGATTTTTGGCTGTTCCGTGGGAATATTCTTGGAGCATTTCATAAAATCGCCACTTATTTCGTGATTTAAACCAAGTCATAAAAAACGGGTATATCCCGTGTTTTATGAGGATCAAATCAACAAGCATGAGTCATATTTTCCCATTGTCATCAGGAAATGGATGGATTTCCGTAAAAGTAAGGAAGAATCGAATCACCTTTGTATAAATATCTTCGTTTCAGTCATAAAGGGAGGTGAGTAATACCTGCAAGGCTCATTCCACTTTTTCTGGTGCCATACACATAAAGTGTTCCTCTCACGCATTCATTCTTGGTATCACA
Source organism: Candidatus Altimarinota bacterium (assembly GCA_028713325.1). Taxonomy (GTDB): domain Bacteria; phylum Patescibacteriota; class Gracilibacteria; order BD1-5; family UBA2023; genus UBA1545. Next base: position 284,172 of record JAQTON010000001.1, on the reverse strand, counting down.
TTTTGTTTCGTCTTAAATTCCCCGGGAATAACGTATTCTGGTTCTCATCCCGTTGTTTTAACTGCCACTCTTGTGAGTCCCTGATATATATTCTTATGTATTTCCCTTATATAATCGATAGTGAGCCCCTTTTGGTTATTGATATATTCATCCATCGAATGCTTTGTCATAATATCCATATGTTGCTCGAACCCCGCACGAAATTTTTCTTGAATTTCTGGGGATTTAGCGAGAAAATAGGGAGAGAAAATATTCACCATCACCTGTCTTGTGAGGTCTTGTTTTCATTCCTTTTCAAAGGAGGGCTGGAATTTTTTAATTAAATCTTCTTTAAAAACAAAAGAAATTTCTTCCGCAGATTTTTTATAGAAACTTATGGTTTTTTCTATCTCATCAATATACCCTCATAAGATACGATCATGCTTATCTATAGGATTCCTGAGAAGAGAAATTCTGAGGTATGGAAGCACATTGTTGTGTATAGCATTTCTGATATCAGAATATGGAGTTTCTTCATGGATTTTTAAAAAATTTTCAAGTATAGTTTTTTCGACAATCTCTCAATATGTATTTTGTCAGGTTTTTTTAATAGAGATATATTGATTTAGTACTTCGTTATAGCCTCAATGGTTTTGCATGAATTCTATCATCAAATCAAGATATTCTTCATATCTGAATTTAATTTGACGCACTTTTATTCATGCTCGCTCAAGAATATCTTTTCATCCCCAAGAGGGGTCCTCTAAAATATAATATACTTCGTCAACTCCATATTCACAGAGTGCTTTTGCACAGTTATTGCAAGGTTCTAGAGTTACAAAAAGGATCTTCTTATATTCTTTTCACCGATATTTTTCGGATTGCTTGATAATATCGATTTCAGCATGCCAGCTTGGATCTTTTTGGGTGATTACTTTATTCTGTCATTCTATTTTCAGATTTCAGTCAACCAAAAGAATCGATCCAATAGGATAATTTTCTGAACCATAGGTAGTTTCAGCAAGAAGATACGATTCCGCGAGATAGCATTCTATATTTTTCTGAGTATCCACTAAAGTGGAAGTGGAGAATATAGTCTGCTTATTTTTTTCATTTAACATCTCTTCGGATAAAGTTTCATTATGAAAATCTTTTATAATAGATATTATTTCATCAAAAATCCTTATTTTATTAATATTTTTTTGATAATATTCAAAAATAAAGCATATAAATTGACGGTCATTAAATCTTAATTTTAATAAATTCAAAGGAGTAAATCAATATTTTAATAATTCTAAATCCATTATTATTGATGCAATAGTTCAATTACTATCTCAAAATGGGTGAATATCTATAAAATCAAAAAAAAACTTTAGTATATCATTCTCTTTTTTATTCTCGATTAAATTAAAATCCTTAATTAATTTTATTAAATCTTTTTCTACATTCTGCGGATTTTTAGTAAATTTAAGTGTTTCTATTTGAGGATTATATTCTTGTTTTCTCCATTCTCAAGGTAAATTTTCATAAATAATTCAATTACGAGAAACAAGAATTTTAAAATTTTCTGGATAAAATAATTTATGAAAATTTCTAAATAATCAAATTTCTAAAATGTTTTTAGTATCATAATATTCATATAGAAATTTTGATAATATCTCTATATGTCATAAAAATCATTGTTTTGCTTTTTCATAATCTCAATTTGATTTCGATATTTTATCCTCAAACTTTGGAGTAAGTGAATCAATGAGTATATCTTTTATTATTTCTAAAGATAATTCCATAGGATAAAAAAACTATAAAATAAACATTTTTATATATCTTATAATTTTCTAAAATTTTGTAAAATTATTTATTTTAGACCTTACTTAATAATATATTTTTTAGCTAATATAAAGCTACTAAAAGTACTTCATATATTAAATAATCAAGAACTTAAATTATTTAGAAATATAATAAATATAAATGAAATTATATAATATCTTCACATAAATCTATATAAGAATAGTCATATTTTTCATCTATTTAGCAAATTTTTAACTGATTTTAATTTGAAGAATATATTATATAAAACAACAAATACTATGATATATAAATCATGTATTTGAAAATTATAGAAAGTAAAAATAATAGCAAAAAATCCTATTATATAAAGCATAAATTCTAAATCGTGAATCTTTCATATAAGTAACCAATAGATATTTAATGCTATCAAAAATGGAACAATAGATTTAAAATAAATAACAATATATCAAACTAAAACCAAAGTTAAAATAACAAATAAGAAACTTAGGAGTTTCTTATATTTCTTATTTATTAAAAAACCATGTTCTATTATTTGGTCTATCAAAGTTATGAAACTTCAATACATAATTCAAATTATTAATTCCATATTTTAGTATTTATAAATTTTTACGGAGTCGATAATGTCATTCCATTGATTAGCTTTAGAGGTATCAGATCATATGTATATGTTACCTGTATAGCTTTGCGGGATTCATCCAGATATCGGAGTTCATGTTGATGTCACAGTACCTCCATCTAAAATGGACAAATACGGAACTCCATTTTCAACCTTAGTAATAACTCTATAAAACTTGTTATTATCTGTAATTTTTAAATTCAACTCTGTATTAGATATATTTGAGGATAAATTGTTTCATAAGGCAAAACTTAAACGATGTGCAGTAGAATTATTAAATATGTTTAAATTAACTCAAGAATCAAAACTAAATAATTTATATATTAATGAACCAGTCAATCTTCTCAACGCCCCACCCCGCACGCTCATCTCGATACTGAAATTACTTCCGAGAGGTGGGAGGGTATATTTGAGAAAACTACTTCATCAGTTTGGTATAAATATCCCACTCATACCATTGACTCCACTACTCGTGATAGTACCACCGGATTGATAGGATAAATGAGTCGTACTCCCCGTATACATATTCAAGTCCCCCGCCACATTATACGGCGCATATACTACCAAATGTTGTTCACAAGCATCTTGTATACACTCAATCGCCACGGTCAATAACCCTGTCGCGGTATTATTCGATCCATCCTGGATGGTATAGATAGTACTGGCAGAACCAGTAAACCCTGTCGTTGGTGTAAAATCGATCGTTCCAATATTTGCTGTATTTCCTGTGAAAGTCCCTCATATCTGGTTCGAGAGTGTTCCCGTAAGTGTCGGGCGTACTCCACTATCATCATCCGGGTCATTGATAAGTACATCTATTCCTATCTTCTGAGTATTGATCGGAGTGGTGATAGTATCAGGATTAGCCACTGGTGGAGTTGCATCTCCTATTGCTGTATCTGGCACGGTTCCTTTCTTCTCTCCCCAAATGTAGAAAGGACCGAAGGAGAAGAGATTCGTCGGGAGATTTTTAATGTCGGGAGAGGAACAAACACCACGAAGACATACCGCGAGTGTATAGTATCGGTCAATATTTGGGTTCTGATAGTAATGGAATGCTCCAGTTATAACCACTGGACCATGAGTGGTCGAAAGAGCCCCGGTATAGGATGGATTTGGGTTTTGGAGAAAATTTTCATCGTTGACCTCCCCAGTTCCAAAGGAGAGTCGATAGGAATCAGCTCCATAGTTCTGGAACTTCACAGTGAGAAGTCCATTAGTATCTGCTCCCGTATGAGTAAACGATATCTTGTCTGCCAGAGGACGATATCCGAGGGAGAACGGCGGATGGTTAATCTTCTGGTCTATGTCATACTTATTAAGAGAACCCGTAGAAGTTGGTGGTACCGTTCCTCCTTCATTTGTAGGATTCTGTATACCATCGAGTTTGATAGGAGTTCCATTATCTGGCACAACCATGTAAGATCAGGAACCAGAAGATACAAATCCTTCTGTGGCAGTGATACTGAAACCATTATCACTCGTAAATCCTGTTTGTGAGAGGATAGCTCCAGTATCAGGACTGGTTGTTATCTTGGTGACTTCCAATTTTCCTACTTTGAGCGATATAGCGGTAGTATTGGTGAGAGGATTTTTCGCCATTCCAAATACCGTTCCCCGAACCGCTGCGAGAGCGGAATCGGTCTGTATGGAGAAATCACTCGTGGAATCGGTTTCACTTCTGAGGTGCGGAGCTTCTGTCCATACTTCTCAGGATTTGAGCCAGAGAGCGACTCTGGAAGCGAGATTATTATCCGCACTATATTCGAGAGTATCAAGAGAGAGGACTGTTTCGGTTGTTACACTTCCGAGAGAGAGTTCGGAACCGTCGGATATGTGGAGAAGAGCGGTGGAACCGGTACTGAGAGTAATGGTATCTCCAACATTAAGTTCTCCGGTGAAAGAGAGAGGAGAGACGAGCGTAGTGGTTATTCCCTCGGAGTTCGTGAAAGCGAGGGTTCCCGAATGGCTGGAAATATAGGCGGTTATCTTTCGTTCGTACGGATTATACGGAAGGTCTTCTGTCGAATCCTGAGAGACGAAGTTCGAAGAAGAATATGCTCGTATAAGAGAAGAGAGACGTTGTTTCTCGTACGTTCCTCGGATATAGGTCTTATAACCTCCGGTTTTTTCGTCGTAGAGTACTGCTGCAACATCGAACTTCGCATCGAGCGTTTCTTTCCCATTTTCGGACTGTCTACCAAGAGTCTTTCCATATCCGTAGAATTGATGACTTTCGGGGTCTGTCGCTCGGAAATTCACGTATCCGGCCGGGAGAAAATCATTGCTCACATAACCGGAAACTCCATACGCTCAGGAGAGCGAGTGCATATACGCTCCCCGTTCATCGTAGGAGATATAGTTGGAGTTCGGTTCGGGAAGAATCTTCTTCATCTGGTAGTAATCTCTGAGACTCAGATGGAGAGAATCGATGGTTGATATACGAGTGGCATTATTCACCGTCTTCATATGTCCCGAGTAGGACGTATACGCGACGATAGAAATAGTCGCGAGGATGGAAACGGAAACGAGGAGCTCTATGAGAGTGAATCAATACTGACGACCATTTTCTCTCTGTTTCATAGCATGAAAAGACAAGAACTAAAAGATTTGTACCGTAGTGTAGCAGAATATAGAGAAAAAACAAGGGTATTATTTCAGGCATTGTTTTCGGCGGATATCCTAGTGATAAATAACCCCATCCATTGTCACCACCAATGACATTTCCTTCCCATTCTTCTCGAAAGTGAGTGTGGCTTTTTCGAGATTTGTCCCGGAGCCCATAATAACCTTACTTCCGAGGACATTCTGAATTGTAAGAGAAGCGTAAGACATACCATTTCATCCGACGATTTTTATGAGACGGATCTCATTTTCCGGAGTATTATTCCTATTGGTGAGGTTATAATACTGCATAACAGAGGAGTTGAGCACCATATCTTCCGTAGTGCCAGATATCTTGTACCATCTTTTTTGTATGTTATGGGAGAAAGAAAATACTCTGGTTCAACCACTCTCAAATAATTGTCGTGTTTCTCCTGATGTATCATAGGTGGTGAGACGGAGAGATATGAGTCACGTACCGGTTCCGATGCTTTGAACCATACCCGTTCCGGTAATGAAATCAAAAGAATTTAAAAGATACCTCAGTAATCCTTTATTAAAGCAAAAGTTACTTTGTAAAAATGGAAGTTTTCGGTATCATGGATATGTGATTGGGAAGTCAAAAACTCAGATTTTCCGAAAATACCCGCCAATACCGAGCGTTAGAACCGACAAAAAAAGGCACCAGTAAACGAATTACTGATACCTTTTCGGTTGAAAATTCAAAATGGCTCCCCGAATAGGATTCGAACCTATGACCCAACGGTTAACAGCCGTTTGCTCTACCACTGAGCTACCGAGGAATATACCTTTCCCGAAAAGAAAGCCCGCGTATATTATGGAAAAAGAGAGGAATGTCAAAAAAAATTTCAAAAAAATAAGTATTTTGCGGGAAGTATGAAAAACAAGGAGTATTATGAACCCTGTTCGCAGGTCTTGCAGAGAATTCGAAGCAAGTATAATTAATCCTTCGGTTGAAGGAGAATATCTCTTTTGAAATGCTTTTTCATGTATCTTCTATTCAAAGAATTGCAACAGTAGGCAAAGGTTTTTTCTTCCATTTTCATACTGCGTTCATTTGTCAATGTCGGATCGACAACCTGTATCGTTTGCAGTCCGTCTTGTTCGATGACAAGAAGGTTCGTGATAGAGATACCCTCTTCGATGTCATCCTTTCAAATAACTGATTTCACGACGAACTGTCGAAAAATCTTCTGAAAAACATGAACTGCATTTTCACTTCCCTTTACCCCCTCTTTCGCGACGAGAGAAGCAATCATTCACTCGAGTCCAAAAAAATCGAAAGCCCGACCCGTTTCGGCATAGAGAATTTCATTTCTTTTCAAAAAGTCATCGAATTGTTTTTCGAGTTCTGTTGAGCTCTTGAGTATATCGGAAGTAAGAGGGGTGTTTGTCGGGAGAATTGGCTGAACGATTACATACCCCTTTGAATTTTTTACATCCCGAACGACTGCCGTCGGCCAGATATATTTCTCAAAATACTTCGTCGCGATTTGCACGTCCTCCGAAATCATCTCGAAGTCACACAAAAGTCGCCAAATCCATTTTGGCTTTTTAAGAACGCTTCCGTCTCTCGTATCATAGACGACATGACATCCGCCTTCTCAAAGGATGGGAAGTTTTTCAATTGTTTTCAAAGAGAGTTTTTGAAAAGAAATAGACTCATCTGTCTTATGTTATATCCATAAAAATGTGCGTATCTTTTTGTCTTCTCGATTCAGACTCACGATACTGATCCATAAAAGTAAAATAGTCGGGGCTATTTCTCCAATCTTTTTCCTTCGTCGAGAAATCGCTTTTCAGGCACTGATTTTTCTCCATAGTGAGAAACACTGTTTATGACAATCTGAAGAAACGAAGCGAATCCGGCGACACTGAGCAAAAGTATGAAAAACCATCCGAACGAAAAAAGAGTGAAAATAGCAATGAGAAGAAGAGCCGACCATATCCCCGAGCACCACGGACAAATGAGAAGTTCGAAAATAGTTCGTCCGAGAGAATGGTCTTTCGATCCAAAGTATGCCCGGACAAAATTGGTAATCTTGTCATAGGTCAGGAGGCGAATGAGGCGAAATGTCGCGAAGGAAAGGAGGAGAAAATCGAATGGTTCGATTCGGTGTGGAAGTGGTCATTGGAGATTAAGCCAGAAAACGAGCATTCCGAACAATAGGAGGAACAGGAGGGTGAAAATCCCATTCCATATATCTTCCGCAGTTTTGAAAAATGGTCGACCCATAGACTGAAGGTGAGAAAACTGCGTAATTATACCCTTTCCCTTCGCCACCGCAAGAGAAAAGCTCTTGACTTTTTTGGAAATTTAGATTTTTTGGAGGAATCCCCTCTCATGGTTCATGAGAATATTTCAAAACCCGATAAAGCGTCTTATGTAATGGAATGTTATTTTAACGCCCCTTTACGCAGATTATCAAATCCTTCAAAACCTTTTCCTTGATGGTTTCTCTGTCCAAAATACTGAATTTTCCAACTTCGTGCAATTTCGATTTTATTCCGAGTCCCGTTGTAACGAGGTCGATGTGTATATTTCCGTACCGCTCATCGGTATGGTGGTGCCGAAACATACAGTTAACGATTCTTTCCACCCCCTGTTCCCGATCGTCTATCCGCACTTTGAGATTATTATTTCCTCAGAGAATAGAATCCACTACGAAATAATCTTTTAGATCTTCCTCGATAGCCTTTTCGACACTATCCATGGTCTTTTGTAGTTCCTCTTTGTATTTTCATTGGAACATCACCGTCGACCGGATGGGCTTTAACGCGGATTCTTTGGATTTTCGTGCATATCTTTCCGAACTTGCAATCATATTTCTATTATAATGTGTAAAAAGTTTCCTCCAGTATATGAAAATATGACAAATAGCGTAATAATATTTGAAGATTTAAAAAAACAGCTGTTTTGATTTAATTTCACGCGAAGACATCTCCACAGGAGACAAATGCCACTGCGTTAGAAAAACACTATTTAGAGAACTCCCCTTTCTGCCATCAATACCTGTTTCAATCCTTCCTTATGAAAATCTCCTTGTGCAGTCAGAACCTCCCTATCCTTTAGTCGTGCTTTCTGATCAATCCTGCTGAGTCGTGTTTCAAAATCAGAGAGTATCGTTTCCGTCCCTCCTCACGCTATGATTTTCTCCATATCAAGATGAAATATCTTATTTACGATACTTGATAAAAAAAGTTGTTTCTCGGGAGAAAATTCCTCCTCCGTATTGAATTTTGGACAAATGGGACTACTCTCTCTAACAGTGGCGAGAAATACATCCATATGCGGAATAATAGATTTAAGTCCCAATCTATGAAAAAGGTTATAAGCATCGAGGGTATTTTTCACTCCCTCTTTACTGGAACAGTCTTTCTTGTCCCCATTGATAGACAAAGTATATCCGTTTCCATTTTTCTCCACAAAACATGTATCGCCACCGATTTCTTGGAGAGGTATTTTTTCATTGTCTGAAAGTGTCGCCAATTTTGTTGTTATATCGTTTTTTTCTGTATGATTTTCAATAAAAGCAAAAGTTTTATTATCAATCGCTTTATTCAACTTTTTGCCAAGCTGTGCCATGGTCATACCTGGATTGATCGATTCAAGCAAATCTCCAGCAAAAATAGAATCTGGAATTTTTCCTTCTTTTTCAAGCTTATCGTATATTGCATCGTCAGTAATACCCATAGCTATCTTGACTGTCTCTCGTTTCTCCTCTTTTCTAAGAACGGTAAGTTTGTTTAAAGCAGTAAGTAGAGAGGTTTCTTCTTTGGTCTTTGAAGATTTAGTCTCAAGATACGGAATAAGTTTTTCTGCAACATCTTTTTTTGATAAATCCGTTACATTCTCAAAGCCCGGTAATGACTGAACAAAAGTAATATTTTCGGAGGTATTGAGAATATTTGTGGATTCATCTACCTTTATAATCATATCAATTCCTTTATTCGCCTGATCAATAGGAAGTCCTTGTTGCTTAGTCTTTAAAAGAAGAGCTAACGCATTATTGCCTCGTGGGGATTCTTCTGCCACTTTTTCTGTTCGTTTGCTATTCTTCTTATGAATATCTTGTTCTTTCAACAATTGAACAAGTTCATGATCGTTTTGTTTTTTCGCTATCACTAATTGTTCATCGCGAGGAAGAGCACAGAAATTCTTTCCGTAACAAGAAAGATTTTTGGCAATATGTTCTTGTATTTCCTGACCGATATCTTGTTCTTCCTTCTTTTCTATCTTTGAGACCTCTGCTATAATTTTCTTAAATTCCCCTATCTTTACAGTATCACCAAGTAGTTCATAACATATATCATATGTACTGAACCCATTTTTTAAAAGCTTCTCGAACTTTTTTTGGAAATCATCCCTTTTTTCTCCCTCTTTTTTAAAAGCATTATAGGCTTTATCAATAAATATCGTGTATTTTTTGATAGATTCTTTTTCTCCTTGTTTATTCTTTCATCTTTTAAAAAATGGATGTTTTGAATTCTGGGCATCATGATATATTTTCTGGGCAACTTGGATATTATCTTTTTCAAGTTTTTCTTGAAAGATTTTAGCCAACACCTCCTCGACCTCATCTGTATTTCCAAGAAAATATTCTCCTAATTCTTTTGCAAAGGTAGTATCATTTATATTTCTAGATTTTATATCAAATTTCTGAATTTTAGTTGACCAGATTCGCATAAATTCCATCATATTGTCTTTTCAGAATTTCTCCTCAATCGTTTCTTTATTGAGTTTTCCTTTTTTTAAAAGATATTCAAGATAACTTGTTATCTCTTTTGTATTAACATCTTTGAAACTATCCATTTTTAACTTTTCTTCGAAAACTTTGACAGGAATGGTATAATTTCCCGCAGCGGTTGTATATCAATGAAGAAGATCTTCTGTCAAGAACCTCTCAGCAAATACAGTTCCTTCCGTTTTTACATTTCGAATGATTTTAGCCAATCCCGTCGATTTATTTTCTGTTTCCTGAAAAATAATTTTCTGTTCTTGGTTATATCGATTGTAAGCTTCTTGAACCGAAGAATAATGTTTCTGAAGAATTTTTCGAAGTTTGAGGAGATAGGTGTCATATTCTATTTTGTCGATCTTTTTCGCTTGAAATTGACCCCAAAGAAACTCTGCATCTTTAAGAAGAATATCTTTGATGTTTTGATATTCTTTCGTGTCCTTTTTTCCATCACCACCAACATCGATACTGTCAACCCACTCTCTCAGTCCTCAGGTCATATATTGCAGGATAATAAGAAATAAAATTCTCTTTGATATATATAAAAATATATAATTTCGTCTACGAGTATAACACATAGTCCTTTCCAAAGCAAAAAACTGAGTATTTTTCGAATATAAATTATTACACAAATAAAAAATATTATGTCAATACATTATTGAACTGGGTTTTTTGCTTTAAAGGAGAATAAATGATAAGATAGAAGCAATTCTTACTTTATCCGCCCCCTATGTCTCATATAAAACAATATATAGAGAAGTCTCTTCTTATCCCTCCGGACAGAAAAGAATGCTTATCAAATGAGGAAATATCCAGAGCTATAAAAGATGATATGTTCTGTTTCATGCAAACATACCTTCCTCTGGAACAGGAAATTTTAAGCCAAGTGAACAAGGAACTCGATATCCTTAGTACACAAATCAGAAATTATCTACAAAACAAAGAATCGAAACTCAAAGAACAGGAAATGAGTCAAGTAGAACTCGAAATTGCCTATCTTTAGATTCCCATTAAAAATAAAAATATGCCAAAAGAACAGAATTCATCCTATGTTATGAGTGAGGAAATTTCCCATTCAGAAAAACAAGAAAACTCTTGAGAAGAACATAATTCATGAGAAGTTTTAAAATCCTTTCACCATAAAGTCTCGCACCTTGACGCGATGATAAAAAAAGTAAATAGTATCGAGAAAAATAGTATCGAAAATACCGATACCGTTAATATCCTCAATGCCCTCTTGCAAAAATCCAAACTCTGAGGAAGCAATGGATGAAAGGAGAACAAGGCATATTTCAAAAAACATGAGGGACAGATTATGCTTGTGCTCAATACGGTTGTTAATTGAGTGGAGTTAAAAAACAGTCAGGAAGACATCGAAAAAGTCCTTACAAAAGTGGATGAACTTTTCATAAAAAATCCACTCAGCGGAAAGTCCTCTCCGGAAAGAAAAGAGATATCAGCGGAAGAAAAGATACGGCGAGCCAATAAACGACTTACTCAATACGAGCATCAGATTGAAGAAATAAATAATTCTTATCGGGAAGATATCAATGATTGGTTTATGATACGGGATGCGGTTGTCGAGGCAACATGAGGAGAATCTGGAAAAAAAATATATGAAGAAAATATACAATCCATACAAAAAAATATCGAAAAAGACTACAAAACCCTTCTCGCTTCTTTTGAATGAAAAGAGCTCAGTGCAGACGATGCTAAAAAACTTGCTTTTTATAAGAAGCAGACGGAAATCCTTCTCTGAAAAAAATTAGGGGAGATGCAATCTTTTGCCGGATATCTCATTACAGAGAAAAAACTTGATTCAGCAAAAAACGCACTCTACGGAGTAAAAGGGATAGGAATAGGCATGATTGAAGGATTTACCGAAGGGATAATTTTCGCTTTTCTTTTTTTAACCAATCCGGAATTACGCGATACGGTATATGCCAGTGTTGAAAGTTTTTATGACTATCTCAAAGAGAATTATTCCGATTATGAAAAACTCTGGGGAGATTTTCTCAAAAAATTCGAAGAGGGACTTAAGGAAATCCAGGGACTTCCAGAAAAACAGCAAGCAGAAGCAGTTGGAAAAATATTCGGAAATGCCATAGTGGCGATTCTCGGAGCAAAAGGGATGAATGCCGTCATAAAATCAGGAAAAGCCCGTCTCAAGTTCAAACAACCGGAAACATCGGATCAGAACATAAAATTCAAAGCAACCGGGAAGACAGAATCCAGCAAAGATTTTACATCAAAAAAACAGCGAAAAAGAGCATCCGAAAAACTAGAGACAAAAACACCGAAAAAAATCATTACTGCTATTGGGGAAGTAAAAAATTGGGACGATCTCGAAAGTTTCGTAAACACGATTGATCGTGTACGCTTTAAAGAATGACTTACGGGAAAGAAAATCCAAGAAATCATCAACGGAGTACGCGGATGAACGAGAAGTATCAAAGACATTCCTAATTACGGATGAATCCGGGAGATTGTAGACACGCTCAAAAGGAATTGAGGAGTTATGCCAGAGGCTATAGGTATAGAAAAGGTGATGCAGGCAACCGGGAAAATAGTATGAACGGGTATGGAAAAGATTCAAGATGCCCTCCCCTTCAAAGAGGCACGAAAATTTCTCCATAAAAACATCCTTACGGGATATGACTCCATCGATATACGCATCACCAAACTTCGAACACTCACAAATGAAACAATCCTGCACTGATTGAATGATATTGCAAGAATAACCCATTTCAAAAAAATAGAAGAATTAACCGCTCAAATCATCGACGAAATCAAGGTTGTTTCATTCCCCGGGAAAGAAGGACTGTTAAATAAATTTAAAAAACTGAGGTCTTCTCTCACGGAAAAGAAAGAGAATATAGAAGAAAAGGTGGAGCATTACAATAAAGAGTATTTAACAAAGGAGTGATATCTCACGGAAAAGGAATTTCGCACGCTTCGTTTCGAGGAAGGTTTTGCCATACGGGAAATAGAAAGAAATGGAAAAACATTCTACGAATATCGTGATGTAAATGGGAAAAAAGTTTTTGAAGAATATATTTATGCCAGTCACTTCAAAGATGGGCAGGCAGCGGTAACAAAGATAGAGAATGGGAAGGAGATAAATTTTATCATAGACAAGAAATGAAAAATTATTTCAGAACACACTGAATCTTCCTTTACCTCCATTCAACGATTCAGTAATGGAGGATATCGGATATTTGACGGCGAATCATACCAATTAAAATATTCAGCAGATCATAAAAACAATAAAAGTCAGGAGTATGCTTTCATGACAGAAATTCGCGGAAATATGGTTATAGGAGTAGATAAAAAAAACGGGGTGAAATATATTATCAATCAAGACGGAAAGAGATTTAAAACGCCCTTTCACTATATCGATGACTTTACCGAAAGTGGTGTAGCTGCCGTAAAAGAAAGTACTGATGGAAACTGGCTCCTTATTGACAGAGAGGGGAATCTCTTGAAAAGAGACGGAAGTATCCTGCGAAAAAATGAAGATATAATAACAAAAAATAAAAACGGGGATTTTATTGACGGGAAAGGAAATATCAAAACCGAAAAAGAAAAGCTGCAACAAGAAGAGGAGTTTGAAATTATAGGATATAACAGAAACTTGGAGTCCATTAAAACCCATATGGAAAATACGAGAAAAGAGGAAAAGAAAATACAAAAAAAGGAGGATCCCGAAATGTTGAAGAGAAAAAGAGAGGCGGATACTCTGATTTTATCAACCATACTGAAGAAAAACGATATTCATTCGACCGGGTCTTTTGTTTTCAGTTATACGGAAAAAGAGGGGCTTATTCTCTATAAAAATCCTCATACGAAAGGAATTCAGGTTGTGGATCTCAAAAAAGGAATTATTTCAAAAGAGTCGTTTTCCTCCATACATACACCGGACATTGTCAATGGATATATCCGGGTATGTCCCGCGAATAACAAAGAAATTATGGGAGTCATCAATCTCGATGGAGAATATATTGTGTCACCGAAATATATGGATATTCAGATTCTTGACGAGAAAAAGAAGCTCTTTGAAGTCTCTGAGATGAGAAAAATTGGAGAAAGTCTTAATGATGGTACAATTATCGAAAAAAGTTTTTCCGATAATCTTCGGAGAGGAGATGAGATGGTAAAAAGAATAGGACTTATCAATGGAAGAGGGAAAATGGTTATAGAGACAGGTTACACGGAAATAACCTTATTGGATGAAAAAACGGCACAAGGATTCATACGATGAGAAAAACATGAAATTCTTAAAAGATCCAAAAGATACGATACATATGAAGCCCTCACGAATGTCGCATCGTCTAGCAATAAGACCGTTGCAATGACCGCCGTATTGGTGGCAGAATCCCCTATGGTAATCGAAAATATACGAAAGAGTTCCATCAATATAACCAGAAGCGAGACCAGTACGGTTATATCGGAGCTCAAAAACAATAAATTATCGCTCTCTACGAATAGGATTTCAACGATACGAGATATTCAAACATTTGAAATGGAGATAGAAAAGATTGTGCACGAAGAAGTAAATGAAACTGTTCGAGGATACTTGGAGAGAAACGGCTTCCCCAAACTCACAAAAGAGGAACGAATAGAAGTTGCAACCCATGAAAAAGAAACGAGAAAAAAACTCATCGAAGCAATTCGTCTACAGGTAAAAAGCGAGCAAATACCTTCCAAGAATAAAAAATCCCAAGAAGGAGGAGGTCTTGTAAGTACTCTTGTAAAGAGTCTCCATCCGGAACTCTACGTGTCTCTCGGAGGGAAGGCGGAAAGATTGTTGGTAACCGAGAAGGTAGCTTAATTATAACAATATATTCTGTGTCATTGTTGGAGAGAATACGAGAAATATCATCTGCAAGAACAGAAGAAAAACAGTCCCAAAATATTCTCGAAAAAGAAAGCCCCCGTATGTTATAAAAAAGAAAAAAATATCAAAAAACTCCCGTTCCGATTGGGAACGGGAGTTTTTGTCTGCATTCGTCTATTTGGTGATATTCTTACTTCAGGTTTTTTTACGAAACGCCCGAATCGATACGAGTGTCGTCGATATCCCGAACAATACCCCGGCAAGAGCTATGGGGAAGATTTCGCGGAAATTTTTCCCGGAGATTTCCGAATGCTCTGCTTCTTTTGAAACAATGGAGTGATTCTCTTCACTTGCTTCGTGTGCATCAAGCACTTCTTCTGTATGAGAAACTTCCTCATTATGAGAGATCTCCCCTTCTGTAGCACGTGCAACTTCTCCTTTCAGGGAAGCATTATAGAGATTCAATGCCCAGTGGAAAAATACGATGTAGGATTCGACATAGTCTCTTCCTGCCGGTACGTTTTCGAGCGGATAATTCTTTTTTCCTATAACTTCCTGAAATCTATCGACTACCTGCACACGAAGTGCCTCAGGGAAGAGTGCTTCCAATTTCTCGGAAGATCCCGAATCGATGGCTTCGTCAACGAGAGGAATGAGCGGACTGCCGAAATCTCCCGCAGGTTTGATTCCGGTATAGGTCGCCCCTTCTCCCTCGCGGTGGATTTTTACGAGACTTCCGAAAAATGTCGTATCGATAGATTCGGCATTACTCGGATTTTTTACTCGTTCTTCCAAGACATTTTTAAATTCTTCCAATATTTTTGCCTCGTCTTTTTCCTGAACCCAGATAAGGAAATAATTCGGATTTTTTGTTTCGATCGATTTTTTCGCAGCGGTTATAACGGGTCCGTCCATGGTATCGCAATGAGCGAAAGTCATAGTAGGAGCCAATAGGAGTGCGCAGATAAAAGACACACAAAGAATGATTTTTGCTTTCATATTTTGAGTAAGTGATGATATAAGGATACAAAATATTTCTCGAAAAAACATCGAGAGGTGTTGTTGGGAAGGTATCCTATACCTGATTTTTTATAATCCCGACGAGGGATGAATAGAGGGTTGGTGTGAATGAGGGTGGATCGGTACTGCCGAAAGAAGACGAAACATCGGTACTCTTATACGAAAAATCTTCGGAGAAATATTTTCTTTCGAAAAAAGCAGGAATTTTCCCGAGATCTTTCGAAAAAGCGGGCAATCGTTCCGAATGAAAAGAAAGGATATACTCTTCACAACCGGAAGTATCAGAAGAGAGATTTTCTTGGTACGTTCCGTTCGTCTCGGATATTTCCGCGGAAACCGTTCCCGCTTCCCCGGCATGAGAAATCTCCACCAGATGAACCAGCGGAAGAAACAGTGATCCTGTGAAGAATCCTACGAGAAGAAGAGAGAGCAAAAATTTCATGAAAAAAAAGTTTTTGATTAATTCCGATGAACAAATCACTGTTTTGATAAATCAAACACACCCCATCGTTCAAGACGCGGCATATTTTATTTTTGACATTTTGGAGGCACCACCCGGAGTCGAACCGGGCTACGGAGCTTTGCAGGCCCCCACATAACCGATCTGCCATGGCGCCATCGATACTATCGCTTTTTCTGAACTCTATTGGATTCCTCTAAAAAGCTGGCTTATTATAGAAAAAGAGTGAAAAAAAGCAATACATTTTGATTTTTTCCCATTTTCCCATAGAATCTCGTCACTTTATATATTATCCATCCGTTATTATGGCAAATATCGATCACGCTCCGAGCAGATACATGCTCAATCTCCTTCATATCCTTCCCGCGTTTGCGGACGAGTCGAAACTTCGTCTCAATTCTATCGTGGAAGTCAATTCCTCTTCCCGGAACAAGTACGAGATTATCACTGAATCTGGACAGCTCAAGCTCGACCGAGTCGGGTATTCATCTATGATGTATCCATTTACTTACGGAGCTATCCCTTGTACTTGGGACGAGGACGGAGATCCACTTGATATCGAGATCGTCCATGTCGACGAACCGCTCGTACCGGGTTCTCTCGTGGAAGCTCGAATCATCGGAATCATGAAGTTCGTGGACGGGGGTGAAGTGGACGACAAAGTCATTGCTGTTCTCGCAGACGATAAACGTCAGGATCATATTACGAGCTACGAACAGCTCGGAGCTCATTGGGAAAAAGAAACCACTCATTACTGGGAGTTCTACAAACATTTGAAGAAACCAGGAACCTGAGAAGTTGTCGGATTCTACGGAGTCGATGAAGCTGTGAAGATTATCAAGGAATGTGAACAGCGTTACAAGGAAGTGTACGCTCCGAAATTCGAGGTATAATTTTTTATAAAAAAATTGACTTGCGAAAATAAAATGCTATTCTCCTTTTCGAGAAGAGCATTTTTATTTATCCCCTTTTTTTATGCACAAAAATACTTTTATGAAAAATAAAAAATATCAAGGATTCACATTGGTGGAGCTTATCGTGGTCATCACGATTCTGGCAATACTTGGAACAATGGGATTCATTTCGACACAGGGGTATATAAGCTCGGCGAGAGATAGTGTTCGTATGACCAATATAGCTGATATCAATGGTGCATTTCAGAGGTATTACATCAAACATGGAACACTTCCTATGCCGGATAATCCTACCACTATTTCTGCTTCATGAGTCATTACTCAGTATCAATGATATTTATCAAGTAACATAGCCAGTATCATAGGACTTTCATCGGAAGGCTGAAAAGATCCTCTTGATAAGGGATATTATACATATGCAATCAATAGCAATCAATCAAAATATCAGGTTTGAACATATCTGGAAGATACTTCCTATCTCAGTTTTGTAGATATGACATATGCTAATGCGAATTATACAAATAGATATATGCAAGCTCTCGGTGACAACGTCTGAATGCTTACTTTGGCAGACAATTCTCCCGTTACGTGAAGCGGCATAGACCTACTTACAACCAATAGTGGAACGTATTATAAGATAGTGTTTCCTGGAAAAAATTCCGTTTTGTCAGGAACATGAATGGGTATATACAGTGAGAGTATTCTTTTTGCAAAGAATAATTTCAAAAGTCTTGGAATGAAATCCGGAAACTTGAATATTTTTTTAGAGAATCAACCGAGTTTCACTCCAAGTAAAACTATCAGTGATGTAAAGAAATTGGGATTAAATACAGTAAATGTCCCTGTACAGATAACCATATCAAGTGCCACAAGTTCGACTTTCACTATCGATGCAACGAGCAAGGCAAATGCAATTACACTCATAAAAGAGCTGAATAATATAGGAGTGTCCGTTTTATTGGAACCGTATCCGGTTATTAATAATGGAAATGTTTCCGAAACAAGTTGGGCACCTACTGACATGACTGCATTTTTTTCGAATTGGAAAGGAGTGGTTCTCAGTGATTTGGTCAACACGATAGCGATCCCCTATCATACGTACGGAATTTACATCGCTTCGAATTTCGTTCAGATGGAGACGACTGCAAATGCCAATAATTGGATTAGTACCGTAAATTACGTGAAAGATTTATGATACCAATGAAAAGTAATCTACAGAACCAATTGGTGGTATGATGCTACTTGGGATACAGGAGTGGGGTCCACCACTGCTGCGTATAATACAAAACTTACAAATCCCCTCTTTGCTGCGCCGGATATTATAGCGATTGCTGCATATTTTGAACTCACAGCCACAGGAGCACCTCTTGTTCCGACTGTGCAGAATGTCAAAGATGCTCTTTTATCGACTGCCACATGGGGACGAGGCCAAAACGTGTATCAGGAAGTGAAGAATTTTTACGACACATGGCATAAGCCGATATTCTTCGGAGAACTCGGAATCCCAAGCAGAGAAAATGCTCTCAATGCCCCATGGAATCCTGTTGTTTCTTCAATAGAATCACAATGAGCTCAAGCAAATGGCTTTCAGGGATATATAGAGACTTTCTCATGAAAAGATTGGTTCAAAGGGCTTTCTGTTTTCGTAGTTGCCGATGATTCCTCTCCTTATACCCCTATCAATAAACTCGCGGAACCAATTATTCAGAATTATAATCCATAAAACAAAAAGAAAGGTGAGAATCTCGCCTTTCTTTTTGTTTTTTCGGGGAAATTTATATACTATTTCTCTAAAAAAACTATCAACTAAAAAACCATACCTATGCAATTCTTCATAACCTGCACTCCATGAGTCGAGTCCGTTCTCCGCAAAGAGATCGAACGTATCGGAGGAACCAACATTGTCGTATCCGACCGTGGAATCCTCTGCTCGGGATCCGAGAGTCTTATGGCGGAGCTTAATATCTGGATCCGTACGGGAAATCGTGTCTATCTCATTCTTGCCGAGAAGCGGACTCGGACGTTCGACGAGCTGTTCGATACCACCGGTGCGATCGATTGGCGCAAATACATCCCCAAGGATGCCCCGATTATCGTCGATGCCGTGTCGGTGAAGTCCGAGCTTGAGAGTGTCCCCGCGATTCAGAAAACCATCAAAAAAGCGATTGTAACGAAGATTACGGGCGACCGCGAAAGTCTCCTTCGGGAAGACGACAAAGTTCTCTGAATTCATATCTTCGCACTCATTCGGGAAAATACTCTCCTTCTCCTCCTCGACACTTCGGGAGAACCCCTCCACAAACGAGGATACCGAACCGAGGCACTCGAAGCCCCTATCAAGGAAACGCTCGCCGCGGCGCTCGTCATGCTCTCGGGATGGCGGTACAAAGAACCGTTCTTGGATCCGTTCTGCGGTTCCGGAACCATAGCCATCGAGGCTGCCATGATTGCCCGGAATATCGCTCCGGGACTCACTCGAAACTTTGCAGGAGAATATTTCCCGTGGTATGATGCAGAATATTTCAAGCAAGCGAAAGAACAAGCAAAAACGAAAATTATGACCGAGAGAACATACGCTATCACCGGAAGCGATACCGATTCCGAAGCGGTGCGAATCGCCAAGGATAATGCCAAGCGGGCGGGGGTTGCTGATACAGTCAGTTTCTTGAAGAAAGATTTCAAAGAATACATTTCCGAGTATCTTTCTGGGGCTTTGGTCTCAAATCCCCCGTACGGAATACGACTCAAAGATTACGACCTCGATCTCCTCTACAAGGACATCTCCATCGTATTCACGAAAAACACTTCCCTCTTTGGGGGGATCATCACTTCCTACGATTTCGGAAAATACACGAGACCGAATCTCTGGAAGAATCGCAAGCTCTATAATGGAAACGAACTCTGCTATTTCTACTCCAAAAAGTTCGAAGCAAAAGTATAGCGCAATACGCTTTAAAAACATATTTTTCGAACGCAGCCGAGGACTGTCCGAGTCATTATTAAGAGACGAGTTCCGCAGGAAGAGAGAAAAGATATATTTTAAAGCGTGCAAATAAATAGTGAAGCAAAAGTGTAATTTCGACTTGAAAAAGAGAATAATATAGACTATCCTGTGCCAGCGCGCGCAAGAGAAGTCTATTTTATTTTATTTACCCCCATTCTTTATCCAATAAATACTATTTGCCATATGAGACCACACGGAAAAAACATAGAAAGGGTTCCTGATGTAGAAGAGGTTCGTCAGAGTATCGATGAACACGAGGACTTGAAGGCAACACAGAAGATACGCACCGAGATGATACAGCAGATTCTTGATATGTAAGCCTCTAGTAGATAATAACTCTCAGTTTCTGCAGAAACTGAGAGTTATTTTTTGTGAAAATATATTTCGCATTGCTTTTTATAAAAAACCCATATAATCTCCACGTTTAATTTTTCAACTTTTTTTCAATGAAAACCGCTATGCAAGCCCGTCCGGGTACAGTACTCAAGATAGGAAATGACCTTATGCTCGTAGTAAAATACGAAATGCACCGTGCTGGTCGTGGTGCGACCAATATCAAGATACGTCTCAAGAATCTCCTTCAGGGAAACTCTGTAGACCGTGTATTTGACGGAGAAGATAAATTCGAAGATGTACTTCTCGATCGTTCCAAATTCGAATTTCTCTACGAATCAGGAGGAATGTATGCCTTTATGAATCAGGAAACCTACGAGCAGATCGAACTTTCCGAGGACAATATCGGAGATATGAAATGGTTCCTCACGGAAGGTCTTCGAGTAGACGTACAGCAGTACGAAGGGAAATTCGTAGGAATCCTCCTTCCGCTCACCGTGCGACTTACTATTACGGAGTGTGATCCAAGCGTCAAAGGGAATACTGCCGACGGAAAGATTACCAAGGATGCCGTAACCAACACCGGATACGCTATCAAAATCCCAGGATTTGTGAATGCCGGAGAAGACATCATGGTCAATACGGAAACAGGTGAATACCAAGAACGAGCAAAATAATACTAAAAAAATAGTCCCGAATGTTCGGGACTATTTTTTTAGTATGTTCTCTAGTTTCTCCACCAAATCACACTCCCCTCTCATATACTCCGAAATCCTTCCAAAAACCTCCCCATATCCTTCGTATCAGGAAACGTAATCCAGAAAAGCTCATTCTTGCTCTTTCGGGCCATTAAATCCCCACATCATACGGACATAATCACCCCAGTCGGCTTCTGGAAATTGTTTCCCAAGAAATAGAAGGTAATCCTCGATTTTCTCCGTATGCGCCCCATTTTTCTCCTTGTAGATGTCCCAAAGCACGGGCTTCCCCGAGATAAGCCCCTGACAGAGGCTATTCTCCCCTCGGACTATGTTCGCATCGCAGAGCGACTGGAATATGCCATAATCCGTGAGGGAGAGAAACGGCATATGGATGATGTTTTCATTCTTTTTCTCTATGAGTCCAGAATCATCTCAGAAGATAAAGAACACTGTGTCTTCCGGTGCGGAATATATGCTCTCCGCTATATTTTCCAAAGTATTTTGGTAAACGAAAACGGAAATCCATTTTTTCTCGCATACTCCTTGCAATGCATGACATTCTAAAAATTTTCTCCTTGCCTCTATTTTCGATGATTTTAAAAGTTCTCTCTTTCCCTTCTCAATAAGAGGATTGATGATAATCCCTCATCCTCATGGCAAAAGTGAGGGAATAAAGTGAATAACCGTATCGTATCCGCTTTCGAGCGAATATCTGGTTCTATGGAGCGATTCCAATCAACTGTGAAGGAGGAAATACGAAAACGATACGATCGTTTTCGAGTATGGAAATTTAGCAAGATACTCCTTTTGGATCGGATAATCGAAGAAACTGCATAGGAGTTTCGCCGGAGGCGGAGGATTTGATTGGCTCAATGCTCCGAGCGGCATATATTCCATCCACTCTGGGGTATTTTCAGGGAAAAATTTTCGGAAGAGAATTTCGTCATCCGAAAAAAAACGGATACAAAGATTCGGATACCTTTCATGGAGTGAGAGTGCTAGATTCACCGCGAAACCCATATCGCCGTAATTATCTACGACCGAGACGGAGAAATCAATGGATGTAAGAGATGAGAGATTCATGAGGATGTTTAAGTGAGAGTTATATGATGAGAGTATATGAAATAGAAGAAAAAGGTCAAAACAAGAAAAATCTTCGGAATTTTTTGCACTTTTTACCACTATATGATATAGTAAGAGCGTTTTATTATGAAAATATCTCTCCCATGTCCATAAACACCCCTATAAATCAAGAAAATCTCCTTCAAAGAGCAAAAGATTGTTTGGAAGAAAGATCCGAGGAGATAGACTATATTGTCGACTCATGTCAATCGAGTTACCGAACAGCACAGATCAACACTCTTGCAAAATACCTTTGCAAAGGTGATATCACGGAAGCGAAGAAATTGCTCGAACAAATACAGATTCCCTCTCCAGAAATCGAGGAACAGATACAAGAAACGGAACTGATGGTACATGAGATTTTAAAAGATCCCTATGATGCACTCGTAGAACAATTCACCACTGAATATGAGAATTTCTGCGAAGAGCAACATCTCAATACAAACATACCCATTCCCGAGAACCTCAGAGATGTTATTATTTTTGAGTTCTCTAAAAACTGAGAAGAAAAAGAGTGAGTGCCTCTCTGGCTTGCACATTTTCTTATAAATCTTCATAAAAAGGTGGCTTGTCGAGAATTTTTTATACATGCGACAAAAGGAAGCATGCTCTAATATTTTGTAAGAGAAAGATTTGCGTATCCTCTTTTTTTTCATATAATCCCCGCCGTACCAAATCTACTCTTAATTAGCCAAGTGGTAAGCATAGGACTCTGCAGTCCGGCATTCGGGGGTGAGAATCCCGCAGGGTGAGAACCCTGAAATCTCATTATCAATTCTATTGGGAATTAGCCAAGTGGTAAGGCTCCGGACTCTGACTCCGGCATCGGGGGTTCGAATCCCTCATTCCCAACCATTTGTCACAAAATACCCCCGAAAGGGGGTTTTTATGTGGCAAATTTTGAAATAGAGAGGGATTCGAAACCGTAGCAACCCTATCGACGAAGGAGATAGGTAAATGTGCCTTGAATGGCACATTTTGTTGCAAGGCGTTTTTCTGAAGTGCAACGAAAGAAAAAAGAATCCCTCATTCCTGGGAATCAAGAGAGGGATTCGAAACCATAGATGACGAGGTTTTCTACAAAGCGACGAGACACGATAAAAAAGAGTGTCATAGTCCTTTGTATTCCGAGGAAAACCGATGAGCGAAGCAAATCGGGAAAAAAGCCAACGATTTGGCTTTTCGTCACAAGGAGTTTTTCGAAGCGAGAGTTCGTCTGAAAGACGAAATCGACTCTACAGAAAAAAGAATCCCTCATTCCCAAAATAATCACACAATAATCACAAATCTTTTGATTTTTACCAAATAACATCTATACTCCTCTTTATGAAAGTTTTTATAAAAAGTTATAAAAAAATTGACTTTTTATAAAATGTGTGTTCTACTATCTTTAGCTTTAGAGCACCTCATAAAAAAGCTTTCATACATAGTGGGGTAATTTATTTTTATTCTTTTTCTTTTTCTTTTTTATGATTACACAGAAAATACAGACGTCTACGAACGTTAAAGGGTTTACACTTGTGGAGCTTATCGTTGTTATAACGATTCTCGTAATTCTTGGTACTATCGCCTTCCTCAATCTCGGAGGTATGTCGGCAAGTGCCCGAGATTCACAGAGAACGTCCGATCTGAACCAGATCAACCAACAAATTATGGTTCAACAGGCAAAGAGTGGTATTTCTTACTTGAATATGATTTCTGGTACTGGTAATAACCTAACTTCAATCAGTTTAGCTGGTGGTGCTGCTGTAACTAATAAATATGCCGCTGGAAATGTGGGATACACCGTTCTCGGAATAGATAAAACTAAATTCCAGGATCCTACTAAAGATACAGAATATCGTATGGGAGCAACTTCTCTCGTTGGTTCCGCTTACGAACTCGCCGCTTCCCTTGAAGAATCGAAGACGGCTCTCGTAATGGGATCATATCGAGCTCGTACTACTGCAAATACGGCAAGCGGAACGGTATCCGGAAGTATTATTACTCTCACAAATGGTCTTGGAACTTTCAAGATAGGAGATATTCTTATTGATGGTGCTAGTCACACTGGTACGGTTGCTGGAATTTCTGGTGATCTTTCAAGAATTACTTTCACTGGTGATCTTGCAAGCTCATCAGGATTTGTTCTTGGTGCTCTTGAATCCGCAGGTCTTATTGGAGCAGCTAGTGCTCTTAGTACAGCTGTTGAGAATGGTAAGACAATTCTTCCTTACTCTCTTGACTAATTTTAGAAGTATTGAATCTTGTCTTTTTAAAAACCTCTCCCGAAACGGGGGAGGTTTTATTTTGGTGTATTTTTTTCGGTTGTATTTTCTGTATTTTGGATATAATGAAGGAGATTTATATCGTAAAACTTTAGAGATTATGGCTCAAATCCTCGATAGAGATGCACAGACTGTCCTCGTGAAGATTACTATGAATGAGTATAAAAAACTCGAAAATATGGATTTCTTTTCTCAAAAAGAGAGTACGGAAGATAATTGGGAAACAATGGTCGATTTCTGAGACGGTGTTCCCGCGACAGAAGTTGCATCCTATCTCAAATCTCTCAAATAGTATGGTAAAAAAATGGAGATTTTAAAAAGGTTTTGAATTTCGATCAAAAAGCCTATAATCAAAACAGAGTATTCCTCATTATTCAAATTATGCTATCAATCGCAACAGCCAAAATTCTCAAGGAAAAAGGGTATTCTTTTGAACAGATACAATGAATCGAACTTGGATTACAACAATCTCAAAAATGAGAGACTGTTTCACAGTCCGAGATGGATAGTTTTATAAAAAACGAACTATTCGCTCAATATTCGGTAAATGCTTAAAATACTCTATTCTCATAAAGTCAAACAGGATTTGAAATCCATAAGCGATTTTATCGCACAAGACAGTCCCATTTATTCGATAAAAACCGTGCAATCGATTCAAAAAACCATCGCTTTACTTTCTGAGTTCCCATATATCTGAAAGACGATCGATTGATCCATACGAGAAGTGATTGAGACGAAATACAGATATAAGATAGTATATGAGGTAAGTAAGATTGCGGTAACAATACTTTCAGTTTATAAGTATCAAAATACTTGGGAGTAAAAAAATCCTTATGCCTCCAAAAAACAAAATCTGCCTCATCCACGATATGTTCCTGTACCGCGGTGGAGCCGAGCGTTTCAATATCATGTTCGCAAAAGCACTCGGAGCGGATCTCTCGGCGCTCTTTTTCAGTGCGGACGGACTGGAACCTGAATCCATGGGTTTCACGGGAAAGCTCCTTGCATTCGGAGAAGACAAATACTCTGGATGATTCCGTCAGCTCTATCTGAAATACCGAGTCCTCTTCCATACGAAGTTCCTGCAAGAGTACGACACCGTCATATTCAGCAATGACTCGCTCTCCGCCATCCGCAATGCAAGGAAAGATGCGAGGAAAATCTACTACGCACACTCCATCCCCCGCTATCTCTTCGATCAGAGGGAATTTTATTACCGAAAAGTTCCGCTTCTCCTCCGTCCCGCCTATATCATCATCCGAGCGGTTTTCGAACGGATGTATCGACGAGAACTGGAGCAGGTGGATGAAATCTATACCAACTCTGTCAATCTCCAAAATGCCATCCGAAAATACCTCGGTCGCGAGAGTCGGATACTCCATCCTCCGGTCGATATGCAAGTTTTCGTACCCATTCCAGAAAGAAAATGAATAGACTCGTCATCCTCGCGAATGCGGGGATCCAATCAACTATCTTCCATTTCTTCCTCTCTTTTGGTAGAATGAGGAGTGAAGAATTACTACATCAGTTTCTCCAAACTTTCAAGCTTAAAACGTGTCGCTCGCACCGTCGAGGCATTTCGGGAAATGCCAGATCGAAAACTCCTCGTCATTTACGGCGAGAACGACCCGCAGAAAGACGAGATTATGACTCTCGCGAAAGGGTATTCCAATATTTCTTTCCTCACTCTCGCGGACAATAACAAACTTCCCCGTTATGTCGCATGAGCCATCGCTACTGTATTCATCGCAAAGAACGAGGACTTCGGGATGGTCGCTCTCGAATCCATGGCATGTGGAGTTCCGGTCATAGGAGTCGACGAGGGAGGAATCCGAGAAACGATTATCGACGGGAAAACAGGGATTCTCATCTCCCCCGAGGCAACCAAAGAAGAACTCATACAAGCCGTGCGAAAACTCGATCGCAAAACCGCCCTTTCCATGAAAGACGATTGCATCGAACGTGCCCAAAAATTCTCACTGGAGAGCTTCGAGAAAATCGTGCGAGAAAAGTTTTTCTAGTATAGATTTGTCATTGCGAGGAGGTACGACGTGGCAATCTCTCATTTGAATACTACCATAGAGATTGCCGCACTTCACTTCGTTTCGTTCGCAATGACAGATATTAATTATTTCCACATTACTAAGTCAAATTATTTTTTACACTATTAATACTCTTGATATTTATGCTCCAATCATTTCTCCTCCATACCCATCTCTTTCTTCTCAAAATCGCGAGTCATATCGGGGTTTGGATAGGGTTTTGTATCGTACGGATGAAAAAACCGAAAACCGTAGATTTAGAGAAACTGAAAACCTTTTATCTCAATCGTTCCGACCGTATCGGCGACGCAATTATCTCGAAACCCTTTATCAAACTCCTTATAGAGTGGCTCCGTACCCACGGTTGTACCGCCGAGATTATCATACTCGTCTCCAAGTACAATCGTTTCCTGCTCCAAGATCTGGAAGACAAGGAGAATGGTGTGCGTGTCGTAGAGGAGCCGAAAAGCATCGACGATTACGAATCAAAGCTTTCCCGAATGATTCTCAAGCACATGAATTTCCTCCGTAAAACCCTTCTGTTCCGCTGGACGCATGGAAGCAATCGGGATGAGCGGATTTTGTTCTTCGATATGGGAGGCGGCGATCTCAATACCATTCTCAAATACAAAGAACTTCACAATCCCACAGTCGCAGGACCGAATATCTTT
This sequence comes from Candidatus Altimarinota bacterium, assembly GCA_028713325.1. Taxonomy (GTDB): domain Bacteria; phylum Patescibacteriota; class Gracilibacteria; order BD1-5; family UBA2023; genus UBA1545. The sequence continues at coordinate 257,033 of JAQTON010000001.1, read as the reverse complement.
TGGGGATCCCATATCCTCGATATCGCTCTCGATCACTCGTATGTTCACTACGCCAAAGAGAATCTCATAGAGAGCTACATAGAGGTTATCTCAAAAGTATTTGCACTCGACGGCTCTTTTCGGGATTTCATCTGCGAACATATCGGAACATTTTACGATTATGATCCGAATGCGGTGCGATCGGGAATATGTCTGTTTGTCGGAGTGAAAGAATTTCGTAATCTCCCGATTAAAACATGGAGACGGATTATCCGCGAAGTGGCTATCGCTTTCCCCGAAGAAACTGTCACCGTACTCGACGACAACACGAATCTCCTCCACGATATATTCGTGCAAGAACCTTTTCCTTCCAATGTGGCGATAGAAAAAAATACGTATTCGCTCCAGGAATTCACGAAACGAATTGCACTTTTTTCGTTCGTCGCGGGAATCGACGGCGGAGGGATCAATATGGTCAAATCCCTCACCAACAGCTGCTTCATCAACACCTTTGCCCAACCGAATGTCTGGTCGGGGTTTACGGGAAATCTTCCGAGAATAGTGACTGCTTGACAAAATAACTGGTACAGTACTGTCTCAGAAATCCCACCGAACAACCAGATAATCGCTCATATGCACAAAACTTCCTTTTGGCTTCCCACCTTCAATATAGACGGAAATCGCGAACTTTTCGCGGATTTCGATACTGCACTCCTTATCGACATTATCCGAAAGTCTTTGAGGAAATAGTGATTTTTTGCTTTTTTATACAATGTGTGATAGGATGGATGTATTATTTTTAATCATCATCATATGGCGGAAGTATTAAAAAATATTATGGAAGAACCAGAGAAAAATAAGGATCGTAAGCATATTGATGCAGAAATTACTGAAAAATATAAACTCACTCCGAAAGAAATGTTCGTTCTTGGAGATCTTGATATAAAAGGATCGAATCCGGAAGATATCAATACAGGAATAGACGTACGATTCAAAAGGGAGATAGATAAAGCATGAAACTCTGGACGAACTCCAGAAATCACAGAGGAGAGAAAACAACTCTCCGAGCAGATAGCAAAAACAACCGATATGAAAGAAAAGATTGCTCTCTATCAGGAATTCCTCAATGAACTCCAGCCCGAAGTCGGCACTTTGATTGCCGAACAAAAACAAAACAGCGATGTTTATAGCAAAACACTACAGGAAGCAAAAAATCTTTGAAAAAAGATAAAAGAGCTTCAATTGGCAGAAAAAATCAAAAGAGATGCGGAAAAAGAACAAAAGCAACTATTGGTCAAAAGAGATGCGGAAAAAGAACAGGCAAATGCAAGTGCTGTTATGGAAAAATTTCAAGAAAAAACAACTATCGTGTAAGAAAAAAAATCTCATCCCGAATATTCGGGATGAGATTTTTTTAAATCATGTTCTATTCTCCGCTTCCGACAATCACTTTCGCATGGCGGATGACTCGATCATGGAGTGTGTATCCTTTCTCGAACTCCGTGATGATGATTCCCTCTTTTCCCTTAGTCTGACTCATCACTTCATGTCGCTCAGAATCCGCTTCTTGTCCGACAGATTCAAAAGACAATACCCCCATGGTTTCCAGTTGCTTCGCGAGCCCCTGAAGCGTGGCACGAATCCCGTCAGTCCATTTTTGTTCGGCGATATCAGATGGAACGGAGGCGAGAGCCCGCTCAAGGTTATCGACCGTCGGAAGAAATTTCTTGACGATATTGGCAGTGATAAACGAGGTCATTTCGGATTTATCTCGTTCCACACGCTTGAGGAGATTGGAATAATCCGCCTGAGCACGAGAAAGAGAACCTCGAAGACGCTCAAGTTCCTCCTCCGCTTGGTATATCTGCCCGCTTTCGAGATCGGACTCAACTTCCGCTTCCGCTTCGGTTGCGTTGTCAATCTCCTGCTGAAGCTCCGCTTCAAGGTCAAGAGTTTCGTCTGAAGTAGTATCTTTCTGGGTCATAGTGAGTGTATTTACAAAATAACGAAAAAATAAAAACTCGTCATTCCGGACTACGATCCGGAATCTTCCGCCTCATCTTGAAATCAGGAAAATGGAAGATTCTGAAATGAATTCAGAATGACGAATGAATAATGGTTAAAGTCTATTTTCCAGTTTTCTTGGCCAATTTCGCTTTCATATCAACATACATTGCGTCCAATTGTTTCTTTGCTTGGTCAAATACTCGGTTTGTTACCTTCTTTCCTTCCTCAATCATATCCGCACCGTCTTCTCGAGTTTCTTCAAGGAGTTTGAGTCCCTTCTTTTTCGCTTGTTCGAGAAGTTCCATTCGGCGATTGTAGAGACCCTGAAGATCTGCTTCCACTTCGTCTTTTTTATCGAATCCTTTCTTCTTCCATTCTTCCAGTTTTATCTCCGATTCTTTTCGAAACATATCGAGTTCTACGAGAAATCGTTCCTTGTACTCTGCTATCAGCTTCTTATTCTCGGGAGAGAATAGAGTCTCTTGAGCCGTTTCAAAAAGATTCTTATGAATATCCAGAAGGTTTTTTCCGATGGCACTATACTTCTCGTCCCCAGCCGAAAAGTCTTTTTCGAGAGTTGCCGGAGATTTTTTATTGAACTTCAAAGCTATGAGCAATCCTGCAAGGTAACCAGCTCCGAGCAAGAACATATTTCCTTTTTTCATACGTGTGAAAAGTTAATAAATATAAGAGAGGTTATGATAGTCATAATTATGATTTTTGCAAATATATTCTCAAAAAGAAAATTCGTGTACCTATGCTTAGAAATACATAATTTCATCTGTCAATATGTTTTTATTTGGTTTTATACAAAGAAATATGGTACACTACAGAAGTATTTAATAAAAACAAAAACATATGTGAGCTTTACTCAATACCGTTCCCGATGATTGGGGAGGAACCGATACTCCTGATACCAGAAGTAATCAATCACCAGCAATCACCGGACTTATATCTGATGATGAACAAAAAACAACATCTCCGGGCAATGCAAAAAATATAGAGCAAGATAAGATGCTCTCTTTCGGAGAGTATTCTCTCAGTATCGATGAAGTATACCGAGATATCAAACGGCTCACGCTTTCGAGAAATCCCCTCGATCTCATATTCAAGGCGAATGAAATCCGTGAAAAGTTCGCTTTCTTCATAAATTCTCTTGCGAGTTTTATCTCACAGAGTTTTTCCTCTTTTGATAATGACAGTTTTATCAACGAACTCTATCATGACTCCAAGTATCATCATGTCTGGATGGAGCTTGCCTATCCGCTTTTACGGGATATACATCATTGCAGCGATAGATTCGATGCGGTTACATTCACAAAAAAGAACAGCACCGGAACCGTTCAAGAATACACTATCGATAAAAAAGATCTTTTGGAAAAGTTTAATAAAAATATAATGGACGGCGATGAATTTATCGCGATTAAAACACTCATACAGATTATCATAGACACCTATCGGGAAAGCAAATACCTTGAAAAACGATGGGAGAAACAAAATACCCTCTGTCACGCAAGTTCCAACTTTGAGCAAAGAAGCCTCCATATGATTTGCGAGGAACGCATTATAAACGCACGGAATAAAGTTATGGAGCTTATTCCTCATTTCCCTTATGAAAAAGAGACTTTCCGAAAGGAGTTGGAGACTATATTTGAAAGTTTCAATCTCTCCGTTCAAGACAGAGAAGAGCTTCGTATATTCGCCTTTAAAGAAATCGCCAATCTTCACTACCCCGATATCCGATATATATTTTTCGATACGAGCCTTCCGTTTATAAAAGAGGACAAAGCAGATGGTCAGGAACAGTTTCTTACGAAACATAATTGGCTTCGTCTCAAAGGGATGCAAGAACTTTCGATAAATACGATCGGTATCGAAAAAGATGAGGAAGCAAGCAAGCTGAAAAATCAGGAATACTTCAAGCATATTCTCAATTTTAAAGATCTTATTCTTAAATTGGAATCGAGCATCGTCTCCCCTATCCTCTTGCCGATAATCCTGAAGCTCGTCGCCGGTGCTATGACTCTCGACAAAAAAGAATTCTATAAATTCTCCTATATCCTCCTCTTTCTTTTCGCCAATTCCTATGAAAACGAGTATATCCCCCTCAGTCGTTTCCTGAACGAACTCGAAGTATATATCAATTTCAACAATAAAAATCGTACACTAGAGAAAATAAAAATAGGATTCTCCCTCGTTATGCTTTTCCTATTGTTTTTGGGACTCGGATATCTCCTCCTTCCACCGCTCGTCTATATACCGGGAGTTATACTCACTGGAATATATCTCAAAATGTACTTCATAGACGACTATACTTTTAAGGCAGGAATCCAGTATAATCTCGGAATGCGGCTTTGGAGCACTCTTCTCCTCGCCGTATTCGGATATGTTTGGATTACGAATATCGGAGCATACACCGCCTATTACGGCAACCTCCAGAAGAAGTTCGAATGATTCGGAAACCGAATAGTCGCCGAGATTCTTCCTCCGGAAAAAATCGCAGAAGGCATGAAAAACGGAGCCGCTTCGGTACTGGAGTGGAACAAGAAAATAAAGTAGAGAAGAGTTTTTGAAAATTTATTTTGCACAAAGTTTGGAATCTCCTGAAAAATGATGAAGTTCGTATGAAAATCGAAGCTATTTAACTCCCCTTGTGGGTTAACCAAAGCGAACTGTACTACTCTGTACAGAGAGTGAGGAAAGCAAGATTTGAGTGCGAAATGCACATTTTGCAAGAGATTCCTTTTTATTTCTTCATCGCATCCTGTACCGCTTTGATCATCTCGGGAGTGATATTTGCGGGGAGTTTAACTTTACCGGAAGCGGGGGCTTGACTCGGAATTCACATACTCTGCGTCAAATCTTGCACCATCCCTCCGACCATCGGGAGAATAAACTCGGTCGCTTTCGCCTGCAGAGTATCGGTGATATTCTTGCGAACATCCGCATGCTCCGGGAGACTCAGATAGTAGTACCCGTAGACAACGAGCCCCAAGAGGGCAAGTTTGATAATAAGTTTGAAGATTCGTCCTCGTCGCTCGGCACGAAGCATCTTGTAAATACGGTCAATCTTTTCGGTTTCAGAGAGATATTCTTCGGAGAAAAACATACGTACGAGAGTTAAAAAGATAATGAAGAGAAGTATAGGGATTTTTGAAGGGAAGGCAAAAAGATTCTTCATTTAAAGAAATGAAACTTGATTTGCAAAAAAAAAGTGCGATAATGATGGGAGTTTAGTTTCTTATTTTCTCTTTTTTATGAAAAATCTTTCTTTTTGGAAGAAATCGGTGTATTCCGCTCTCGTATTCTTCGGTACTCTTATGGTGTTGTCTGTGGGATATGCTCTGTTATCGAGCGGATTATCGAATGCCGATAAAGTAGGGAGTGGTTCGGGACTTACTGCGAGTAGTTGGAATCACATTATAGATGGGGTATTCGAACTGGATACGAGAACTGCGAATATATCCTCTTCTGGAGGGAATGTGGGAATCGGGACGACGAGTCCGGGAGTGAAACTCACTGTAGATGAAACGACAGCCGGAGACTCCCGTACCATAGGAACTTTTCAGACTACTTCCGCCGGAAGGACTCCACGATTGGATTTTAAAGCCAGTGGTGTGGAAGGTGGAACACAGGCAATGATTTTACAAACAGGCTCACCTTTAGCCGCATATCCGAATCTAATTCTCCAACCAACTGGTGGAAATGTGGGTATTGGAACAGCAAGTCCGCAAGCCCCACTTCAAATAAATGGCCCTGCTACTTCAGGAGTACAGTATGCAATGAATGTTATTGGTGGAGCTGCCGTTGCCTGGACAGATGGTATTGCAATTAAGATTGGACCTTCAACAACTGGTCAATATGGCTCAAGAATCGTTTCTTATTCCAATTCGCCATCTAGCTATGGATCGCGTTTGCAACTACAAACCCACGACACATCTGCAACCAATCAATCATTCAACACGGGCTTGTTGATTGATGAGAGTGGTAATGTCGGAATCGGTACGACGAGTCCGACCCAAAAACTTGATGTTAATGGACTGATTGGTATTCATTCTACGGTTACCACCAGTCTTATCGGTAACATACGAATGGAAAATGATTTATTCAAAATAGTGACTCCGAGTCAAAAACAGTGGGATTTTAGAGATGATGGAACGATTTGGTTCTACAATGGAAGTATCTGGGTTCAGAAAAACGTGAATTAAAATTAAAACAAACTTTCTTTTGCATTTTTCTCCATTCCCCCTATAATACCCCGCGTATGCACCCGTCTCGACTGTGTTCTTCTGCCGATGGGGGCAATTTTTTGCGTATAAAGGACTTATGAAAAACTGGATCTTTTCGTGAAAATTTTACGTTTCCTCGTTCTCTGTACAGTCGTACGATTCACTCCGGTACGCAATTTTCCCAAAAATTTCTTCGCTTTTGATAAGCCTCAATTCTCAGTAGTACCATCCTTGTGTCCTCCCACTACTTTTCATAAAAATCCTTTCTTTTAATTCTCTATAAAAACTCTCTATTTATGGCAAAAAAACAAGGGTCTATCACCTCCACTACTAAGGTTACTCCGGAAAATCTCGGAGCACTCTATGAAACAAGTGGACGGTATTTTTTTACGGATGATCGGTCTATTCTCGAACTCCCGGAACTCATCGAAGTTCAGCTCGATAGTTATCATGACTTTTTAAATGTCAAACTCAACAAGGCTTTTGAAGAGGTCTTCCCTATTCAAGATTTCTCGGGAGAGAAAATTGATATCTACTATAAGGGTCTCACTATCGAAGAACCAAAATTCAGTGTGTCTGATTGCAAGAGAAAGAACCTCAACTACGAAGCACCTATGAAGGCTCGTCTTGAGATGCTCAACAAAGAATCGGGAGAAATCAAAGAACAGGACGTTTATATGGGAGGGGTTCCTATGATGACAGAACAAGGAACGTTTATCGTCAACGGTATCGAGCGTGTAATCATCAACCAGATTATCCGATCAACGGGTATATTCTTCACTCCCGATTCCAAGGTTCCGGGGACTTTCGCTATGAAAGTAATTCCTCAGAAAGGAAGTTGGTTCGAAATCGAGATGGAAAAAAAGGGAGCTATCAATGTAAAAATCGACAAGAAACGTAAAATCGCCATTTCTGTCATCCTTCGTGCTTTCGGACTCGAATCCGACGCGGAGATTATCGCAGCATTTGCAGATAATAAGGATTTTATCTCCAAACACATCGGTCCCACTCTTGAGAAGGATAAGACGAAAACTCGTATGGAAGCTCTCTATGCCATCTACAAACTCCTTCGTCCGGGAGATCTCGGAACCGATGAACGAGTAGAAGAGCTCTTTAAAACGACTTTCTTTGATACGAAGAAATTCGATCTCGGAGCGGTTGCTCGGCTCAAAATCGGACGAAAACTCGGTATCGCAACACAGTACGAGGATGAGAACGGAAAATTCCTTTCCAAAGAAGATCTCGTAGCGGGTCTCCGATATCTCCTCTCTCTCAACGAGGAACTTCCCGGATTTGAATGGGACGATATCGATCATCTCGAAAACCGTCGAGTTCGCTCGGTCGGAGAACTTGTGTACGATAAAGTAAAAGTGGGTCTTGCCCGAATGGAGAAGATTGCGAAAGATCGTATGACGATTGTCGAGCTTGCTGATGCAACGGCTGGAACTTTCATCAATTCCCGTCCTTTGACGGCTGTTATGAAGGAATTCTTCGGAACTTCCCAACTCTCTCAGTTCATGGATCAATCCAATCCTATTTCCGAGCTCGCTCATAAGCGTCGTGTTACGGCTCTCGGAGTCGGAGGATTGACCCGAGAACGAGCTTCGTTTGAGGTACGTGACGTACATCCGACTCAGTACGGACGAATATGTCCTATCGCAACACCGGAAGGACCGAATATCGGTCTCGTACTCCACTTCTCGAGTTATGCTCGAGTGGATAAACACGGTTTTATCACCACTCCGTTTCGAAAGATTCAACACACCGTTGCAAACGATGGAAAATCTGCAATAAATCGAATCACTCTGGATGACCTTACCGATGCAAAAGGAAAAGTACTCATCGCAGAAAAAACGTATATCACTGAAGCGGATGCGAAGAAACTCAAGGAACAATTTACCGGAGAAACCATCGAAATTCGAGGATTCTTGACGACGGATTACGAATATGTGGATGCGTACCAGGAACGGAAACTTATTATTGCGGAGGCAAATTCTAAAACGGATGAATACGGAAACTTTACAGAAACCCGCATCCCTGCTCGTAAGAATTCTGAGGCAACGACCGAGTACGTTCGTGAAATTACTCATATTGACGTTTCTCCGAAACAGATCATGAGTGAATCGACTGCACTCATTCCATTTTTGGAACATGACGATGCGACTCGTGCCGAAATGGGAACGAACATGATGCGACAGGCGGTTCCGCTCGTACGAGCGGAAGCTCCTATTGTCGGAACCGGAATGGAACGACTCATCGGTGAAAAATCCGGATATGTGGTGCAAGCCGAAGAAGACGGAGAGATTATCGGAGTGGATGCGAAACATATTTCCGTACTTTACAAGAGTGGGAAAAAAGCCCTCTACGAACTTCGAACTTTCGAAAGATCCAATCACGATATGCTCATTCATCAAAAAGCACGAGTATCCGGAGGACAGAAGATTACCAAGGGAATGATTCTTGCCGATGGACAATCCATCCAAAACGGAGAACTCGCGATCGGTAAGAACTTGACCGTTGCATATATGCCATGGGAAGGATACAACTTCGAGGATGCGATCATCATCAATGCTCGCGTAATGCAGAATGATTATTTTACTTCGGTTCATATCAATGAATATGTACTCGATGTTCGTGAAACGAAACTCGGGCCTGAACAGACTACCAATGATATCCCCAATGTTGCGACCAATAAACTCAAGGATCTCGATGAAGGCGGTATCGTCCGAATCGGTGCCTATGTTATGGGTGGCGATATCCTCGTCGGAAAGGTGACTCCCAAGGGAGAAATCGAACTCTCTCCCGAAGAACGACTCCTTCGAGCGATTTTCGGAGACAAATCCAAAGATGTAAAAGACTCTTCTCTCGTGATTCCAGCCGGATCCGGAGGAAAAGTTATCGGAACCCACGTCCTTCGTCGTGAAAACGGAGACAATCTCCCAACCGGAGTATTTGAACAGATCAAGGTATACGTAGCTCAGACTCGTAAAATGGAGGTCGGAGATAAAATGGCGGGTCGTCATGGAAACAAGGGTATCGTTTCTCGAGTCGTACCTCCCGAAGATATGCCGTTTATGGAGGATGGAACACCTGTGGATATCATCTTGAATCCACTCGGAGTTATCTCCCGTATGAATATCGGACAGATATTGGAAACTCACCTTGGAGCTGCAGCTCAGAAACTTGGAATCACTATTGCTACTCCTATTCTCAATGGTATATCGGTTGATAAAATCGGAGATCTCATGGAAGTAGCGGGAATTCCCCGAGATGGAAAAGTACAACTCTTCGACGGAAAAACCGGAGAACCGTTCAAAGAAAAAACCATGGTCGGAGTGAAATATATGTTGAAACTTCATCATCTCGTCGAAGACAAGATCCATGCCCGAAGCGTCGGACCATACTCTATGGTAACCCAACAACCGCTCGGAGGTAAAGCACAGAACGGAGGACAGCGTCTCGGGGAGATGGAAGTATGGGCTCTCGAAGGGTACGGTGCTGCCAATATTCTTCAAGAGATGCTCACCATCAAATCCGATGATATCAACGGACGTGCACAATCCTATGAAGCGATTGTCAAAGGAAAACGAATCCGCCGACCAAATATTCCAGAGTCGTTTAATGTACTTTTGCGTGAACTTCAGGCATTGAATCTCAATATCGAACTTTTGGAAAAAGGAGAGTTGGAAGAACAAGAAGCAATTATGACGGAACGTTACTCTGAACTCGAGAAACTCGAAGGACAGTACGATATAGAACTCGATATTCCATCGATTGAAGAAAAAGTAGAAGGCGATGCTCCAGTAAAAATTGAGGAAGAAACGGAATAGTTCTTCGTTCTTCATTGTTCATTCTTAATTACTAAATTACCTTCCTTATGATTCCAGATTTCAAAGATAAAAATTTCGAGAACTTCTTAAATGACAAAATTACTGATTACTCTCAGATTGAGAAATATGCGGGACGACGAGATATTACTCAGGGAAAAACCCTCGATAATCTCGCCGGGATCAGTATCGGTCTTGCATCCAAGGAACAGATTCGATCTCTTTCCTATGGAGAAGTTCTCATTTCAGAAACTATCAACTACCGTACTCAGCGTCCGGAACGTGCGGGACTTTTCTGCGAGCAAATATTCGGACCTCGAAAAAACTTCGAATGTGCCTGTGGAAAATACAAACGAATCCGATACAAGGGTATCGTTTGTGAACGTTGTGGAGTGGAAGTGACTACGAGTCAGGTTCGCCGTCAGCGTACCGGACATATCGAGCTTGCTGCCCCAGTCGCTCATATCTGGTATCTCAAATCCGTACCTTCCCGTATCGGTCTCCTTTTGGATATCTCCGTAAAGAAGCTCGAACAAGTTGTATACTTCGCTTCCTATATCATTACCGATGTATTTGAGGATAAGAAAGAAGAGAGTCTTAAAGAACTCGATGTTGCGTACAAAACTTCCAAAGTGGAACTTCAAAAGCACATCAATCAGGATATCAATACCGCAAAACTTCAGCTCGAAGCGAAGGAAATTTCGAGAAAGTTTTTCAACGAAACAGAAGCGGCATTGACGAAACAGCTCGATCATCTCGATGACGAATACAATCGAATGAAAGATCTCTTGAAGAGTCTCAAAGAATCGACGGTTATCGGAGAATTCGATTATCGTATCATGTATGACAAATTCCCTCATGTGTTTAAGGGTGGAACGGGTGCAGAACACATCAAGACGCTCCTCCAGAGAATCGATATCAAGAAATTTATCTCTGATTATCAAAAAGAACTCAAATCCGCTCCGAAATCAAAACAAAAAAAGATTCTCCAGAAACTCAAGCTCGCTTCGAGTCTTTTCAAATCGAATCAGAAACCGGAACATTTTATCCTCGATGCTCTTCAAATCCTTCCACCGGATCTTCGTCCGATGATTCAGCTCGATGGAGGACGATACGCTTCCAGTGATTTGAATGATCTCTATCGTCGAGTCATCAACCGAAACAATCGTCTTCGTAAGCTTGTGGAACTCGGAGCTCCAGAGGTTATCCTCAAGAATGAGAAACGTATGCTTCAGGAGGCAGTTGATATGCTTATAAGTGGGGATGTTCGTTCGAATCGTCCCGGGTATACGAGTGCAACCAAGAAGAAACTGAAGTCTCTCGCGGATGTACTCAAAGGAAAGCAGGGTCGATTCCGTCAGAATCTTCTCGGAAAACGGGTAGATTATTCCGGACGTTCCGTAATCGTCGTGGGACCAAAACTCAAGATGAACGAGTGTGGACTTCCGAAAACTCTTGCTCTCATTCTCTTTAGACCATTCGTTATCGGGAAACTTATCGCACAAGAGATGGCGTACAATGTAAAACACGCAGAAAAAATCATCGAAGAGAAAGGGAAAGAGGTTTGGGATGCTCTCGATAATGTCATCGAAGGAAAGCACGTACTTCTCAATCGTGCTCCGACTCTTCACCGACTCGGTATTCAAGCTTTCAAGCCGGTTCTTATCGAAGGAAAGGCTATTCAACTCCATCCTCTCTGTTGTACCGCCTTCAATGCGGATTTCGACGGAGATCAAATGGCGGTGCATCTTCCTCTCACCGAAGAAGCACAACGAGAAGCTCGCGAACTCATGATTACGTCAAAGAATATGTTGAATCCGTCCAATGGCGAACCAATCGTTATGCCGGAGAAGGATATGATTCTCGGATGTTATTACCTCACTCGACTCTCCCCGGGAGAAGCGACTCTCGCCTTCAACTCCGGAGAAGATGCGACTCATGCGTACGACAACAAGGCTATCACTCTCCATACGCCTATCAAGATGCGTATAGATGGGGAAATTATCACCACTACCTACGGGCGATTCCTCTTCAATGAGATTATTCCGAAAGAACTTGGGTATGTCAACGATACGCTTGCAAAAGGAGTTTTGAAGAAACTTCTCGCGAGAAGCTTCCTGATTTTCGGAAGTGAAGAAACGGCATTCTTCTCCAATGAGATTAAAAATATCGGATTTAAATACGCCACTATCTCCGGGCTCACGATTTCCAAGGATGATATGATCATCCCCGATACGAAACATACGTTCATCAAGGACGGAGAAGAAAAGATTAAGGAAATTCAAAAACGATTCTGGAATGGATTTTTGACAGAAAAAGAACGATACGAACAATCCGTGAAAGTTTGGAGTAAAGTGAAGGGAGAAATAGAGAAAGTCATGAAACCATTCTTCAAGGCGGAGAATCCTATCTACAATATGATCGATTCTGGAGCCCGAGGTAACTGGGGAAATCTTACTCAGCTCTGTGGTATGAAAGGACTCGTTGCATCTCCATCCGGTAAGACTATCGAACTTCCAATCAAGTCCAATCTAAAAGAAGGATTCTCGACACTCGAATACTTTATCGCGACTCACGGAGGACGTAAAGGTAAGGCAGATACGGCACTTAAAACCGCTCAATCCGGGTACCTCACACGACGTCTCGTTGATGCAGCTCAGAATATCCTCGTTCGTAGTGCCGACTGTGGAACTCACCATTATGAAGAGATTGTGAAGGCAACTTCCAAATCTATCTTCGGTGAATCCTTCGAAGAACGCATCTATGCGAAATTTCTTGCAAAAGACGTTATGCTCGGAAAAACAGTTCTCGCTCCTGCCGGAACCGTTATAGATAAAGAATTCATCAAGACGCTTATGGAATCATGAGTGGAATCTGTTTGCGTTCGATCTATTCTCACGTGTGAAACGGAAGAAGGGGTATGTCAAAAATGTTATGGACTCGACCTCGCACACAATACTATTGCAGAATTTGGTACACCTATCGGTATTATCGCCGCTCAATCCATCGGAGAGCCGGGAACACAGCTTACCATGCGTACGTTCCACTCGGGAGGAGTTGCAACCGCCGGAGGAGACATCACCACGGGTCTTACCCGTGTTGAAGAACTCTTCGAGGCACGTAATCCAAAGTATGAATCCGCTATCTCTGAACTCGATGGAGAGGTTGCTCTCATTCACCATGAAGGAAAGAATGTGGTGGTGACTATCCAAGCTCACGAACTCGTGACCAAAGATTATTACCTTCCGGATGACAGTTATGTCGTACAGGTAAAGAAAGGAGACAAGATTACTCCGAAACAAATTCTCGCTAAATCCAAGGAATCGAAGGTAAAACTCAATGCTGAGCAAGGAGGAGTAGTAATAAAGATTGAAAATAGCGTTATTTCCATTCGAGACGAAGAACCGCAAACTCGCGAATATACCGTGGAGTCCGGTCGAAATCTCCTCGTACAAGAAGGAAATATCGTGCAGATTGGAGACAAGCTCACCGAAGGACATATCAATATCCACCACTTGATGGAAATTGCCGGAGTTCTCAAAACCCAACTCTATATCGTCGGAGAAATCAAGGGAATCTATTCTTCTCAAGGACAAACGGTTAATTCCAAGCATATCGAGCTCATCATCCGACAGATGTTCTCAAAAGTAAAGATTACCAATGCCGGAGATTCATCTTTCTTCCCTGGAGATATCGTCGATATCATCAAATTCAAGAAAGAAAATGGCGTTATGTCCGAAAGTGCTCAAAAACAGGCCATCGGAACACGACTCCTCTTGGGTCTTACGAAGATATCCCTCTTCACGGACTCTTGGCTCTCGGCAGCGTCGTTTCAAGAAACTGTTCGTGTTCTCGTGGATGCCTCCACCACTCGAAAGATTGACAAACTGGAAGGTCTCAAAGAAAACGTTATTATCGGACGTTTGATCCCAACACTTTCCTACTTTGAGAACAATCGAGATGTCGGAGAATACTTCGGAACCGAAACAGAGGATGAATTCTCAAGTCGCCATACCTATGAACGAAAAAATACAGAGGAAGGGTATGTACCTGCAGAATAGTAAAAGAATATAAGACTCACAAAAAAATCCCATCCCGAATATTCGGGATGGGATTTTTTAATTATTTCTTCTTCCGGAGAAACCATATTCCCCATATAACAAGTCCGATTACTACTACGATGCTCGTTTCTTTCGTATATTTCGAAAATATATCCGCCACTTCCTGTCCGAAATAGTACCCGGAAAGCATAAGTATCAAACACCAGATACCGGCTCCCAATCCCGTCAATAGGAGAAATATCGGAAAATTCATCCGAAAGATTCCCGCAGGAATGGAGATGAGATGACGAACAACCGGAATAAACCTCCCGAGAAAGGTATAGAGTCGAGCATTCCGAAGAAAAAGCGTCTCAGCCTGGAGATACTTTCTATGGTTGATGAGAAAATATTTTCCATACTTTTCCAGAAACGGTTTTCCGATCCACTGACCGAGAACATAGTAGTTCACTGTCGCTCCAAACATACTCCCGAACGTTCCTGCAGTAAGCAGAAACCAAAAATCGAGTCCATTCGTCCGAGCGAGATATCCCGCCGGGATCATGACCGCTTCAGACGGAACCGGGAAGATGCTCGATTCCAGTGCCATAAGGAAGAATACGGACGTATACGAGAGTCCTCCAAAAAAATCGAGGAGAACCTGGAGGATTTGATGGAACATATTAGAAAGTTACAAGTAAAGAAATTAATTAATTTTTCATATAAATCCATGCCTCCCTCCTGCTTTTTAGTAGGATTTTTACTCTTTTATAGCCACTTCCTTCATATTCATCCAATACTATAAAATCAAGTAAGGAGACAAAAAGAATGAATCCTTCGATATTTTTGTCCATTGCTTCCACTGCAATAGGATATATTCCATCAGAAAATGCATATTGCACTATCGTATGATTTTCCAGTATATCCAGTTCCATAATAGGATTCTTCCCTATTATTTCCTGTTGTATCTCAGGATTTTTCAGTGTTCCATATACAAATAATAATTCCTGCATATTCGAAAAAACAACATCTAATAAGTATTACCTACCATTATACTCTATAACCGAAAAAACCTTGCAATCTTCACCGGATATACGAGCAGATAATCGGTCATAAACTTTTTATCGCGAATTTCATATACCGCAACCGCCCCGATAACTCCGATGAGAGTCCCTATGAAAATATCTCCTGGATAATGAATCCCCGCAAATATTCGGGAAAATACCATAAAGATACCGGTTATGAGAAGTATCCATGCAATCCACGCCCGAGTATAATAGAATGCCGCGAGCACGGACGCTCCGAAGAATATGGCATGCCCCGAAGGAAAAGAGTTATCCGGGAGATGATCCACGAGCGGACGAATCGCAGAAACCGTTTCCGGACGAGGTCGAAGAGGAAGTCCGAGATTGAGGAAAATATAGACGAGAAATGCGAATCCGATAGAATAGAGTATCATAAGAGCATCTATCTTGAATTGATTATTTTTCTTATACACTCCATAGAGCCAGAGACCTACAAGAACGAGCATAACGAGTGCTATTTCAATATCCGAACCAACATGAATGAGTTTCACCTGAAGTGCTGATGTCGGATCGATAAAAGAGCGGAGATAATTCAAGAGAGTAATGTCGGATTGTATGAGAATATCTATCATGGAATGGGTGCAAGAAATAATGGAGAGATTATAACGAGAATGATGGGAAAGGCAATTATTTTTTCTCCACCGGATCATATCCACCCCTACTCCACGGATTACACCGAAGCACTCGCCAAATTCCCTTCGGAACGCCTCGCACTACCCCCTTTTTCTCGATGGATTCCACCATATACTCGCTGCAACTCGGGATGTGCTTGCAATACGGCGGACGATTCAAAGCCTGAGCCCAGAGAGAGTGGTCGGGAGAGAGAAATCGCTGATAGAGACGAACGAGAGCAATGAGAAAACGGGAAAACATTTGACTTTGTGTAAGTTTTAGATATAAATAATATACCTTTCAATTGGAGGAGTAAACAAAATGACAAATGATATTGTTCGTAAAAAATGCACCCTCTTTGGTGAACGTTTTGGTAACAAGGTTTACTATGCCTTGATAAGTATCTATCACGAAACCAAAGAAATACTCATGATAGCTACGCAATTTTTGTTCTGGGGGGCGGTGCTCGTAGGGGGTGTCTACTATACCTTTCCGCTGTGTTTCGGTGATAACGCCCTGTATTACCATAACGAAGTTATCGCAAGAACCTCGGAAATTCCGGATGAAAGTGGCAAGCTACGAAAATCAACAACGCGTAGCGGGATTGGAATAGACTGTATTATTACCGTTCAGTACTACGAGGCGAAAAATAACATTTTCTTTCATGAATATCCGGTTTTTCAGAACAGTCCGGACCGAATCGAAACGATTCCGTGCTCGTCACCGAAATAACCGAATATCATACCTTTAATAAACCCCACCTTCCGGCGGGGCTTTTTTTATTTTACGAAGTCAACGATTTTTGCGAATACAGCTGGATGACTGATGGCAAGATTCGAGAGAGCCTTTCGGTCGATCTTTACGTTCTTCTTGTAGAGAAGATTGATGAAAGTCGAGTAATTGAGTCCGAGAGTACGAACCGCATTGTTTATGCGTATCGTCCAGAGACCACGAAAATCTCGTTTCTTGAGACGTCGTCCGATATAGGCATTGGTTCCTGCCTTCATAAGAGCATTCTTTGCCCTTGTGAATACATTCCCGTTCATCATTCGAAATCCTTTCGCACGAGCGATGACATTATTGTGTCGTTTCTTGGTCATAAGACCACGTTTTACGCGTACCATATGTATTGATTAGTTATTAGTAATGAGTTTGAATTTCCCAGAAGTTTCTCAAAAACGAAGTAATTCAAGTGCAAATCGAGAACCGGAGTGAACCATACAACTGTACGGAAAACGAGGAAGCGAAGATTTAATCTTGAAGGACGAGTTTTTCAGAGACTTCTTTATTTTACTCCGTATGGGAGACATCGCTGTGCTGCCAACTTGTTCGTTGCGTGAGCGACGATACCATATTTGTTTCGTCCCTTTGCTTTCTTGCTCTTGTCGGAGAGAAGATGTCGTTTACAAGAATGGGCAAATATGAACTTTCCTGTTCCGGTAACCTTTACTCGTTTTTTTGCTCCTGAGTGAGTTTTCTGTTTCATAAAAATGAAGTTATATAAGAAATAAATTATTATTTTTTGAGATGAAGGAGAATGGAAAAATTATTTCCCGCTTTCATAACCTTCCCATCCGCCTTATACACATCCGCAAGCGAAGTGACGAATTCATTGACCTTGTCCATCGCGATATCTTCATACCGATTTTCCCGTCCCTTGAGTGAAAGGATAATCTTTAAAGGATGTCCTTCCTTTGCAAACTTTACAGCCTGAATCTTCCGTATCTCCAAATCATGATCCCCTATCTTATAGGTGAGCTTGATGGTTTTGACATCCGTCTTTTTGGAATGAGATTTATTTTGAGCCTTCTGTTGTTTGAACAGAAACTTTCCATAATCCATCATCTTTGTAAGAAGAACACCACCTTGCATCCCTATCTCCACGATATCCATATCGAGAGCACTTGCCTTGTTAATAGCCTCGGAAAGAGACATAATACCAAGCTGTTCTCAGGATTCAGCGATCACCTGAACCTTGTCGGCTCGAATGTTTTCATTGGTGCGTTTTGCTTTTGGAGCCATCGATTATGACTTAATAGATACAGCTTTAAGCATCTTTGCGAAACGAGATTTCTTTCTCGAACCGTTGTTGATGTGGAGGATATTTTTCTTTACGAGAGTATCGATGCGAGAATAGAGTTTCGCAAGGAGTTCGAGACCATCTGCAGATCCAGATGCAAGAGACTTTTGAAAAGCTTTGAGAGTTTCCTTGTAAAGAGCATTGAAGCGACGATTTCTGGAGGCTTTTGTCTGACTCTGTTTGAGAGCCTTTTTTGCCGACGAAGTATTTGGCATGGAGTAGAATAATAATAGAAAAATAAATACGTCTGAGCTATTAAAAATAGCATAGGACTAAAAAAGTACGGGTATTGTATAGAAAAAGGTTCAAGAGTCAAATTTTTATGATTCTTTTCTCCTTAATGGACTTTTTTAGTTCGTCAGATATCGAATAATGACGATTCCGGAACCACCCGCTCCACCGGAACCACCCGCTCCTCATCCTCCTCATCCTCCTCATCCCGTATTATTCACTCAATTAGTTCAGTGCTGACCAGAATTACCTCCTGCTCCTCATCCCCCAAGACCTCCTGTAAGGATTCCACCAGAAGAATCAAATCCTGCTCCTCATCCTCACGCATAGTATGTATTAGAGCCAATAATATTATTATTTAAACCGTTTCCACCTAGATAATTTGAAGGTGTTCCTGCAGCTCCTCCTCAACCACCTCATGCCCCTGCATTCGAAAATCAAGCATAACCCTGTCCAGATATAGGATTTCCACCATTTCCATAAGCCCCTCATCCGCCGGAACCTCCATTACCGCCGGCTCGACCACAACAATATTCATTGTAAGCTGCTCATAACCCCCACCATCGGAAATTATTGAGTTAAATGAAGAGTTACCACCTTTTGTCCCTATATTTGAAGCGGCACCACCGGCACCACCGGCACCTACAACAACTGCATATTCTATTGAGGAAACACTGTTTCCTGTGCTAGTTAAATAACCACCGGCACCACCTCATCCTCATCCACGTCACTGAACAATATAACCTCATCCTCATCATCCTCCTCCACCCACAACTAAATATTCAACCGTTCCTGTTCCATTTGGTGTAAATGTCCCATTACTTGTAAATGTATGAATCGTATATCCTCCACTGTAGGTTATCACTCCACCGGTTGCCACAAAATGAGGCGCGACTGGAATCTTCGATATTTCTTCACTCTTTACTCCTTCCCCTACATTATTTATTGTCGCAATTGTAAAGTAGTACGTTGTTCCATTCGTAAGTCCCGTGACGGTATAATTCGCAGTAGCACTTCCGGTGAGTCAAGAACTCGTATAAATTCCTGTAATAGTTCCCCAGTAGACTTTGTAATTAGTGATAATAGCTCCACCATCGTTTGTCGGAAGAGTCCAAGAAAGAGCTACCTGAGTATTTCATCCAGTACCAGTGAGAGAAGTTGGTGCTCATGGAACCGTTGTAGATACTGGAGTCGTTCCTCCACCCACATCTCCTCCTAGTATCACCGTCTGTACACTCCCCACATCCCCACCGAAACTCGCCAATAGCGAACCGCTAAATAGAAAAGATACTCCCGAAGCAGTTGTAACCCCTGTGATATTCACTCAAGTAAGAGTCGCAATCCCCGTTCCGGTGATAGCCTGTACCATTTGATTTCCATCCTTGTTCTGAATCACGGTATGTATATCCAGCTTGTAGGGAAGATTCGGTTGTTTGTTCACGACGAAATACGTCCCTGTTGAAAATAAACTCACCGATCCGGTATTATTGAAGAGGAGGGAAGGGATATTGGCGATCCAGGTTTCCGAACCACTCTGGTACTTGATATATCCGGAGTAGTTTCCGTTGACTCGGGCTTGGAGGGAAGAATCGGCGTAGACGGCTTGGATGGTGGGGAAAGTATTATATGCTATGGCATTCTCCAGAGTGGTGGCTATCTGGTACTGGGATTGAGAGGAATTCGTTCCATAGACATAGCTGGCTTTGGAGAGGGGATCAACGGGGGTTTTGTTTATACGGACATTACGGGAAATAGTGTCTCCGATGATTCCGACGGAAGAAAGAACGATGGTGCCTATCATTCCGGTTCCGGTGATGTTTTCGGGAATCGGATAAGATCCCGTCTTTATCTGGTACAGATCGAGTCCGCTCTCTATGTTGCGGAGAGTCGTCACTCGGTCGGAATCGCGGGCATTTCATGAGAATCCGGTCAGACTCGTGAAAGCGATGGTTCCGAGGATGACGAGGATGGTAATCACTACTATGAGTTCTATGAGAGTGAAACCGGAGAGTTTGGATGATTGTCTAGTATTATCGTTGAGTGTTTTCATACCGAAAATAGCGAGAAGATAAAGAAACGAGGAAATTGTATCTTATTAAAGATAAAATGCAAATGAGTTTTTATACAAAAAAATAAATCACTGAAAATGATATTTGTTATTTTCCAGAAACATAAAGTTACGATAATCTTGAATGGAATAACGCGATTCCCAGTTTCCTCTCATCTTCTTTTTCTGTTTTCAGTATCTCTATATCTATCGTCGGTTCATACCTCTCCGCAAGCAGTTCCGGCCACTCGATGAGGCAGATATTTTCCAGATTATCGAGTATCTCCTCTCCTCCGATATTCACGAAATCATCATAGGACTGGAGACGGTAGAGGTCAAAATGATAAATATTCTCCCCATACCTATTGTAGTATATGTACGTTGGACTCTTCACCGGTGTTTGTGTGCCCAGAAGAGAGGATATGATATGTCTCGATAGAGTCGTTTTCCCGGACCCCAGATCCCCTCGAAGAAATATCCTCTCTCCTTTTTTTGGAGAGATGGGAAGTCATGATAAATTTTCTTTTGTGAGGGTGTAGATAATTTTTTCTTGCATAATTTGCATTATATAAAATTATATGATAATATCAACTCGACATACCCAAATAACCAACTTCCAAGTTTTTATCAGAAATTTTTTCTCTGAGATTAACTTGCTCGCCTAGCGGCGAGCTTCGAACACTTTGTTTTTGGTATATATTTATTTCTTACATATTTTATCTATGAAAACAACGACAACTATAGAAACGATGGAACAAAAGGATTTGGATAAAAAATCTCGTTTAGATGTTCTTCTCGTTCTTTCGGCCACATTTTTCGCTATTGTGTGTGCCATTTCCGCTTTTCTCTTTTTTGAGAATATGAGACTTTCCTCTTCTATTGAGGCAAATAAAAACGAGATTGCTCACTATATCAACAGCATAGAGAAGATAAAAAGCGATAAAAAAATCATCGCCGCGGAACTTGTTACCGGGAACAAATCCGATATTCGGAACGCCATTAAGGCAAGTGAAGTGCAAACATACATAAATGAGCTTCAGGGTATATCCAAAAAATATAAGATGATTTTCTCTGGATTCTCCTATGAAAATGGCAAAGTTGTCACTTCCGCCGTGTCCATGCCGGAAACAGTGCTTGTCGGAGATGATGGAGTGAAAAAGATATCAAATCTTGTGAGAGACTATCGAACCGGATCCGGGTATATCTTCCAGCTTGCCCCCGTGCTTTCCGTTTCCGGATATGAACAGAAACGATCATTTTCTCTGGAATTTAACGTAGGAAACGTAAAATAATTTCACTTTTTATACACCTATTATCCTTTATAATTACCTATCATGCAAACAACTCTTCAAGATAAAGAAAAAAATAAAAAACAGATGATTTCACTTGCACTTCTTGCTTGTAGCATCGTCATCGGATTCTTTTTTACCATGGACCAAGGATACGGGTACATAGAAAAAAAGGATACACTGGAAACAACGAAAAAAGAAGTGAGTGAGAAAAAATGATCTCTCGAGCGATTGCAAGAGATGGCAAAAAATATCGAAAATGATGCGGAACTTCAGAATGACATCGAACGATATGCGGGCGATTTCCGAGAAGACACTGTTCTCGATAGCCTCTTTGCCCCTATGAACGGAGTAAATATCGCAAATATTTCCATATCCAAAGGAGAGAAATCCCCAAATGGACTCTCACTTGCAAATATCTCCCTGTCATTTAAAGTGCAAGATATAAACGCTCTCAATAATTTCCTTAACTATCTCACGAACAGCAAGACAAATAAGAAATCCTACATCATCAAGAATCTGAACTTCCCGCTTGATACGACAAAAAATGAACCGGTTTCGGCAAACATAGAACTCAGTATGTACTATTTCGAATAATCATTAGTTTCCTATTTTATGAAAACAAATTCAACAGCAGCTATTCAGGAGGTACGTGAAGTACGATTCTGGCACCGTATCAGCATCAAGGAAAAGGCTCTCTTCTACGAGCACCTCGCAAATATGGTGGACGGATGAGTACCGGTTATCGCTTCCCTTTATTCATTTCTGGATAAAAACAGAAATATAAAAATGGAGGTGGAGATTATGAATCTTCTCGTTTTTGTGGAATCCTGAGATAGCTTCAGTATCGCCATGAAGAAGCTTCCAAATATCTTTGATAAGAGAGAAGTGGCGATTATAGAGGCTGGGGAACAGTCTGGTACGATGCAACACTCCTTTGTGAGCCTCGCGAATGAACTCCGGAATCAAGAAGAACTCAAATCGAAAGTAAAAGGAGCTCTTACTTATCCGTTCATCATCGTCCTCTTTCTTCTCGGGGCCATTATGACCATAATGACCTATATCATACCAAAACTGGAACCGCTTTTTATGAATACCGGAGTAGAACTTCCGTTTGCGACTCAAGCCCTCGTATCCACGAGTCGTTTTATAGAAGGAAATTTTTGGGGAATTATCATCCTTCTGATCGTAGGGGTACTTTCATTTCAGGCTTATGCAAAAAGCATGACGGGGCGGCGTTCGCTCGATGCACTCTATCTTAAAATTCCGGTAGTGGGAGATGTATATCGTAACTATACTATCGTACGAGTTGCTTCCACCCTCTCTCTTCTCCTTGAAGCGGGCATACCTATTATCCGTACTCTTGGACTCACAGGAGAAGGAAGTAATAATGTCATCTTTCAAGAAAAAATAGAAGAGATTTCAAAAAAAGTACAAAATGGAAAAAAGATAGCCGAAAGCATCGAGGAATCAGATCCGGATTTCAAAGTATTCACGCAGGATTTCTACCAGATTATCGCTGCAGGGGAACGTACTTCAACCATCAACAAAGTATGTCATAAGCTTGCAGCTCAATATACAAGAGAAGTGGATAGCTCCATCGCAGTACTCGTTCGCTTCATCGAACCTCTTGCCATCCTTATAGCCGGCATATTCGTCCTCTGGTTTGCCTTTGGAATATTCTCGGCAGTACTCAAGATTACAGAAACAGTTGCCTAAATTTACAACACAAAAATACCATTCCGAAGACTCGGAATGGTATTTTTTACGTTTTTATTTTTTTCTTATTTCGGTAATTATCTGTTTCGGCAACATTACCAGATCTCCGAGAAGCGTAAGGAGAAACTTGAGTATCGCATGTACGGAATCAAGTGCTCCTACTCCGATTCCCACGAGATCTATAATGATATTTTCACCAAGCTTGCTGTCCTCGAGTTTCTTGATCCAAGGAAATCGGGAACTCAGATAAATAGCTGTATCAACCGTATATTCTTTCGAAACATTCAGCCGGCTGAGTTCCAGTTTCAATTCTTTGAGCTCAGATCCTGCTACTTGTTCGATCTCACGAAAGAGACTGAGTATATCCTCCAATGCCTCATCGGAAATATCTGATCCTTCAAGTTTCTTCTCTTTTTCGAGCTCTCCTCGAAGTCCTTCAAGTCCTTTCCCTACCTCGATGCGGTGAATCAGAGCAAGAATCTCTTTTTTGGTCATGTGACTATTGAGACTCCTTAAGGTATCAACAATCTGATTTTCGAGTTCGATTTTCTCCTTGTTTTTTAAAATACCCGCTTGTTGTTCGATGGGAGCCGGTTTTTTTATTTCCTGAGAAGAGTCTTTTCGTTCATGAGACATAGTGTGTGTATATTATAAATTAAAAGAAGAAATAGAGTGTTTATTATGCCGAGTAGGATTGAAAAATCTCTTTTTGAATGTTTTTCTAATTTTCGCTTCCACTCATATTTAATGTTCCGCTTCCGTTCGCCGTTTCGGCATCCTCTATTTTCTTCAGAAGCTCCTCTGCTTCTTCTCCGAATATCCCATCTGGGTCGATTTCTTTCGTAGATTGTATGTATTCTTTGGCAGAAGTATAATTATTTTTTACAAAATGCAACTTGGCAAACCCGAGGGTGGTGGCAGGATTTCGAGCATTTATGGAATATGCCTTGTTCAAATCCTCTGCCGAATGATCCAAATCATCGTTCAGAAGATAGAGATTTCCTCTAAGTGCATAGAGCATATCGGAATCAATGAATTTTTCTATCCCTTGATTTACCCAAAGAAAACCTTTCGATCGATCGTTTTCTTCCGTAGCGATATGTACTGCGATGATAAAATCATCTTCCCCGACATCCGATTCTCTGAGAAGATACCTGAAAATCTTAAACATCCCCTTTTTATCCCCCAGCGTATAATAATTATAAACAAGTCTTCGTTCCAGCTCTGTTTTTGGGGTATATCCGTTCATAACCGCCGTATTGAAATAAAGATTGGACGTGGCGTAATCTTCAAGATAATAATTGGTTAGTCCGAGCGTATAAGCAGTGGAAACGTCTTTCGTATCAAAGGCATAATACTTTCCGAGATGAGTATTTGCCTCTTTGTACTTTCCGAGCTCATAGTTGCAATACCCCGCTATCTTGTAAGCAATCTTATAATCCGGACGCTTTTCTGCGATCTCCGCAGCGATTTTCGCTCCGGCAAGATATTCTTTGAACTCGAAAAAAGCTCCCGCCAGAAGGATGTTGCGATAATGAAAATCGGAGCTCACTTTCATATACGTGTCTATGATATTCTTGAGTTTCCGTGTCGGTTCATAGCTCCCGGAATAGGAGTCGAGAGAGACGACACAATTGTGAATCCCGGTATAGCAATTCTCTATATACGAATAATAATCTGTTTCATCCTGCGAAAGTCCAAGCTTCCGAATCTCGATACTTTTTATTGCAATACTCTCATCAAACATAAGTGCCGAGAGCATCTTCTTTTTTTCTTCGTCTTCGAGGTCGACGAATGGAACTTTTATATAGTACTTATACGCATTGCTAAAATCTTTCAAATCAAAGTAGGCTCATGCAATCTTCCGCTCCAAAACGTTGTCGTCCTTCAATCGAAGATATGCATTGAGATAGTACCGAAGTGCAGTTTCTCTATCGCTTTTGAGCGAAAAATAATCCCCCTTTCGGATAATGGAACGAAAATTTATCCGTCTTTTTGATTCCTGAAGACGCTCATCTTTCGTTTGTCCCGTCTGCGTGTGTTCTACTCATTCCTCCAAAACTCCGGAAGAAGTTTGCACCACATTTTCCGTCTCAGCAGGAGAAGAGAATGGAAAAGTACAGGAAGTGAGGAGAGAGATGAGCGAGAGACTCATGAATACAATACTTTTGTGATACATAGAGAAGAAAATGATATGAAACCAGGAATGAGTATATGAAAAAAGTGAGTTTTTCAAAAAAATACAAAATAAAATTTTGATTTGTAAGAAAAATGATATACTTCTTCTGAAGAATTTTAATTTCAAAATTTCATCTATATGAAACAGTTTCTTTCTTGGTTTGGGAAAAAAGTAGCAAATGCCATAATTACGGCAGTGCTTTTTATAGTAGTGGTTCTTTGAATTGTATATGCCAACATTAGTTGGCCGAGTGGAAATCCTGGGGGATCAGAGACGACAGGTGGGAAATTTACTGTGATTTTCAATAATATTCTGCAATCTGGAAACTATATAACCGATACGACCGGGGAAGTAAAAAATAGTGCAAAACTTGGAGGATTTCCCGCCTCAGACTATCTTCTAAAAAGTGATTATAAGTGTTTATCCAAATGAGGAACCTTGGATGCAACGGAGGGTTGTATCTATACATATATGAATATTTCGAGTGCTTTATGATGGGCAAGAGAATTACGCAATGGCGATGGGCAATATCTTTGTGCCAAATATCACCCGGGATGAACTTTCCTTTCTCATACCACTACCACGCATGGTACATCATGTGGTGGTTTGTACTGATTGGTTTATTGGGATGGGAGTAATTTTATAAATTATCAACAGTTTGGTGGGATTTGTGGCGGAAACGTTACGGTCGAATCGACAGTAACATGCAAAATTCCTGTTAATTAATATATTTTTTTAGATTATCCGATGCTATTTTATCGGCATAACTCTACGAGAGTTGTACTGTGAATATGAGGGCATTTTATCAAAAAATTGTTCTTTATTTCAATTGCCTTCATATTACTTCAGTCCTCAGTTTTTTCCAGTTTTTCTAAGACAGAAGTTTGAAGAATCCTTTCAAAAGAGAGCCTTGTTGTTTGTTCAGAAATATTCGTTGTATTTTATGGCTTGCGACACACTCCATTTTATTATTCAAAAGAGAGATAACTCCCCCTTCGAGAAGAGGAAGTCGCATAAGATAACTGCCTTTTGCTTTGATACATCTCTTATTTTGGGGATTCTTATTTACTAGACTTTCTCTTTCAAACTCTATCACACTGAGGGAGTATCCCTCTTTGTCCCTTGTTCGTATTTTCACAATCCGAAAACTCTCAAAACCATCGATAATGAGTTCCACTATCTCTCCCCTTTCCAACTCTGTTACCGTTTTTTGTGGAATAAAATCACTTCTTTTAGCATTACTCAGAAGTTCGCTCCACATACTTACTTCTTCTCCACGAATAACCATATCTCCTAGTTCCATAGTATCCCATTCAGCCTCTTGTTGAGATATGTCTGCCATAACATCTCCTCGTAATTGAGAGTGAAGAAAGTTTGGCAGTATTCATTCAAGTGTCCCTTTGATTTTTTCCAGCCTCGAAACAAGTACCTTAGTATTTTTTGTCAGCTTAGCAAGCTCTTTTACCGGTTCATTTTTTGGTTCAGAATTATTACCAACAAAATCCAGATCATATAAGTCGTCCTCACTCGGTTTCCCTATAACGGGATCGATAGATATTTCTCATCTATTCTCCGTTTTTCTTGCATCCATTCCCAAGGAATCAGACATACCAAATGGTACATACACTTCCGGGAGATCCGATCACGTGATATCAATCATAGCAAAAGTTTTTGCTGTTCAAAGCAATACATCATGTATCTCCGTTCAAGATTCCATGGAACCAACATATTTTCAACCATTTTCAAACGGTACGGCAATCTCTTGTCAAGAATGTTTCATATGAGAGCTACATAATAAAAATGAGGATTTTTTTACAAAAATTACTTATTATCTCGTATAAATATTCATTTTATATTTATTCTCCTCTCACTTCAATTCCCAACTCTTTTAGTTGTGCATCATCGATATAATTCGGTGCGTTCATCATCACATCTTCGGCTTTTCCGGATTTCGGAAAGGCATAAACTTCACGGATATTGTCCTCGTTTTTGAGAATCATGAGAAGTCGGTCGAATCCGAAGGCAAATCCTCCATGCGGAGGCACTCCGTACTGGAACGCATTGTACATCGCTCCGAACTTTTCCTTCACTTCCTCCTCCCCTTTTCCGACCATTTTAAAAGCCTTCACAAGTGCTTTGAGGTCATGGTTTCGAATGGACCCGGAGAGTATCTCGTATCCGTTGCAGGCGAGATCGTACTGCATCCCGTAAATCTCGGTCGGCTCCGGGTTGTCAAATGCAGCTGCTCCTCCGTGAGGCATAGAGAATGGGTTGTGTTCGAAATCAATCGTTCCATCGTCTTTTCTCTCAAATATCGGGAAATCGGTTATCCACGCAAATGCGAGTTCATTCTGATCGGCAAGATTATACTTGTCACGAAGGGCGAGACGAACCGCTCCGAGAACCTTGGTTACGAGTGCGTACTCCCCCGCTCCAAAAAATATCATATCCCCTGCTTTGGGTGCAAGTTTTTCTTCGAGAGCTTTCATCTCCGCCTCGGAAAAGAACTTCAGAATCGGACTTCGAGGTCCTTCTGCTTCGTAGATGATATAGGCAAGTCCCTTCGCACCGTTATCTTGAGCGACTCCGGTAATCGCATCAATTTCGCTCCGACTCATAGCAACATTTTCGAGTTTCATCGCTTTCACGACTCCTCCGGCTGCAACCGCTCCCTGAAATACGGAGAATCCCGAGTTTCGGAAATCAGAAGTGAAATCCTCGAAATGGAGATCGAATCGAATATCCGGTTTGTCGCTTCCATACAAGTTCTTTGCTTCTTTATGCGTAAATCGGTAGACTTTGTTTTCTCGGATATGTTTCTCGGGAGAGATTCCCGCGATGAGGTCTTTCACGAAAGATTCCGCCACCTCGAAGATATCCTCCTGTTCCACGAAACTCATCTCACAGTCGATCTGATAGAACTCGCACGAATGTCGATCCGCCCGAGGATCTTCATCACGAAAACATGGAGCGATCTGGAAGTACTTGTCTATTCCTCCAACCATCAGGAGTTGCTTGTATTGTTGCGGTGCCTGCGGAAGTGCGTAGAACTTCCCATTATGCAGACGCGACGGGATGAGAAAGTCCCGAGCCCCTTCCGGAGAACTCACGGTGAAAATAGGAGTCTGCACTTCCGTGAAGCCCTTGTCCGTAAACCAATTCCGAGTAAAATGGTTCATAATGGCACGGAATTTCACATTCTCAAGAACCTTTGCTCGTCTGAGATCGAGATATCGGTGCTTGAAACGGATTTCCTCATTTGCGGTCGTATGATCGGATATCTCAAACGGAGGGGTTTTGGACTCGGCAAGAATCTCTGCATGAAGAGTGATAATTTCTATCTCTCCTGTTATAAGGTTCTTGTTCGTCTGTCCTTCCGGGCGATGTCGTACTTTCCCCGTCAGTTTTACCACGTATTCGCTTCGGAAAGTATCGGCTATCTTCCAAGCCGATTCATTATCCTGCGGGTCGAATACCATTTGTGTGATTCCGTACCGGTCCCTGAGGTCGATGAATATAATACCCCCGTGGTCGCGACGATTCGCCACCCATCCGGAGAGCGTCACTTCTTGTCCAATATATATGGCGGTAAGTTCGCCGCAGGTATGTGTTCGGTGCATATAAATGAGAGTGGTAAGAAAACAAAAAAGCCCACAAAAACAGCGATAGCGAATGTTTTTATGTGCTTCGGTCCCGCATATACTATATGGGAAGGTGCCACCGAGGCTTCGGGTAGACACACAGACTCCCGAAGGCAGTCCTTGAGGGTCAATCCCTACTTGATTTACTCTATGACGGGAGCTTCCGTGAGGGTCTAGTTTCCCGAGTACTTGGGATTTCTTCCTCCAGCATCGCAGGTGTTGACTGCTCAAGTGCTTTTGATAGGAGAGATAGTATGAAAATAGGGAGGAAAGTCAAAAGAATTTCACTTTTCATATCTTTATTTCACCACCTTTTCAAACTGTTCCTCCAATTCTTTCATGGTACCGTTATTTTCCAAAATGAAATCCGAAATCTCCTTCAGTCCCCGGATTCTCGACTCTGCTTCCGCTTCGGATTCTCGGATAAATTCCTCGATGGTTTTAGTGGTGTCGGAACTGTTTTCTCCCCGAAAAGTGATGCGGGTATAGCGAGTCTGCAAATCCGCATCGATAAAGATAAGTTTGAAACCCTGAAGATTTCGGAGGTATTTTATATCGCTTTCTCGGCGTACTCCGTCGATGATGATACAGGATGATTCGCTCTGACCGACATCCGCGAGAACGATCTCGGAAAGGATTTCCTCCCCGAAAACCTGCCTGAGTGCCGTGGAAAGCTGTTGCATGCTGTCACGACTCTTTTCGCGATGCATTCGATCGAGAATGTCGCGAAGAGGATTGGAAAATCGGTATACTTCCGCACCGTACTGAGCAACCAGATATTTGGTGAGCGTTCCCTTTCCACAGCCCATCTCTCCGGCAAGTGCGAGAATCATTTTTTGCATAATTTTTTGATAGAAAATAGATGAATGAATCGTATGAAAAAAACGAAAGAAAGCAAGAGAGTTTTTGTTTTTTCAAATTTTCTATATACTACACGAAAATATAATCATATGGGAGATTCCCTCGCTTCACTTTGTTTCGCTCGCAATGACGGTTGCTCATACTTTTTATAGAAACTAACAAGTCAAAATCCATAATGTCCTTCGTTCACCTTCACACCCATACCCACTATTCATTCCTTTCCGGTCTCGGAAAACCGGGAGCCTTTGTCAAGCGGACAAAAGAACTCTCCATGCCGGGTCTTGCCATCACCGATGCGGGAAATCTCTACGGAGCGTTCGAATTCTATAAAAAGGCGAAAGAATCGGGGGTGAATCCCATCATCGGAGTGGAAGCGACCATCTCCAAGAAATGAAAAACGAATCGAGACAAGGATAATGAACTTTTCGAAATCGTTCTTTTGGCAAAAAATATCGAGGGATATAAAAATCTCATCAATATGGTGACGGAATCATGGCTCCACGGCATGTACAACGGACGACCGAGAATCGACTTTGAATTACTCGAAAAATACAAAGGTCATCTGATAGGGCTCTCCGGGTCTATCATGGGAGAGATTCCCCAACATATCACGACCGGAAAAAGCGAGGAATACATCCGTCAGAGAATCGCCTATTACGAGGGAATTTTCGGAAAAGACGACTTCTATCTGGAACTTCAGGAGCATCCGGATCGGGGGAATCAGCCGAAGATCAACGATTATCTCATAAAACTCTCGCGTACGTACGGACACAAAGTGGTTGCGACGAATCATGTCTATTACATCGATCAGAGCGATGCGGAAGCTCGCGATCTTTTTTACTGCATAGGAGACGGGCGATCTCTCGAAGATCCGGATCGTCCGACCCTCATCGAAGGGAATTATGCCCTCCGAAGCGGTGAAGAAATGGCGGAACTTTTCGCCCACGTGCCGGAAGCGATACGGAACACGCTCGAAATCAATGATAAAATCCGTATCGATATCCCCTACGGGGAAACGCTCATACCGACATTTGAGCTCGGGGAAAAAGAGAAAGTCCTCTATAGGGAATATACCGATCGTCTTCCTGTCGGGATAAAGAAGCTCGGAGAGGAGGAATGGAATCTCCGATATATCTGTATCTCGGGACTCAATTTTCGGTATAACTTCTGACTCGATGAGATTACCATCAATGAATTCATCCATAAAAAAGATATCTCCGGAACTCTCAAAAAACTTATGGAGATGTCCGTCGACGAACTCAAGGATTTGGCATGGAGCTATTATACCGATCGGAAAAAGGAGATGATTACGGAACTGGAGAAAAAACTCTCCTCTCGAAATATGCTTTTTTCGGCATCCGAGATTATCGATCGTCTCGAGTATGAACTGGTTGTTGTCGATCTCATGGGATTCAACGGATATTTTAATATCGTATCGGATTTCATCATCTATGCGAAAAACAACGGAGTTCCCGTGGGGCCGGGTCGCGGATCCGCCGCGGGAGCGATTCTCGCGTATCTTTCGAATATTACCGATATCGATCCCCTCCCATACGGACTCCTCTTCGAACGATTCCTGAATCCTTCTCGTGTATCCATGCCCGATATCGATGTCGATTTCTCGGATACGGGACGAGATAAGGTTATCTCCTATGTTCGAGAAAAATACGGAGCGGATCATGTGGCACAGATCTGTACCTTCGGAACCATGGCGGCACGTGCGGCGGTGAAAGATGTGGGAAAAGCTCTCGGAATCCCCTTTGCCGAGATGAATAAGCTTGCCGCATCCATACCGTCAAAACCGGGAACCAAGCTCAAGGATGCTCTCGAAGAATCGATAGAATTCAAAAAAGCGTACGATACGGACAGTCGGTATCATATGGTTATCGACAATGCACTCCGATTGGAAGGTTCTATTCGACAACTCGGAGTGCATGCCTGTGCGGTTATCATCGCACCGAAGCCCATGACTGACTATTGTTCCCTCCAACACCCGCCAAAAGACGAACACACGACGGTTACGCAATTTTCCGCAGGACCTCTGGAAGATCTCGGACTTTTGAAAATGGACTTTCTCGGACTCCGAAACCTCACCATTATCGAACGATGTCTGAAGATTATCAAGAGCCATCACGGAAAAGATTTGAATATTCTCGACATCACCTTCGACGACAAGAAGGTTTTCAAGGTCTTTGCGGACGGAGATACGACTGGAGTATTTCAGCTCGAATCCGCCGGAATGCGTAAGTATCTGAGAGATTTGAAACCCAATGTGTTTGAAGACATCATCGCGATGCTTTCGCTCTATCGTCCCGGACCGATTGCGTATATCCCGACCTACATCGCCCGAAAACACGGTCGTGAAAAAGTTGCCTATCCGCACCCTTCTCTCGAGGCCATTCTGAAGCCCACTCAAGGTATCGCCATTTATCAGGAACAGATTATGCAACTCGTTCAGGCTTTTGCGGGATTTTCTCTCGGCGAAGCGGATATCCTCCGTCGTGCGATAGGAAAGAAAAAGATCGATCTCCTTATGGAACAAAAGGGGAAATTCATCGATGCCGCGAAAGCTCAGGGACACAAGGAAGAGCTCGCGAAGTATATCTTCGAGGATATCATCGAACCGTTTGCCGGATACGGATTCAACAAATCCCATGCCGCCTGTTATGCGATGATCTCGTATCAAACCGCCTATCTGAAAGCCTATTATCCGACCGAATTTATGACGGCACTCATGGTATCGGACGAGGAAGATATGGAGCGTATCACCATGGAAATCGGAGAATGCAGATCCAAGGGAATCGAGATTCTCCCGCCGGATGTGAACGAGTCTATGAAACACTTCACGTTTATCGATAAAAAACATATTCGTTTCGGACTCAAAGCCATCAAAGGACTCTGAGACGGACCCATCGACTCGATCCGTCGCAATCGTGAGGGTTCACCATACACCACCATCTATGAGTTTATCGAACGAAACAGCGGGGACGTCATCAATAAAAAAGCACTCGAAGCCCTGATTCTCTCCGGAGCGTTGGATAGTCTCGGGGATCGTGCCAGTCTCGTCGCATCTATCACGAAGATGAGTGCGATACAAAAAGAGAATGAAAAGAAGCAAGCAACGAGCCAGATAGGACTCTTTGATCTCGGACATCACAATACCGAGCATCTTCGATTTTCTCTGGAGAAAGCCAAAGCTCTGACTTTTGAAGAAAAAATTCGCGGAGAAAAACAGTCTATCGGATACGGAGTCTCCGGACACGGACTCGACGGACTGAAGCCCTATATAGACAAGCGAACCATCGGAATGGAGCATATCGCCCTATGGCGGAAAAAAATGTCGGAACGGGTCGTTATGGAAATGGAACATGAGGGGGATGTGGAAGAAAACGTAGGGGCGAATCTAAGTGTTCGCTCTGAAAATATCTCTCAACCCCTTTCTCTCCCGGAAGGAGAAGAGGTTATCAATGATAAAAGAACCGGAACTCCAGCAAAAACGAAAAAAGAAGCGATGAAACGAGTGAGATTGATCGGTCTCGTCACTTCGGTTCGGCAGGTACAGACAAAAACGGGAAAGATGATGGCCATCGCCACCTGTGATAGTTTCGATTTCAAATTCACCGTATTGGTATTTTCCAAAGAATATGAAGTACTCTCTCCCCTCCTTGAGGAAGATAAAATCCTTCTCGTTGAGGGTATTTTCCGAGGAAACGAGGAAAACGGAGAAATGGCCGTCACCGCCCAAACCATTCGTGCTTCGACCATTACTTCCATCCGACAGCAGGCAAATGACGTGAATCTCTTCGATGCAAGGACTCTTGTAAATCTCTCGGGCTTTACAGAAGAAGTTGGTGAGAATACGGAGAGCGGAACGTCGGAAATAAAAGAGAGCCTGCCTATGGAGACAGATTTGCAAGAAACAGAGGAGGAAGACATAGGGGTGAACCCCTGTGTTCGCACGAAAGAACACGTCATCACAGTCCCCTCTTCCGCATGCCGACAGGATCTCGTGGATCTCAAAACCTATTTGGAGGGACTTACAAAGGGATCCATTCAAATATATATCGATATACAATGACAGAAAAAAGACACGAAAATATCGGTTGAATCTATTGGAGTAATTAAAGAATGGGTGGCAGCAAAGGGATGGTAAAATTATATAAGAAAGAGACTCTCTCAAAAACGAAGAGATTTGTACAAAAACCGCGTTTCGAAGCGAACCGTACGACTTGTACGGAGAGCGAGGAATGTAAGGCTTGAGTGCAAATATCGAGATTTTCAGAGATTCTCTAAAAATCTTTTGCATTCCTACAGTTTTTCATATAATAACTGTCGCCCGGCGGGGTAGCTCAGTGGTAGAGCAGCGGCCTGAAAAGCCGTGTGTCGGCAGTTCAATTCTGCCCCTCGCCACCATAGTCGAATTCAATCATCAGACGCATCAGCTTTCCGCAAGCTGGTGCGTTTTTTGTTCAGTTCTAACCTTCGGGAATCGGGAGAGTCTAAATCTATCATGTTTTTAAACGGCAAAAACCAATCATGCAGATTGGCTTGCAGTTTTCCGTCTTTTAAAGTCCAGTTCGAACCCAATGATCGGAAAATAAGTTTCTTTGTTTCCAGATCCCCATTTTGGAACTTCTCACTTGCCATTTTTGCAAAATCAAAAGTGTCCTCTATGAGCTCCGTCCAGTTTGTAGATTCTCTTTCTAGTTCAGTCCTTCTAATCTGAAGCTTTTGAGATTCTTCTTCCATCTCTTTCTTAAGTCGCTCATACTCCGCATAATTATCGTCAAACTCTCCATTGAGCCTCATATTGACGAGACGATTCTTTTTCTTCTCCTCATTCTCTATCGCTTTATTCACACTCTCAAATACTAATTCTCTCCCCTGGGTCTCCTCACTATATCTTCTTCACAAAACCTCTTTTACCCAGTCAAAGTACTCTGGATGAATTTCTATGCTCTCAAGAATCTCTTTAATCTGAGATTCCATAACTCACTCGGGAATTCCTCATGTTTGTGAACATCGGAATGTAGGGGAATTTTTCTTATGAGTACAGTGATAGTATGTGTAGCTTTTTTCTTGTTTAGTTGTTTGTAGTATCTTTGTCTTCTTCTCTGCCGTAACCATACATCCACATTCCCCACATACCACCACTCATGTATATGAGAATTCAAGCATAGACGGTCTCTCTGTTTTTATCGAACCAGTTTCTCACTTTGTATGTCCAAAGAGCTTTTGAGCTTTTTGAAACTCTTCCCAGGTAATCATCGGATGATGATCTCATTTTTTCAGTTGTCCATTATACCGCATATACCCGGCATAAAATGGATTACGGAATATATCATACAGTGTGCAGAGGGCCAATGGTTTTCCTCATGTCTTTTTACGCTTCAAGCTTCTATATCACCATTCGTGTGTCGCAGTTTCGAGAATTTTCTGAGGCGAATAACATCACGAGAGAAGCATCTCCCACATTTTCTTTACCATACTGAATCGTTCTGGATCTGGGATTATCGTTCTATTGATTCTATCATTCAGGTATCATTGAACGGCCATCCCAGGAAAGTGTCACTTATCGAGCTTGCTTTGGAGTCATCGTTTCGAGTTTTTGGAAAGGTCTAAGATATACTGATTCGCCATTCCTGTTTCTACGCTGAATATAAGTCAGGAATCTTCTGGATAATATACACGATCGCTCGTAATTATCCGCTTAATCTTGGTTCTTTGGAGCATATATTGAATCCTCCCCGTATCCACAGGATTACGAGATAGTCGATCAAGCTTCCAGCATAGAACCCCGTCTATGTGTCATTTTTCAAGATCGTCACACATAGTGTAAAATTCAGCTCTTCGTCCAGGAGTTTTGGCTGATTTCTCTTCTGTATAAATTTTGATAATCTCTATACCCTCTTCTTTAGCTCTTTTGTTCCAGTAGTTAATCTGATCATCAATCGATTGTATCTGTCTATCTTCTCTTTCCGAAGACTTGCGTGCATAGAGCACAAAACGTGTATTGTTCATAGTAATAATTTTAAGCATATAAAAATGGGTGATCGTCCGGTCGCCAAACCTTTTACCACATAAACAATCTTTTGAAGATGCTATGTAGCGGACAATCACCCATTTCTGGATTCAAAAGGTTGCAATAGTAAAAGGTTGGCACGGACACTATATGGATTTATCTAAAGATTTCCAATCTTTTCTTCAATCATTCCCTTAAATCTCTGTTTTTTGTACTTGAGTCCGATACAAAGCCTGCATTCGAGAGTATGGGTAGCTGGATTCTCATAGAGTACAGAAATTTTTCTCTCACATTTTGGACACGAGAACCAGTATCGTATGCCTCAATAATTTGTCTTCGTTTGTATAAAAGTTATCCCTTCCACCTCAACACTCATAAGCTCATACTTAAGGCGTTCCTTAACAGTTTTTAGAAGATCCTTCATGTTAACTTTCTTACAGTTTTCAAGGACTATATTTTTTCCGAAATAATTAACCTGCAATGATTTCATTTGGAGGAAGATTATTATTAAATTGTTGGTTCGTTCCGATAATAGCGGTCTTGGTTTTGATGTGGATATTGAGGTTCGGGGACTTCAGCTCTCGAAGAGTATTAAGTGCACAAAGATAACTTCTATTTGCCCTTTCCAACTCTTTACTTAAAACGCCAATATATGCAGTTCTTTCATGGGATAGATACTCACCCGCATTTATAGTGCTATTCATCTTGCGATTGATTTTTAATACTTGCGCATAGCTACTGACTACCATTTCACATAAGGACCGTTCTGATGTAGTCTTACAATCATACTCTTCTATGAGATCTTCAGCCATTTCTATGGTCGCCATTCTATCTTGGTTTTCCATTGAAACCTCTCAGAGCATACGATGATTCTTGGTAATGTTTGTTCCTAAAACAATATTTGTAAATTCCTTGTTCTCTTCTTCTGTAAGTTTTCCTCATTCTAAAGACTTTGTCAGTAGTTCTGCTCATTTCTTATATCCTTCTTCTGGTGTTACAGGAAATTTTCCATAGCTTTGTATAATCCTTTTCAATTCACTCGGATCTTTCAGTTTTTGGATTACTTCCTTTGCTCGATCTGATAGTATAAGAGCTTTTTTGTTATCTTTTGGAATAACCTCTTTTTTGATCTTCTTTGACATAAAATGATATAGTTAATGATAATGAAATTTATACCCCGATGTTGTTCACTATATCTCCATCTCTTCAACAGGGCTTAGACAGATTGTTTTCCCAATCGTTTCCTTGGTAATAAGCCCTGCATTCTCGAGTGTTGGCTCTATCTCTTGTCTCCAAGTAGCATCAGAGAGAGGTCGACCGTATATTTCCGAATGTTTCTTGAGAATATACCTGCGGGGAACTCATTTTAATTCATCATTATCAAAAGGGTCTTTCTCTATCTTTCTCGATTGATTGAATTCTTTGTATGCCGGAATAAATACATCCTTGTAAATCTGCATAGCATAGGGCGAGATATTATACTCCTGACCTGGCGCAAGACTTTCCCATATTTTCCAGGCTTCCTCAAGATCTTCTTTCTCCGTATAAAGAGTACTACCAACCCGCTTTCGATGTGGGAGATTAAGAAGAGCGAATGTTTTTATGAATGACATAAATCTTCACACATCTCTTTGATGTCTTGGCTTGAGATACTTTTTATCTTCCAAAAAACGTCTTTCCACTTCATCAGAGTTCGATATTCGTATGTATTCTATTCGGGCATCTTTTATCATCTCTATCCGTTCCTTAAAGAGCAATCTTTCGGGATTATTTTCTATGGATTCGAGGTACTCGCTCTCTATGGATTCAGATTGTATTTTCGAATGAATCGTATCATGAATCTTCTCACTGTGAGTTTCTGGGGAGAGTAATAAGAAACGGGTAGCTTCCTGTTCATCGAGTCCAGTAGATGCGGTACAAAATATAGCTACAGGATACCCATGAATCACGATATTCTTAGTCTTATTCCCTCATTGTCATGTCTTATCTGTGATTTTGCAAATCATCACTTTTTCATCGTGAGAGAGAAGCGGGCGGAATCTTGCGAGAAGTTCGGTTCTTGGTTGGTCGATAAATATGATAATCTTCCGATCCAAGCGAATATGTTTTTCATTCTTTTCTTTATCATACTCTCCATTCTCGTGAAAGAAGGCACTCTGAGAGACATAAAGGAGTTTCATTACACTTTCTTCTGGAAAGAGTTTTGCTATCTCAAGAGGAATATAGGACTTCCCCGAGGAGGATGGCGCATTGAGAAGAATATTTATCTGAGCATCCTCTGTATATGCCGAGAGCATCGCAAGAAATACAACAAGTTTGTTTATGTCATCATGCTTAATAGTCAGTCACAAAAGTTGTATTATGTCTTCTCACTTTAAAGATGGGAATTTTGATACATCTATACCCCGAGCACTCTCACTATATAATCCCATGAGATCATCGACCGTTCATTTTTTCTGGAAATAATCGGTGATATCCTTTCCATAAGACTCAGGAATGCAAGTCAGATATACTTCCTTTTCTGGATAACGAGCCTTTATCATACCAGAAAGTCTCTCGGATCACTTCTTTCCAGAATCATCATTATCGAAGGCAATATATACTTTCTGGAAGTTTCAGAATCCATCCAGCCATTCGGATTTAAATGTACCAGCTCATGCCGTGGATGTCACTGCTGTTACTCCATGTTGCAAAAGCATCATCTGATCGAATTCTCCTTCACAGATAACGATACTATCATCGCCATTCGATAGGTTTTCCGAACCGTAAAGGACCGCGCTGGCCCCAATTGGGAAAAACATATATTTATTTCATTCTTGCTTTGACGGATCTCTCCGAAGCTTAAAGAAGAGAAGACTTCCATCACAATCTCGAATCGGAATAACAATCCAATTAGCCCCATAGAAGCTTCCATATCCAATCTTTCTCTCAGAGATTGTCTCGTTTGAAATACCTCGATCATTAAGGTAATTTCGAATATTGGTAGAAAGAGCCTTATGATATTTTTCTACATCTTTTTCCGTTATAGTTATGCTCTTTTTTATCGTGTCAATTAATTCCTTTTTTTCGGGAGAATTATATCCTTCGATCTCATACTCTTTCGGATCATCTCAGAAGTGTTTCATAAGCGTGATGATATTCCCCTGCTCCAGACATTTTTTACATTGATAACATCCAGTTTCACTATCTATATAGAGGTGTGCTTCCTTCCCATGACTATTTCCATCACAGTCATTAAAAATACAATGTGTAGTAAGTTCTTTTCAAGCAGTTGAGAATTGTATTCCTTTGGAGGAAAGATATTCTGTAATAGTAATTTTCATAAAAATTTATAGTTAGTGGTTATTTTAAAATAGCTTCAAGCAGAGTGATAAGTTTCAATCCTTGCTCGTATGCTTCGCTTTTGGGTATTTCTACCCCGTAAATCTTCTTGTATATCATCTGATATCACACCACCTCGTCCTGGGTTAGCATAGTTCTATGGAGTGTTATAGAGATAATTCTTCAGTGTTTTTATAGCACCGGAATATTCCATCGGATCGAGCCGAATCTTTCAAAGAAAGTAATCTTCGGTGAATTTCGCAAGTTTATGGGATGGTTCAAAGAAGAACAACCCCTTCCCTTTATCCTTCTGGATATGACTGAGTTGGTATCAAGAGACAATAATGGCAGAAGCGAGGTTGAGATCGCTTGTAGAGTAATAATTAGACATAGTAATTTTGATATTAAAAAATAGGCTTTACCACCGCGCAGTGATAAAGCCTAATGTAATGCTGATTTGTCTATAATTATCCCTCAAATTCGATATGATTCGATTGCTTTTCGACTATTTTTCGACCGAAATTTGGAACAAGAGCTTAATCTTACTATTTATAACCTTGAAACATTTAGGGAGTCATGTAAGTTTTGTTATCTTTATATTCAAAAGATCAACCCTATCATAACTTAATCTCTTCTTAGCTTGTTTGATTTTTTCAGGAGTAAAACTTTCAATATTTGGCTCCAACCTCTCCACAAGTTCTTCTATACTAAGACCGGCATCTTGATCAAAAGATAAATCAAAAAATTCTTTTACAAATGTCTCATTCATTTCCCCAAGATGAAGAGGCTTCTTTTTAAAGTAAAGAAGTTCCTTTGTTTCATTATAAATAAGTTCAGAGGTATCGATTTTATCATCATCAGAGCCTTTAATGCCCAAGGCACGCGAAATTATTGGGTCACCAATTCATATTGCCCATACATCTCCTTCTATGTTCCATGAGATAAGGTGACCTCATTCATTCTTCTGAAGATAGTAAATGAATTGCAAAAGTGGAAAGTCTGCTTCTATACATTTTGAAAATGGTATAAATACCGTCCATCCAATGATTTCTGATTCTTTCGCTATTTTGATAAATTTCCGGAGAAGAAAGTGTATATCGAGAGACATATCCATAATATCTTCAACTGAGGTATCTATAAATTCCCTAAGCTGACCCATATTTTTTTTATCTACCTCAAGAGTCACTTTCATATATTCTCATAAAAAACTTATTATTTCCCAAAAGTCATTCTTATCCCTATTGTCTCAAGTGATTTTCGAAAAAATGGTATAGGAATCGAGTGTACTAAGGCTATTTTCTTTTGCTTTTTTGTAATCGTGAACAGATCTAACTTTATAATACTTATCGAATTGTTTATCTTCTATTCATCTAAGTACTCAAAGTATATAATATATCCATTCAAGCTCAATATCACTCTTTTCTCCACCTGAAACTAACGATTTTTTCATTATATCTTTTGCTATTTCACTCGCCGTCCCTATCAATTCTATTGACTTTATATCAAAAGCAAGAAATGCTCCAGATAAATATATTAAACGAAAAAGAATCATATCATATGTTCCTCATCAGATATCCCAGTCTTTTAAATCATTGTTTTCTATTACCTTATTATCATTTGAGTTTACCGTCTTAGCGTAGTTGCCAATTTCACCTATACGCGACAATGAAAATTCTATAGTTTCTTCATCCTCCTCATATAGTTCAAGAATCATCATTAAATACCAAAAATAAATAGGATCGAGAAGTATCTCATACCAGACCGCCTCATAGTCCGAAAGATCTCTATCTTTTGTGTTCTCCACATCCAGTATTACGGGGATATACTCCTCATACAGTTTAAATTTACACTCTGTTTTTGGACGTTTAAATAGCATAATGTTTTAATTTTCATAGTAATATGTCTCGATTATATCCTCTTTCACTTTAATGCAAGACTTTTCCGATCTACCATCTTTTTTGCCTTAAAATCAAAAGAATCTTGCATTCAATCTGTTTTTATATATAGTACTCGGGCTAACTAAACCCCGATTTTTTTGTGTACACATTTTGTGTGTATCGAAGCTATTGCGAACAGCATATGGTAAGTCCATCTGTTCGTATTTCGATACACACAGAAAAACGGTTTAGTTAGCACGGCCAAGGCGCATATGCTGTTCGCTTTTGTTGTGCTAACTGACTACTAAATCACAAAGATTTCGGCGTTCTTATTTCCATAAGACGCCTTTTTATGTCCCAAAATCTACAATCTACCTATCAGATCCAATGACAAACAGTAGATCATCTCAAGTCTTTCATAGAGTCTATGAAAGCTGAGAAACAATCAGTATACATACGAAAAATCAAAGATCTCGAAGATGAACTAAAAAAACTCAAGAAATCAAAACGTTATGGTCTTGTCTGGGAGGACAAACTGGAGGATGTTGTCGAACGATGCAGAACTGAACTCCCAGTCCTTATAGGAGATGAGACAAAATCTATTAATGAAAATCCGAACGGGCCCACTAATATTCTTATCGAATGAGATAATTATCATGCTCTCTCGGTACTTGCATATACACACGAGAAGAAAGTAGACGTAATCTACATAGATCCTCCATATAATACTGGTTCTAGGGATTGGAAATATAACAACGACTATGTTGATAATAATGATACTTTCCGCCATAGCAAATGGCTATGTATGATGAACAAAAGGCTTCTTTTGGCCAAAAAGTTACTAAAAGAAACATGAGTTTTAATATGTACAATAGATGAAAATGAACATGCAACATTATGATTACTTCTGAGGGAAATATTCACTGATTATGACATAGACAGTATCGTAATAGTTCACAATCCTGCAGGAGTTCAGTGAAAGAATTTTTCTTATACTCATGAATTTGCTTATTTTGTATATCCAAGTTGAACAAAATCTATTGGTAGTACCATAAGAGAAAAGGATTTAGTATCTCCCCTGAGAGACTGGGGATGAACATCGGCAAGAAAACTAGCCAAAACTTGTTTTTATCCAATTATCATAAAAGATAGTCAAATAATCTGAGTTTGAGACGTTTGTGATATAGAGTTCCATCCTCAGTCTGGAAATATAATCAAGTCAAATGGAGAAATTTACATATATCCTATTGACAGTCATTGAATTGAGCGAAAATGGGTTTTCAGTAGAAATAGCGTCCAAGAAAATTTGAATCAACTTTTTGTTAAAGAGATTGATTGAGAGTATGTAATAATGAGAAGAAAAAGTGAATTTACATATCGAACAGTTTGGGATGATAAGAAATATTATGCGAATATTTATTGATCGAAACTACTGAGCAAAATTATTTCTGACAAATTTCCATTTCCAAAATCACTCTACGCTGTGGAAGACTGCATAAAGGCGGTTATACACAATAAGGAAAATGCTGTCATCCTCGACTTCTTCGCCTGATCCTGAACCACCTGACACGCTGTTCTTGAACTTAACAAAGAAGATGGATGAAACAGACAATTCATCCTCTGTACCAACAATGAAAACAAGATAGCCGAGGAGGTGACCTATCCTCGCATCCATAATGTTATTCAGGGATACGGAGATGTTCCAGGGATTCCTGCAAACCTCCGCTATTATCGAACGGATTTTATTGGCATGGAAAAATCCATTGATGATCTTCGCAAAAAATTCATGGGAAGATGCACCGAGATGCTTCAGATACGAGAGTCGTGTTTTAATCGCCTTCAGGTTGAAAATGAAAACGAATATTTTCAGGTCTTTGAAAGCAAGGAAGCTATCCTTGCGGTTCTGTATCATCCCTATGAGATAATCAAGCTTCAAAAGCTTGCAGATACCACCACTAAACCTATCGTTGCATATATCTTTTCTATGGGGATGGAGATTTTTCAGGAAGAACTTGCTCATTTCTCCAACAGACTCCGTATCGAAACTATCCCCGATGAGATACTCGAAACCTACAAAAAGATTTTTGGCTTTTAATCTTTCTCTTTTATGATTCTCAAAAATTACCAAGATAAACACGTACAGGAGCTTTTTAACGCTACTCTCCGACTCATATCCGATGAAGGTGCTAAATCTATCGTGTTTAAAGCCCCAACAGGGAGTGGGAAGACGATTATGATGCAGGAGTACCTCCGAAGGCTTGCCGAGACTCCACAGGATCGAGAATTTGCCCTTGTATGGATCTCTGTCAATGATCTCTCTCGGCAATCCAAGAGAAGTTTCGAGCGAAATCTTGCAGGCTCTCCGCTTCATTTCTCTGAGCTTTCAGATATAACCGACCGAGAACTGAAGAAAAATGAGATTCTTTTCATCAATTGGGAATCCATACGATCCATCGATCGTGCAACAGGAGAGTGGAAAGTATTGGCGATGAAAGATAACGAACGAGATGAGAATCTCCCCACCTATCTTGCAAATACCCATGAGGCAGGAAGAGAGGTTATCCTCATCGTCGATGAGAGTCATAGATCTCTCGCTACTCCGAAAGCTCAGGAACTCATTATGAACTATATCAAGCCGAAGCTTCAGATAGAAGTATCCGCTACTCCAGACAGTGTCGGTTACGATGCAAAAGTAGAGACGAAAATCGAGGAAGTTATCGAAGCAGGGATGATAAAAAAGGAGGTACTCATCAATCCTGGATTATGAGATACGAAAGATGTGAGCGAGACAGATAAATTCATTATTGATGAAGCCCTGAAGAAAGCCTCTGAGCTTCGGGCAAAGTATGAAGAAATCGGATCGAGCGTTCGACCACTGGTTCTCATACAGCTTCCGAGTGAATCAAAGACTACGAGCGAGTTGGATAAAACCAAGCTGGAACGTACAAAACAGGTTTTGGATACGGATTTTGGTATCAGTCTCGCAAATAAGAAACTTGCCATCTGGCTCTCGGATGAGAAAGAAAATCTTGATAGCATAGAGTCGTATGAAAGTCCCGTAGAAGTTCTCATATTCAAACAGGCGATAGCGACAGGGTGGGACTGTCCCCGAGCACAGATTCTCGTGATGTTTCGTGAGATTGGATCTATCACTTTCGAGATACAGACCGTTGGACGAATACTTCGTATGCCAGAACAAAAGCACTATAACGAGCATATTCTCGATGTTGCCTATGTTTACACGGATCTCGAACGGGCGAAAATCGGTATACACGAGATGGCGAAAAATCTCATCAAGGATAAATTCTCGAAGAGGAAAGAAGTGTACGAAAATATCTCTCTTCCAAGCACCTTCCTCCGCCGTACAGAGTACAACGATCTCGGATTCTCTTTTTATCGCATCCTCACTGAATCATTTCTCTCTCATATTGGTTCAAACAGTATAGCAATGCTTCCTGCAAATATGAAGAAACTCCAAGAAATGTGAGT
Organism: Candidatus Altimarinota bacterium; assembly: GCA_028713325.1. Classification (GTDB taxonomy): domain Bacteria; phylum Patescibacteriota; class Gracilibacteria; order BD1-5; family UBA2023; genus UBA1545. The sequence goes on along the minus strand of JAQTON010000001.1, from coordinate 212,501 downwards.
CAAAACGGACAATGTCATGATCCGAAATAATCTCATCACTGATGGGAAAATACTCGTGGATATAGATCACCATACGGGCGAAGCGATTTATTCAAATACAACCATAGAGACCAAGACCGAGGAAGAACTCGTGAAGCTCGCATTCGATGTGTTTTGTCGTGAACAGGTTCGTCCTCAGTTCACGAATATCGCTCGTTCTTACAAGGCGATTATAGAGGCTCTCTACATAACTCTCGAGGAACACTTTTTCGGTCGTGGAACGTCTCGGTATTATTTCCAGTGCCTCATTCTCTCAAACAAGGAATTCTTCATGGATGTTCTCACAAAAGCAAAGGAGATATATCTTCCTGTTCGTAGAGCTGAGGTTGAGGACAAGCGGAAAACTCAGATTATTTCCCGAGATTGGAGTATTCCTACTATTACGGCATTTCCTGAAGACAGTATAGAAGTAAAATATACCAAAAACATTCTCGAGCCATTTTATACTGGGAAACTCTCGAAGTGAGAAAAACTCTTTATCGAGGAATATCTTGAGAAGAGTTCAGATATTCTCTGGTGGTATAGAAACGGAGTGAAGTCAGAGCTATTCTTTTCCCTTATCTATAAAGATTCCAATGGGGACAGTCAGAATTTCTTTCCTGATTTCGTTGTCCAATATACAGATGGGACCATCGGTATATTCGATCCAAAAGATGGTTTTACTCTCGAAAAAGACCGTCCAAAACATGTCCCATTTGCTCAATATACAGAAGAATTAAAAGCACAATGAAAAAAGGCTATTTGTGGCTTTATCCGAGTCGAGTGAGAAACAAATCCCACATTCTATCGATCCATTCAAGACGATTACTGAGTGGATAATATGAGCGGATGGGAGAGAATGTAATCTCGATTTATCTTTTCTTATTACACTACTATGTGATACTTAAAAGAAGAGTATTATTACCAGGATCTCTACGATCACCGAGTTGTTGATGCTTGTAGAAAGATAGAAAAAGAGTATCGTGACAAGCCTCCTGAGTATGTTGGCAAGAGACTTGTTACAAGTAATATCGATCAGTTTTTTATTGCACAAGAAGCCTCGATTTTATGACGAGATAGAGAAAAAACAATCGGTTGGTGGATGGATTCAGATAGGAGGAAGGATGAATTACTCAAAAGTACTCTCATTCCCAAAAAAGTTTGTTGTGATAAATGTTGAAAGCCCACACGGTTTTTCGCTAAGACTATAAAGACACTGATCAAAGAGAAACTTGAGACTCATGTATTATTCGTGTTTCGATGTGATAAATGCGTGAAATATAAGGCTATATACGATAATGGAGAAAGTATTGAATATAAGATACAGAAATGTCCTAATTGCAAAGCTGATTCGGAGGCTCTTTATGTAGAACTTCGAGAACATTCATTCCATGTTTTTATTTTCTGCAAGAATTGTCGCTGTCACGACGAGGAAGAGATTGATCTGTCATCCTCACCAAAAGAACTAGACATTGAGTTTGAGAAGGATAGAGCTCGGTTTTGCTACTCAAAGGAAAAAGCAGAGAAACAGTTTCAGTGGTTTGTGGATTTATATGAAGATATATGAAGAATACTGGATATTTCAGAACAGAAAAAGAAACAAAAACCACTCTATGATAAGTTTTCGCAAGTAAAAAGAATGAATGTGGGTATCTTGCAGAAATACCTTGATGAAGAGCTCTCAAAAGAAGGATACATCGGTCTGAAGCTCGAAAAACCAGATACTTCGACGGATATTCGAGTCCATTTCTCTGTCATGGATCAAACAGGAGAAAAAGATCGTTATAAAATCACGAAGATATTCCGAGCAAAGCTCAAACTTCTGCTCGAGAATACGAACTGGGAGATGGCGAACGGAGAAAGATTGCAAAATCGACTTTGAATCCTCAGTGGACAACTTCGGGGCATCGACAGCGAGTATATTCTTATGGAAAAGACAAAGGATATAATGAGGAAGAATGGAGAGAAAATGGAGCTGTAGACCAAAAGATTATTTTGCCTTCTTTTTTCGTATTATTTTTTCGTGTTCTATAACAGGATTTTTTTGGAGAAGCTTTTTAAGCAAGTAAAAGAAATATGAGTTTTACAAATTCAACTTTCTTAATATAATGGAGGCGATTTTTTGTTTTCTTTAAACTATCTGGATAAATTCCAATCTTATGGATACTTCAACCCTAACGAGATTATTTCGCTCAATAAAGTGATCACCAGAGGATGATATTGTTAAGATTGCGTATAATATAATCTCCAGAGAAAAAGAAAAATGACACAAGAATGTTGCAAATTCATTATTGAAAATCTTGGAAAGTAATGTAACAGCAAAAAGAGAAGAGCATTCATTAAACCCACTAACTTTCAGCACACCTCTCAATTCTAGAAACAATATTCCTCTAGTAACAAAGATTGATAGAGAGGAATTACGACATGATATGATTTTATCTCAGGAGATTGAAAAGAAGTTCTTACGTATCGAAAAGGAATATATTGCTCGTGATCGCTTGTTGCTAAGTGGATTAAAACCAAAACAAAAGATCATGTTTTACTGACCTCCTGGATGCGGAAAAAGTATGTGAGCAGAAAGATTGGCATGGGATATCGGCTTACCATTTCTTAGAATAAACTTTGAGGTTATAATATCCTCTTTTCTAGGCGAGTCTTTAGTTAATTTACGAAAAGTTTTTGACCAAGTCAAGACATATCCATGTGTATTATTATTGGATGAATTCGATTTCATAGCAAAATCTCGGGATAATAAACAGGATGTTGGTGAAATGAGTCGTATAGTAAATGTAATGTTAAATTTGCTTGAGGACTATGATTCTCCTGGTATTATAATCGCTACAACTAATTTAAAGGATTCTATTGATACAGCAATGTTTAGACGATTTGACGATGTTATTGAAATTAAAAAACCCGAAATAGAAGAAATTTCACAGCTCTGCAAAAATACACTTAGTGCCATGAAAGTAAGCAAGAGTATAAATTTTAAGCTTATCGCCAAAAAATTGGTAGGATTTTCTGCCTCAGATATTGTAAAATTAACTCAGAATGCTGGGAAAACGGCTGTTTTAGAGGGTGGTGATACCGTAACCATGGAACACCTTACGTATGCAATTAATGAATACCTTTCTCGATAATTCTTTTCATCATGCCAAGAGATTTCAAACACATAGAGTTTTCTGCTGTGAATCATGGGTGAATGCGTAAGATAAAAAGAATTCCATTTGAAACAAATCCTCAGACTATTGCCAATCTAAATAATAGATTTGGACATGGACGAGGACTCAGGGAATCTTTAGATAAAGCAAAAAGCTCCTGGACAGAATATGTTCAAGAAAGTTGATTAGAAGGGATTTTAAATGATGACGAGATACCATTATTCTTACAGATAGATACATGAAAAATTAAAATAGAGGCATTAAAATGATTGGGGATCGAGCTCATTTCAGAAGAAGAAAATGGTTATATCATAGGTTCATCGATAAGCATTTCTAAATTAGAAAAGAAAATTACTGATTTTCTGGAACAAAATTGAAGATCCAAAAATCAGGCTGCTCAGTTATGGAAAATTGACAGTTGAATTCAATGGCGACTGGAGCATATCCTTTCTGCAGATTTATCTGCGATATGGGACAATATTAACGAAGATGAGGTATACGAAATTGAGGTTGGAGTGGCATGTCAAAAGATCCCTATCCCAAAAAGAAAAGTTCGTGATACTGATATAGATTTTGAAGTAAAGATGAGACAATGGGAAAACGATAATTACCAAAAAGAAATAGATCGCGAATCTCAACTGGAAGCCATTGTTAATGCGTATAATGGAATTATTACCGACCAAATTAATTTCGAAGATAGTTTCTGCTACTTTATAAACATCAACGGTAAGTGATTAAAGAATATTGCAATTATCTTCCCCTTTGTCTTTGAGATAAAGCTACAAGAGGATATTGATACAATATCAACCATATCTCAAAATGAAGAGGATATTGGGCTAATTACCCTTGAATCGCCAGAGCCTGATAACGCAGGAGTATGTGTTATGGATAGTGGAATTCAAGAAAATCACATTCTCCTAAGTTCCATGGTTCGTTGAGCTAACTCACGTAGTTATTTGCCACATGATACCAATGTTTGAGATGCTAATTGACATGGTACCAGCGTGGGCTGAGTTGTAATATACCCTTCATGAATACCAAGAACAGGATCATACAAGGCTAATTGTTGGATAGAAAATGCAAGAATTTTGGACCACGACAGAAAAATCCCGAAGGGGGTAATGATAGGGAATATAATGAAGCAAGTAACTGATGATTTTTACAAACCTTCCACTCGTTTATTTAACTTATCCGTGAACAGCAGTACTGCCTGCCGAACTACTCATGTTTCTTCTTGGAGTGCTGAAATTGATAGATTAAGTTACGAGAATGATTTACTTTTCGTTATTTCATCTTGAAATCTTGACCGATCCCAGATAAGACATCATTTATCATCCTATCCTGAATATTTACATAAAAATGAATGCAGGATTGCTAATCCATGACAGAGTCTTTTTGGAGTAACAGTTGGTTCTATATGCCCAAATGGTTTTGAAACAGTGGATGAAAGATCAATATCTCCCGCAAATCATATATCTTCTTTCTCAAGATCATGATTTTGAATATGGGATAGCATCAAACCAGAATTAGTTGAATATGGTGGTGAATATGTTGTAGATAAAATCACCCCTTATGGTTTGCGACAGAAAGAACCGACATCGATTGAAACCACTAATTCCACACTCACTGGTGGAAAGGCTTATTCAAAAGACTCAATTGGTACCTCATTCTCTGCACCTAAAGTATGCAATATACTTGCTCAAATACAAAATTCTTTCCCTGAAAAATCAACTCTCTTTTACAAAGCCCTACTTATTCAGTCTGCGAGATGGCCAAGTGAGATTGAAATTACCGAAGATAAAAATGAAAATGCCAATAAGCTCGCTCGCTATGGATATTGATTACCAAACATTAATCGTGCCTTGCAGAATAATTCTAACAGAATCACTTTCATAGATGATACGAAGAAGATCAGTGGTAAACAGGCCAATATCTACGCTGTTCATGTTCCTGTAGAAATTCGATGACCAAGTATGAGTGCTCAGGTTTTAATCGAAGTAACATTGGTATATAAATCCAAATCTCGAAGAACTCGGAAAGGTACAAAATCTTACCTATCTACATGGATGAGTTGGATTTCATCCAAACCATGAGAAACTATTGAAGAATTCCGATCAAGAGTCATACAAGAATGACAAAAGCAAGAGTCTGAACCAATTATTACTACTGACGATCCCATGGAGGATACTTTATCCAGCCAAAGAACTGATAGCTTCAAATGGATTATTCAAGATAATAAAAGACATGGTAAAGTTGCCAAGATAAGTAGAAGTAATAGTGCCACACAGAAAGATTGGACTATCATTAATGCTTATGATTTACCTGAATCATTCTTTATTTGAGTTATTGGTCATAACGGGTGGGAGAAAGATACGGATAATGATTATCCGTATGCAATTGCAGTAAGCTTCGAATCACTTGATGGAACAATACAAATTTATGAACAAATGATAGAAGTCAATCAAGTCCAAACTGAAATTGAAAGCCTTTTTTAATAAAGCCTGTTTTTTATATGGTGAGAACTCCTATGGAGTAAATTTGTAATTATGAATTAACAGCCCCTTTAAACAGAATTATGGAAAATATAAAGATGACCTTTAAAGAGGAGGAAATTAATATAAATGATGCAAAAAATATTTTGGATGTATATTTTAGTACGAAGGATGAGAATTACAAAAAATGAATGGAAGAAATCACGCCCTTTAAATGATTTTATTTTCGTAATTATTTATCTAAAATAATCAGCCTACCGGCTTTACTTATAAAATTATCAAAATCAAAAGGTAGTTTTTTGTATAGGTTAGCCTATATAACAGAAATTGATAAATCTGATAATCATGAGATTTATATAAAATGAGTTGTAGATTGAAAAAATAAAGTATTTTTTAAAGTTAACAAAAAGCAGTTAGAGAAATGAAAAAGTATTTTTATTGATAAAATGATCTCTATTGAGAAATGATTAGGGAAATTAAGCATAATAGAGTTGTGTAAGCATTATAACATCAATAAGATAATAGTTGAGCCATCAGTATATTGAATGGGTTTTTGGCAAAAAATAAGCAAAGAATTAAAGTGAAAAATCAATATTACAATAAGATATATTTAAATATTCGATATTCCGTTTAAAATACCTCAGTCATGGGGACTATCTCGATTTTATCATAAAAGAGCTGTTCCACGGACAGCTCTTTTATTTTATATGCGAATTTACTATCGTCTGCTTCGCAATTCACAAATACGAAATTGATTAAGTTCTCGTTTTTGGAGATTTACAACCCCTTGAAAAGGGTATCAAAAAGTCCATTGTCAATCGAAAATGGACTTGCGATACTCAAAAGATTTTGATTTTACAACCAAAGATATATACTCAACAATGCCAATCACTGAATAATATATCTTCGTATCGCTTCTTTGTTTTTGTAAAGTAATAATACGATTGACACAATACAACAGCTTAACACTGTTTTATTGCTTGGGTCTGCCAGAAAACTTCCCCATTGTATTACATCAGCAATTTCAGAGAAACTAAGACCTGTGAGCTTGATAATTGCTCCCATAAAAGGTCTTAGTTAGTGATTAGCTAAAAAAGACTCTTATATGAAAAACCTCCTAGTCGTTGGTCTATTATCTTATCGCAATTAAATAATAGCATATAAGAGTCGTTTTTGTCAAAAAGAAAACCAAAGAAGAGGATCTCTTTTTCTTTTTTTTATAAAATTATGGTTATCTATTTCATATAGTGAGACGACCTTAGGTATAAAATTTAGATAAGCTTCGGTATATAAGGAATCATATCAGATGACTGTAATGCAGTTCTTACTTCCTCCACCAGTCGCCACCATTTCCGTAAATCCAAAACTCTCTTTCCTTGCCGAAAGAGAGTTTTTTGATGAATTCAAGAAGACAGAATTGAAAAGATTCCCGAAATTTGCTTTTTTGTGTATTATTTGATATAATCGTCCGGATGAACAGAAAAATTTGACTTATTTTGTATTTTTATTATAAATTAGCGAATTACCTTATATATAACACATTATTTTATGAAAAATAGTCATGGGTCTTCTCTATCGAAAGTCGCAATAACTACGGGGAGCCTTCTCGTTGCCCTCTCTGGTAACGCATGAGCGGAAGAATGAGTAAAAAACACCTCTCCTCTCCTCACTTCTACCGAATGACTCACTACTCAAATACAATCCAACATAGCAACTACCCTCTCTTCTGCAGGGGATTATAAGGGTGTTCGGTACGATACCCTAACAAATACCCTTGTAATTTGAGCGTCAAATAATACACAAAAGGGAGAAGAGAAAGCAAGTGAAGAGAATTTAAAGAAAAAAGTAGAATTCTACGAGCAACGGGATATAGAAACGTTCTTTTTGTTCGATCTGGATATTTTCAATGCCCTCTATCAAGGGGATTTGAGTGTACTTGCTACTTTTCCGGAGATAGCAACGCTTCTCGAAAAACAAGATATTCTTATACAGAAAAAAGAAAGTGCTTCTTCCGAAGAGGAATCAAAAATCATCGACAAAAAACTCCTTGTTATGTCTCAGGATATAACAAAAATGAAAGAACACCTCTCTATTACATATATGGAGGATGTAACAAAAAAAATCAAGGAACTGCTTCCGACATATGCACAAAAAGTGGCGTATATAGGGAAAATAAATCCGGAAAACGAGAAACTTATAAAATTTACTGCATTTTTTCAAACCACTCTCGCGGAAGGGGGTGTAACTTCAATGGAAACTCCTTCCTATAAAGACACTGCCTATCTTCCGGAAACTTCACTTGGCGGACTTGTTTCTACCACATCTCAGGTGAATGAAACCGTATATTCCAAGGAGCAGAAAGAATATTATAAAAATCGCTCTGTAAGCCTCAAGGATGCTTGGAATATCGATATACTGTCAAAGCTCATTGATACGTCCAATGTTCTTAACTATCTCGCAGACACGAATAATGACGGAAAAGTTTCTGATAAAGATAGAGGAATTCTCTCTGGACAACAACTTTCTATCCTTCTGAGTGAAACGGAAGCACGAATGACGGTAGAAGAAAAAGGAGAGGATTTCTATAATAATCTTTCCTATATTTTCCAGTATGGATGAGTAAAAACCACTCTTCGCAATCGTGCCGATCTTGTTGCATTTCTTCAGGCGAATCCCCTCGCAAAAATCCAGTTTAGCGATGCTTTTTACCGACTCAATATCTCTGGAGCCGATGTTGGGTATGTTCTCCGATACGGATCAGAATGACTCAAAAAATGGGAACAGACGAAGGGACACATCTTCGGGAATTCTCTCGTAGGAAAACTCTTTACGAAAATCCAAGATGGAACAAAAAATCTTGGAACAGAGCTTATAAAATTGAAAAATACCGGTGTGATTAGCGATCAGGAGTACCTTCATATGATCAATACCCTTCAAAAAACGGTAAATAGTCCGGCATTTGAAGATCAAGTGATGGCTCAATCGATGAATTTGCTATCGATGATTTCTGCTTCCTATTTCTCAGCCAATCACGGAGGAATACAGGCAAATTATTCGAATCAAGCTCTGGATATGCGTGTTTCTCAGGCACAGAAAAAGTTCATCGACAGTATCAAACTCAGTACCGGTATATACAATGCCAACGGAGGAAATATGGTTATGATTGGAGTGGAATATGCAGGAACGAAACAAATAAGCGAAACAACTGCTGTAAGTTGAGGCGTAGGGATAAATCTTGGGCTCGGATCCCAAAATAATGTCCTCCCGGTTTTGAGCCTCGGCTATATTAGCAACACCAATACGGAAGAATTGAAAAATGCGGGGATAGTGGATTTCAACCAGACTGAAAAGAGTTTTAAGATAGGAGGAAGCCTTTCGCTTATCAATACCCAAAGCACTATCTTTGGACTTGGATTCAGATTTAGCGAAGACAAGAAAGTGGCTATTGAAAAAAAGACAGCGGAATATTCCAAGCTTCTCGATACGGTATTTGCCTGTGATGTATCACTTCCACTCGAGGTATGTATGCAACATATACGAGAAATGATTTCTGCCAAAGAGTACGGAAAAGTGACATTTCTCTGGGATTCTCTCCGAGATACCGAAACAAGACTCTCTATACAGGGATTTGATAGTATGAATGCGAGCGGAAAACAACGAATCATTGAGGAAGAAAAGATGTTTTACATAGCAAAATTCCTCAATACTCAAGCTTCTACCGAAGAGGAAAAAGGATGGAATATAAGTGGGTGGGGAATTGGAATCAGTATCGTTACGAAGATGATAGGTATACCTTTTATCCCAGGAATCGAGACATCAAAAATTTCTATGAAATATACCCCTCATCAAGCGAAAAAAACGATGGCAGAGATTATGAGACTGGAAGGAATCGGAGAAACGACTATTTTGAATAAAAACAATGCAGATCTTGGGGAAAAACTCGAAAAGATGCTCGGTATCGAAGGGCTCAAAGTATCCTATGAAGGAGGATATCTCAAAATCACCTCTGTCTCTGGAGATATCATGAAATTTCTCTCTCAAAATGGAGTGGATGTTCGTATGGGGATTTCGGGGAAAACTCTTTCTCATATCGCATATAGCGGAAATACCCTCACTATCGGTGATATCGGGAAGATATCCTATTTCAATACTCTCACGGCCGAAGGAAAGAAAGCTACGCTCATCATCGGAGACAAAGGGACAAAGGGAACGGAACCGTTTGCCGCACCCCTTTCAGAAGTTCTGAAAAAACACACTCCTGAACCCCTTTCAGAAAATATACTGTTCACTCACGCAACTCTCACCGAGCAACAAGTAGCCGCTCTGTATATGAAAAAATTCAGTCTTGGTATTTTTTAAAGAAAATCTCCCGGTAACTAAAAATATTTCTATTCTCCCTATATCCTACTATTCTCTTTATGAACTCAAATAACGGTTCCGGATTTATCCGAAAATCTCTCTCCAATAATCTTTCTTCGGCAGCATTAGCTGTAGCTCTTGCAACTGGAAGTGCTGCGTACGCAGAACAGAATACTCTGCAAAATAGCACCAGTTCTCTGGATAATAATCATTCACCACAGATTGCAAAGCAAGTGGATACCACAAAGGATGGAGTTCAAACAACTCTCACGGCAAAATCTTCCTCCGCCTCTCTTTCGGCGAACCGTATGTCTGATAGAGAACTTCTGAAATATAACATCAACTTCTCGAGTAATCCTCACGCGACATTTGTTCTCGGAACGGAAAAAGATTTTTCCGAAAATCTCGCGACGATGAAAAAGATACAGGGAGTTCGGGTAGTAAAGGGAAATGTGGAATACACTCCATCGACAACGCTTAATGAATACTTTAAGGAAGGAACGTCCGTTTATTCGGGGACGGTGCAAGGTGTCTTCAAAGGAAACGATCTTCTCCTTAAACATTTTCAGTGGTACCTCAATTCTCGGCTTGGTCTACAAGACGCGGAAGTTTCTTGAAAGGCAGACGAGTCGACCGCACAGAAGATTGCCAGTATTTTAAAGAATGAAAATATCTCTGCGGTTTTTACGAATGTGCTTGAAAGTTTTGGTTCTGAGGGACTTCGTATGCTCCAAGTGGGTGGAAAATCCGCCATAGTGTATACGAACTTGCCCGGAATGACCGATAGTCAATCGGTTGCAGTACTCGATCTGCCTGCTTATGATGAAACAGGGATTGTTTCATTTGCAAACGAATACAATAAAGGTATATCAAACCTCCCTCTCGCTTCTTTAAAAAATATCACATCCGTTCCCGGACTCGATGAAAATACGGCACGAACCGTCATACAAAACTGGGTTCATGCCGTAAATTCTGAGATAGTTGCTCTCGAGCGTCCAATTTCGGAAACTTCTGATACATGAGCTCTAACGAAAAAAGTTTCAGAGACAAAAAATTCCCCCACACTTCTTTCTGGAAACGGAAAAGTTCTCTCTGGAAATCTGAAAGAACAGTCCGCTATGGGTGTAATTTTACAACCAAGTAAGTTTGGACTCTCCTATCAAGATGATATTTCTCCGGATAAAATCAACGTCAAAGCAGATATCGGGTATATCATGGAAGCGTCCAATCAGGGAGCGAACTCCCGTGTGGCAGCGGAACTCATAATGCTCTATGGTATGGCGAAAACCGGAGCAAGCGTGTACATCGAAAAGGGATCAAACATGGAGAAATTCGCCCTCTCCATCGGACACAAACTCGACAATGGAGATACTATCAAGTGGGATTACGGAACCTATAAACGATACCTCGAATATTCTTTCCCGGGGACAACAACTCTGCAACGTCTCGCACCAAAACAGGTCGGAACTTCTGCAAGCTATACTCATAAAGACCTCAATCGTGAAGCTATCGTCAAAGAACTCACCGGAACGGTTCGAGCATTCAAACTCGAATCTTTGAGTGTCGGAGAGGTTGGAAATATTACACAGAATATTAACAGCATCTTCCAGCAATTCCGTATCGACGGAGGATTACAAGGAGGAAAGCGAGTAGAAGGAGAACTCAATACTGCCATCGATGTCGGACAACTTTTGAATGAAAGTTTCAGCGGGTCACAGATTCGACTCGATATCGCTCCAAACGTCGGATATACGAGATATGATACTCTTCTCTCTAATGCCGGATACAACGAAATAAGTGCGGGTCTCAAAACCAAGCTCAGTGTTCTCTTTCCTGATCAAACCATCAAAGGAAGTGTTTTTGTAGATGTAAAAACAGGAAGTGTTTATACTATAGGCGCCGAACTTGCCAAGAAATTCAGTATCGGAGAAGGGTCAGTTTCTGCCGGACTTACTTCGTATGGAAAGAGTCAAAAAGCGGTACGATCGATAGGAGCGAAATTCACCATAGATAATCCGTTCGGTCTCCAGGATGAGACAGGTATCAACGAGGCTTCGAAATTTCCACCACTTTTTGCCACTTCGAAGAGCTCGAAATACTTGACGTATGCAGATGCGGAGCGAGATCGAGGGTTATCGGACGGATATAAAATTACTTCGCAAGTAGTGACTCAAAAAGTATCCGAAGTGTATATCGATCAGACAACATTTCTTCCTGGAGATAAGATAAATCTTGATCCAATTACTGGACTTATCAGCTCTCTGGAGTTTGATAACGGAGGATTCGCTGTTACTTCCGTTGCCGGAATCAGTGATGCGAGATATGCATCGTTTCTCAGTGTTGTATGAGGGAAACTTGCTGTCATAAACTTCAAAGGACTCAATCAGCAGATGACCGCCGATGGAATTCCGACAGGAGCCACTAAAAATCTAGCAGTATCGGTCAATGATGCAGGAGGACTTTCTCTCTACAGTATCGATATGGTAAAATGATCTGTGAGGATAACCGCTCAAATTTTGAGAGCATTTAACGTAACCCCAATACAGGCTGCAGCCTTTCTTGCCGGTACGAAGACCATCGCGGGAATAAATATCGAGAATACACTACCTCCAGAAGTAGTGCCAGTAATGGGAGATGTGCCAAATCAGACAGAGACGGTTGGAACAGCAGTAAACATCGATCTTTCTTCTTCCGTGACTCTCACTAACGGCGATGCGATACTTTCGTATGCAATCGCTTCGGGAAGTCTTCCTCCGGGACTTGTTCTCAATACTTCAACAGGAGCTATTACCGGAACTCCGACGACTGCCGGAACGTACAATATAACGGTAACGGCAACCGATAATGACGGAGCGAGTAATGCGGATGCCATTCAGTTTACGGTAAATGCGGCGGAAGTAGTGCCAGTAATGGGAGATGTGCCAAATCAGACAGAGACGGTTGGAACAGCAGTAAACATCGATCTTTCTTCTTCCGTGACTCTCACTAACGGCGATGCGATACTTTCGTATGCAATCGCTT
>JAQTON010000001.1:0-199353 GCA_028713325.1 Candidatus Altimarinota bacterium | reverse complement strand
CGGGAAGTCTTCCTCCGGGACTTGCTCTCAATACTTCAACAGGGGCTATTACCGGAACTCCGACAACTGCCGGAACGTACAATATAACGGTAACGGCAACCGATAATGACGGAGCGAGTAATGCGGATGCGATCCAGTTTACGGTAAATGCGGCACCGGATACCACTCCTCCATCCACTCCAGCTACCCTCACTCTCACCGGTAATGCCGGAGCATCGGCAGGATATACCAATACGCAAAGTATCTCCCTTAATGTGGCGGATGTTGCAGATCCATCGGGAGTGTCCTGGTTCGTGGTCGAAACGGCAAACGGAGTCGCTGCAACGGCTCCGGCAGCAGGAGATGGATGATGGTCAAGTACGAAACCGACAAGTTTCTCTCTTTCAGCAGGAAATGCAGCAAAAGACATTACGGTCTTTGTGAAGGATAATGCTGCCCCTACCAATAATGTACAATCTACAGGAAAGATCTCCACTATTACATTGGATGGGGTTACACCGAGTGCACCTGCTTGGACAACGGGAGTAGTTTTAAAATCTACCGCTTATACGAACAGACAGGTAACGCTCAATGTAGGAACGAGCGGAATCAGTGCAACGGGATTATCCGTTACGGCATGATGAACTATATCAAACGTGTCGGTTTCAGGTGGAGTGGTTACTTTCAATTATACGACGCCGAATGCAGCGGGAGATACCATAACCATCTCCGGAACTTCTTGAGCCGGAACAGCATTCAGTACGACGATAGATACGCCGGCGTTGAGTGATCCGGCCGATACAACTCTACCAAACACACCAAGTCTGAATATAAACACTGGAAATGCCTATACAAATTCTACAAACGTAAGCATATCTATAACGGGAGATACTGATAACGTATGAGTAACCGGATGGTATGTTTCGGAGAGTAGTTCTACGCCAGCACTCGGTGATTTTATCGCTGAGCCAACAACCGCTACTATCAGTGCTTGAGATGGAGTAAAAACTCTCTATGCTTGGACAAGAGATGCGGCGGGAAATATAAGTCTCTCATGAAACGATACCATTACATTGGATGGAGTTACGCCGAATACGCCTGCTTGGACAGCGGGAGTGACTACGAGAGCTACCGCTTATACAAACAGACAAGTAACGCTCAATGTGGGAACGAGCGGAATCAGTGCAACGGGATTATCCGTTACGGCATGATGAACTATATCAAACGTGTCGGTTTCAGGCGGAGTGGTTACCTTCGATTATACGACGCCGAATGCAGCGGGAGATACCATAACCATATCTGGAAATTCTTGAGCCGGAACAGCATTCAGTACGACGATAGATACGCCGGCGTTGAATTAACCTAAACATCAATATTTAGTATTAAAATACCTTGAACTGGTGTATTCTTTCTCCATGGATGACCATCATGGGAATATCATCAGAGGTAAATAGAATTTTTTCTTTTTATCCAGAGTATTTTACGCTTATACAGAGGAAATTACTATGAAATAGAAGGTATGTAAAATTATTTTGTATCCCTTCTTTTTCGTAAATCACGTTTCATAGAATTGCACGGATAATTTTCACCTCCGTGTGCATTATAACTATATTTACTATCTTATCGTTTCCTTTAATTATTTGACTCTTTGGAGTGTTTATATACAATCCGTTACTAAGTAACTTGAATTTTTCATCGCATGTTCAAAAAAATTGTTTCTTTTTCGGTTATAGTTTCTATAATCGTCTCATCGCTTGGCGTAGATCAGGCCTTTGCTGCCGCTTCTTTACGGGTCGTTCAATTACTTATCAATGGAGCTTCTTCCACTATTTATAAAAATCCGGGGGATTCATTTAAGGTTCAAATTGACGGGGAAAACAATGGTGCCGACATACTGACAAATGTTTATGGATACCTCTATTTTTCAGATAATGCCAATTTTTCCTTCATTGGAGATAACGGAGCATATATAGGATGGACGAAACAGAGAGACATAGCGACTACCGAATACAACAGCACCAGCTGATTAAGTTCTTTGATAACCTCTAGTTTGGCCGTTACCGCTAAGCCAAAGATTTTTATGAATAGCGGAACAAATAACTTTTCCATAAGTTCTGCTGTTTCTACCTATCAAAATTATATATATTGAAAATTTACATCTGATCAGGCCGTCTCCGGAGTTTCTCAACTCGTCATTTATGCGAATGTAAAACCTCATATTACGGATTACAGCTTCTCTAAATCATCCATAGTAGGAAATGGAACGGATAGTGTGGATTTGACGATAAAAGTAAAGGATTATAACGGTTGTTCCAATATGGACGCCTGAATAGTGACGGCAGATTTAAGTGCCTTGTGACTCTCCTCTTCGGAAGGCATTGCTTATAATTCTTGTGACGGAGATGGGAAAACAGCCATATTTAAAAAAATCTGAATTACTACTCTCTCCGCAGTTTGAGATAAAACTCTTGCTTACACGAATTTTACCGCGAAAGATGAAAATGACAATATTCAAGACCCTACTGACGCCAATACAACTTTTGACGATGAAGACAAAAAGGCTGATGCGGTTTTGACGGTTGTCACTCCGGTCGCTCCAGTTGTAACGATATCAGGAACCAATCCTCTTGTGGTTTCAAACCAAAATGCCACTGTCTCTTTCTCTGGGGATAAGGCGGGTACTTACAAAGTAGTTATAAATGGTAACGGTTCTTGTTCATCATGAATCATAGTCACCGATTGGAGTGCCTATGCGACAGGAGCGACTATCGATTCCATCGTATCCGCTTGATCGTTATCCGATGGAGCAAATACCGTATACACATGTATTAAGAACGATGTGGGAGATATAGGAAGTGCCAATACCGTCATTACAAAAGATACTGCCACTCCGACGATTTCAAGCGTCACTATTACTCCTGCAAGCGTCATCACCAACAATTCTTCGCTCTCTTTTCAGTGTAGCGAAAACGGACAATACAAAGTGGTCATGAATGCTTTTGACAGCTGATATCTCACCGCCACGGCAAATACTCCACATACGGTTACGCTTCCAAATGCCAATATCAATGTTTGAGCAAATACCGTAACTGTCTACTGTAAAGACACGGCCGGAAACGAATCCACTGCCATCACTTCCGTATCAAAAGTAGCACCGACCCCCGCTATGACTTCTTCTGGACTTACTTTAACGGACAATGACATCTGATGGGACTGAGTGGATGGAAGAGACATAAAGATCACATGGGACAGTACTGTAGCTACCTCTTATGCCGGATTCGAATCCTATAGACTCTATATACTTCCGGAAAATACGGCCTTCACTGGAACATACGTATGACTTGTCTCCAATTCTGGATCGACTACTTGGACTGGATCGAGCGATATGCTCAATGACAGTTTGTGAAACAGTCTGGCCTCATGAAATTATGTAGCCTATATAGCTATCATGGGAACATCTGGTGAGTTATGAGGTGCTGCTTCGGCAACTGGAACTTTGGTGGCCGATATAGTGCCTCATCCATCCGTTTTATCCGCTTCCTTTACCGCTACGGGAAATCTCCGAGTGAAGTTCGATACTGCCTTAAAAACAGATACCGGAAGTCATTTCGCAACCGGGTTTGTCTATCAAATAGGGGCAAACACCTATACTGGAATAAGCATATCGTCCATCTCAGACGATATGATAAACATTATCATTCCCGATATAGGAAGTACCTCCGCCACGGGGGTTTTGACCGTTGCTACGGGAGCGGCTTGGGGGGTGCCAGTTGACGGATCGTACAACTATGGGTCTTGATGAATCATCGTATGAGATGCTATTCATCCGAGCATTACCAATTTCTCCACCGGAACGACATCCTCCTATGCTAATTTTTATTCCGGAAGTTTGATTTTCGCTTATACCGTAAGCGAAAATCTTCTCTGAGCAGGTAATACGCAGATAGTGTTTACTCGGGTAGGATGAAATGCCGATACTTCAAAAATCTATTCCATCTCCGATCCTGCGAAGCTTGCTTCTTGAACACAAAACGAAACTGTAAACCTCTCTTCTCTCGGGCTTGTTTCCGGTGTTTACTATGAGGTAAATTTGATAGCCAAAGATGTAGCTTGAAATACGACAACTTCTGCTCCGATTACCATCAAATTCGATAATGTCGGGCCAAACATCGTATCTTTGAATCCATTTTGACCAAACAAGGTTTTTGGTTTGCTCACCCCAACTTTCACGTGGCTCAGTACGACCGACAATAGCGGAAACTGATCCGGAGTTAAGTGATATAAATTACGAATATATACCGGTTCGCCTACATATACGAATTGGAAAACCTGTACGGGAACATATGGAGAATATACCCATACCGATCTCGGTTCTTTATCGAAGGCCATAACCCTCTCGAATCTCTATAACTATGCTTGGGCGGCCTATGCGTATGACAATATGGAAAATATCGGAACGATCAGTAGTTGTGACAATTTCTATATAAATACGGATGTCCCAAGCTTTTCTGCTTCTTCCATAACAGATACGATTTTAAACAGCACATCCTATACGAAAGGAGGGGACAATCTCATTATGCAATCTACTATCACCAATACGGACTCCGGACATATATGGTTGAATGCGAGCAGTATAAACGATAGCACCTATGCAAACATCTCCTGTGCATCACCAGTTTCCGGAGTAACTTGTAATTATACGTCAAACATCGCAACCTATACCTTTGCTACCGGAGCCTTGGGTTCATTGTCAAGTGCTACAAAACAGGTGCAATTCACTGCAACCAATATAGCCGGGATCAATACCGGAACTACCCTCACATCCATCACCCTGGATAACACTTCCCCAACTCCTCCTAGCATCAATACTCCGGTTACTTCCTCGGTCTACGGTTGAACCAGTTTGCCCATCGCTTTTGCATGAGCGAGCGACAATATCGGTATACGGTATTTGAAATACGAATACCTGTCGGGGGCTACTTGGAATGTCATCGGAACAGGAACAAACGTCTCTCCTTATGCATGGAATATATCCGGCATAAATTCTGGAACATATCAAATAAAAATCACGGTCTATGATATGGTTGACAATACTTGATCAGTTACATCCGGTACTTTTTCCATAGACAAAATAGCTCCGATGGTTCCAGCCAATACATTGACGTATCCGAGTGCTACTGGAATAAAACTCAAAGGATGAACAAATGTAAATATTACCTGGAATGCCGGAAGTATTACGGATGCCGGGTGACTTGCCACCAATCCTATAACGCTTTTTTATTCTACCGATTCTGGAACCAATTATATCCAGATAGCTACCAACGAAGCAAATGATGGAACATATGCTTGGTCAGTGCCCGTACTGAATACCGCTACTATGAAAATCAAGATAGCAGCAACGGACAGTATAGAAAATGTCTCGTTCGATACGGGCGACAATACTTTCGAGATTGATTCCACTCTTCCTGCCATAACCGTGAACTATGCCGGAATTGGATGATCCACTCCTCAAACGAATTCCTATATAAATAATTCTTGATTTGATGTTTCAGCGACCATAAGTGACAGCAATTTGTCCGGTGGAAATATCTATTACTCTCTTTTCAACCAGACGACGAATGCCTATTTCAATGGAACGACCTACACCGGAAGCACGGAGATATGGAACCTCATTGAAACCTCCACGGGAAGCACCTATAATTTGTCTTCCACCGTTTCTTCCAGCATCACCAACGGGGCTTATTACAAACTTAAACTCCGGGGGGATGATATTGTTGGGAATACGTTTTCCACTTCTCAGATCACTTTTATCGGAGATACGGTAAATCCGACTCTCGCTGTCACGACCGCAAGCGGAACCTATTTCAGCGGATCTGTATCGATAACGGGAACGGCTTCCGATACCGGTTCTACGATAAGTTCTGTGAATCTCGAGATCAAGAAATGAGCCGAGTGGTGGAATGGTACCGGATGGGTCGGTTCTCAGCAATTGCTTCTTGCGACAACAGCCAATAGTTATGCGAATTGGTCCTATATCTTCAGTCCTCCTTCCGACAATGACGGTCAATCATATACGATTACCGCAATTGCCAATGATAAAGCGTATAAAACCAATAATACGGTCAATTCCGTCATTACGACCATTAAGGATACTTCCGGACCAATTATCACAACAGGAGCATTTACGACAACAATAACCGGAATACAGCAAGATGGAAATACTGTCAATATCACTTGGAACACTGGAGCCATCACTTCAGCCGGAGCGATAGTTAATCAAAATTCTGTTGTTCTTAAATTCAATAATGGAGCATGAATTTCCACTGTAACCGGATCGACTGCAAACGATGGAAGTTATGACTATATCCTTCCAACCGGGGACACTCAAAACGCCTTTTTTACCATAGAAGCGTATGATGCGATTGGAAACATTTCCAATCTCGTTACATCCTCCGGCTTTTCTCTCGATTCCACTCCTCCGACCATCAGTACTATCGAGACGATAGAAGATACTCTTGGCCAGATACATGGAGTGAATATATATTTTAGCGAGCTTATCAATCATTCTTCCGTTCATTTGAATGATTTCAGTATCGCGGGAGTGACAAATATGCAAACGGGGGCTATCTCGGATATTGGAACGGGAACGATATTCGTTATCGACTTCGCAAGTACGGGAACAACTGCCACAACTCCAGATATAACTTATACCGCCGGAACACTTACCGATCTTGCACTCAAACCTCTCGCAAATACGACGCAAACATCTCTAGATAAAGCTATTCCCCGTTTTATCAGTGCAGATATCCTTGATAATAACGGCAATGGAAAAGTAGATCGGATTGTCGTACATGCGAGTGAGACAATCGGTGCCAATACCGATACAAGCTCCTGGACTCTCAATGCTCCTCTCGCTGGAGCTTCGATATCGAGTGCTTCTGTCGTTGGAAATACTGTTCTCCTCTCCATCGCTGAACCCACTACTGCAAACACATCGACGGGAGGAATGACCCTGTCTTTCTCCAATAATGCCAATTGGAAAGATACGGCGAATAATCTCGCTTCATCCGTAACGAATCTCCCCCTTGTCGATATTGCCATTCCAGTTGTCACCCAACTTCAAACCTTTGATATTTCTGGAGCATATGCAATCGATCTTATCTTCTCAGAACCCCTAACCGGAACTCTTTCTTGATTCACTCTTTCCGGAAGCAGTACTTTTACGGGAACCATTCTTTCACCAAACACCAATACTCTTCGTCTCATTACCACCGATGCGACCGCAACCGATACGGCGAAGGTCTATTCTCTCTCCTATAGTGGATCGGGGACGTATCTGAAAGATAATTCGAATAATTATGTTGCCAATTTTTCGAATATCGCTGTCGCTGATGCGATTGCTCCGAAACTGCTCACACGAACCACTCTTGATGACAATGGAAATGGAAAATTGGATGGAGTACGACTTGGATTCTCTGAGCCAATTATTGGAAGTGTTGCCGGAGTTACCGTCTCGGTCGCTGGATATATCGTAACCGGCTATACTCTCAGTGGAACGGGGCTTATTGCTCATATTACCGAAGCATTAAATCCCGATACTTCCGCCATACCGCTCATACAACTCCAAAATACTACCCTGACCGATATTGCTGGAAATCTTATACCTACGGAAAGCAGTACCACGGCCACTACCGATATGGTTGGTCCGGTCGTAACAAATGTTCGTTTCGATGGAATCGATACGCTCTATGCAACTTTTTCTGAAACCATTTCTGGAACTCTCACTCCGAGTTCGTTTATACTCAGTGGAACGACTACCACCATCAGTTCCGTCTCGGTTCCGACAGGAAGCAATTCCGGAACTTTGACTCTCAGTGATTCTGGAATCATCTATGGAATGAGCGAGCTTTCTTTCTCTGGAAATAGTGTTTCCGATATCTTAAATAATAAGCAAATCGCTCCTCTCTTCACGAAGATTTCTGCCTCAGTAATCATCAATGAAGTTATGTTCTCTACGGGAACTTCAGATCAATATGTAGAACTTCGCAATCTCGGTTCCACAAGCATTTCACTCTCGGGTTGGGCTCTACAGAATGCCGGAGGAATCACTCTTCCCTCCGGAGCGAGCATTTCTGCAAACGGATTCTATCTCATAGCAAGTACCTGATCTGTAAATTCCATTCTCTCAAATACTCTCACTCCCGATTATATTGTTTCTTCTCTCAATCTCTCTCCAATAACTCAATCGGATCTGATTCTGAAAGATTCTCAAAATATCACTTTTGATTCTGCTAAAGCGAGTCCATGGCCAGCTGGAAGCGGAGCAATCAATATTGCAATGGAGAGAAAGTCATCCGTATGAGACGGTCTTCAGGCATCAAGCTGGTATGCTGCACAGATCGGTTCAGGGTTTGATGTCGTTTGACCACTTGGTACACCAGGAATAGTCAATGTTTTTGATGCGACTTCTCCGACCATCACAAGTTCCAGTCCAACAGACAATCTCCTCTTCCCTCTCGGTACTATTACTCTTTCTTACAATTACAGTGATTCCGGTGGTATCGCCCCAACCCCCCTCTATACATTCCTCCTTGAAAAAAACAATACTGCCTGAGTATTTAGTGACATAACTGCCACTGGCATCACTTCATCCGGTATCACCGCCTCTGCTGCCTCGTTTGTCACTGCCTCTCTCGCGTACGGACACTACCGTGCCACGTTCACCATTCAAGATACTGTAGGAAATGTCACACAAAAGATTATCTATTTCTACGTCGATCAGATCGAGTTCATCGTCTCGACGGGAAGCACAAACATAGGAGTCCTCTCGACTACCGATACTCTCACTGCCCTTCCGATAACCGTCACCATCAAAACGGTCGGAGCCGGTTTCAATCTCTCACTCGGAGGAAGTGGAGTTATGAATGCAGGGATCGCTCAACTCGCTCCATGGAATGGCACGAAAGGATTCGGATTTACTTCCGCTGCCAGCGGTTCCGGAATCACGAGTATCTCGACTCTCTCACCCATTAGTCCCACCACTCTTGAAAATATCGTCGCATGAACCGGTAATTACGTCGGAGGGAATGGAATTCAAAAGACCTATATTTATACGATTACTCATGCTGCACAGATAGATACTCTCCAAGTGGCAGGACTCTATGAAGCGAGTACGAGTTATAATCTCGAGTTATCATACTAAAAAATAACTTTCCCTAGACATTGTCTTATCTGTCTAGGGATTTTTTGAAGAACGAAAAGAAGTATTCTTTTTTGAGATTTTATTTTTATCTCTATACTACTTGAAAAATTTCCTATTTCACGAAAGTTATGCAGACCATAGAGCGTAGAGAATTCCCCGAAAACCATACCTATTATAGAACAACTTCCCCCGTCTACAACAAGTATCTCCGGGATTATTGTCATATCCATACTATCCCTCTCGAAGGAGGTACTCGTTTCGGGTGGATGAAGCGGATATTCGGAAAATATATGCAACTCGTGAAATTTGAGCGGGTCGATACCGAACCCACCAAGGAACTCCTCGCTCTGCATGGATTCGTGCGTGGGGTTGCCATATGGATTCCAGCTCGTCGAACCGATATCCCTCCAGGATGGAGGAAGCTCGCCGTCGGAACCCACTTCACGAGAACGGGATTTACACGAATAGAGAATCATGAATACTACAAAAAATGGAACGAGCGAGCCAAACGTGCCCGCAAGAAATTCCTCTCTCATAATCTCGAGGAGATACATATAGAACTCGTCGACAGAGAGACTTTCACTGAGGCTTTCCGAGCAACGAAAGTTAAGCATATGTTTAAATCCGATTATATCAAATACTACCGAACCATGGCAGGGATAGATCCGAGTACTATTCGGAGTTATGTGTGCTATCGTGGAGATACGCCCATTTCTGGACTCGCAGTACATGACTATACTTCTCAATCAAAAAATAATCACCCAGCTGAAACACGTAAGAACGATGAGATTTGCACGAAAAACGAGCACTGAAACGAGGCGTACGAAGAGTACGATGAAGCCATAGCTCCCCCTTGTGGGGTTAGAGGAGCGGAGTCTTTGAGTACAAAGGTCGAAGTTATTCCGTGTTTTCCAAATGCAAGTGTGCATCTCGTGGCATTCACGAGCAAAGAAGCTAATCCTCTTCAGGCAGGAACGGGGCTTATCGACCGATGGTTTTCGGACAGTGTCGAACGAGGGATTACATACATAAATTTCGATCATCTTCGGGATTCCTCGATGGAAAAAGCCCAACAGGGGTACACGGATTTCAAACTCAATTTCATAGAAAACGAGTGTTATTTCCGCGATTCCTACTTTCGGTTTTTATAATCCTTCCAAATAAAAATAGCACGATTGCTCGTGCTATTTTTTGATGGAGAGAAAATTCAAGTGTGGTTTGATTTTCGAGCTTTTCAAGTAAAAACGCCCCATCGGAGCGTTTTTTGTTGTTGGGATCGAAGAGAATTACTGCAACTTTGCAAAAATCGCGTCGATTGCCTGTTGAACGGTCAATATTTTTTCGGCTTCTTCTTCGGGGATTTCAACTCCGAATTCCTCTTCGAAGGACATGAGGAGCTCGACTATGTCGAGCGAATCGAATTTGAGGTCTTCTTTGAGAGATGACTCGTTTTTCACTTTTTCGAGATCGATATCAAGATACTCGACGATAACATTCTTGACACGGGCTTCGACCGCATCCATACTGTTTTTATCCATGATTCTTACTCCCTATGTATGATTGAAAATATATTTCCCCAAAGCGAATAGCCATTAGAATTTTAAAGCTTTTTCGTCTTTGTTGGGATGAAATATATTGACTATATCATTTTTGTCAATGCCCGTTTTCGAAATGAAGCATTTTTTCGTTTGCAAATACCAAAAAAATCGGTATATTATCGCACAAATTACCAGATAACTAACTTTTTTTTATGTCAGAAACATTAGGAGAGGAAGAACTCAAACAGTCCGAAAATATCGGAGAAGAAAATGAGGAAATAAGCACCGTCGCAGAAGAATCCTCGGGCGAGTTCCCACCACCTGTTTCCAACAATGCGGTAACTTATGAAGGAGATGCAAATCGTTCCATCGTCGAGGAGATGGAAACCTGTTATCTCGACTATGCGATGTCGGTTATATGCAGTCGTGCTCTTCCTGATATCCGCGATGGTATGAAGCCGGTTCACCGACGTATTCTCTACGCCATGTACGACGGAGGAGTTCGTGCGACTGGTAAGCACCGAAAATCTGCTCGTGTGGTCGGAGATGTTCTCGGAAAGTACCACCCACACGGGGACAGTTCCGTATATGAGGCGATGGTTCGTATGGCACAGGATTTCAGTATGCGTTATACGCTTGTCGACGGTCAGGGTAACTTCGGTTCCATGGATGGAGATAGTGCCGCTGCCATGCGTTATACTGAGGTAAAGATGGCGAAACTTTGAGAACTTATGCTTGCCGATATTGATAAAGGTACGGTCGATTGGAGGGATAACTACGATGCATCGACTCAGGAACCAAGCGTTCTCCCGACTCGTATCCCGAACCTCCTTTTGAATGGTTCCGTGGGTATCGCCGTAGGTATGGCAACCAATATCCCTCCGCACAATCTCTCCGAGATTATCGATGCCCTCAATTATATCCTTCATCATCCAAGTCCTTCGGAGATTACTATCGAGAATCTTCTCGATTTTATCAAGGGACCGGATTTTCCAACCGGAGGTATTATCTACAATAAAAAAGATATTCTCAATGCGTATGCAACCGGTCGCGGATCGGTTACTATGCGAGGACGGGCGAGTATCGACGAACTCAAAAGTGGCAAAAGAGCCATTATCATCACCGAAGTTCCTTATCAGTTGAATAAAAAAGCATTCATCGATAAGATGGTGGAGCTTATCCAGGAGAAAATCATCGTCGGAATCTCGGATATTCGCGATGAATCGAAAGGACTCGGAGACGTTCGAATCGTCATCGAGATAAAAAAAGATGCTTTCCCGAAGAAAATCCTGAATCAACTCTACAAGCTCACGCAACTCCAAACATCGTTCGCGTTCAATATGATCGCTCTGCATGATCGTGGAATCCAGCCGAAACTCTTCAATCTCCTCGAGATGCTTGAGGAATTCATCGTGCATCGAAGAGAAGTCATCGAACGCCGGACTCGCTACGAGCTTATGATTGCCGAAGCTCGTGCTCATATCCTCGAAGGGCTCAAAATCGCTCTCGACAATATCGACGCGGTCATCAAAACCATCAAGGAATCGGGAAGCAAAGAAGAGGCACACGATAATCTCATGTCTCGATTCGGACTCTCAGACAAGCAATCTCAGGCAATTCTCGAGATGCAATTGCAACGACTCTCCGGACTCGAACGCAAGAAAATCGAGGACGAACTCGCGGAGAAACTTCTTCTCATTGCCGACTTGAAGGATATTCTTGCAAAACCCGAACGAGTCAATACTATTATGGGCGATGAATTTACTGAAATAAAAGATAGATTTGGAGATGCTCGTCGAACCGAAGTGCAAATAGGAGCCATCGGAGAATGGAATCCGAAAGACACGATTCCAAACGAGGAAGTGGTTATTACCCTTTCCAAGAACTCATATGTGAAGCGTATAAAATCCTCTTCGTTCCGTACCCAACGTCGTGGAGGAAAAGGAGTCAATGTTGCGGTCAAAGACGAAGATGAGGTAAAAATCATTCTCTCCACCAGCAATCATTCGGACCTTCTTTTCTTTACAAACACCGGACGAGTATTCAACCTCCCCGCGTACGAGATTCCAGAAACACAACGTACCGCCAAAGGTCAGCCGATTATTAATCTCCTCTCTCTTCAAAAAGACGAAGATATTACTGCTATCCTAGATCTCGCTGCGGTTCAAGGAAAGCACTTTGCCCTTATTTCCAAAAAAGCGGTGATTAAACGAGTCGATATGGACGATGTCAAAAATATCCGAACTTCCGGACTCATCGTTATGAAACCAAGAGAATGAGACGAGCTCGGATGGGTACGAGTGACCAACGGAGAAGACAATATCCTCATGGTATCCAAGCACGGAAAAGCTATCCAGTTCAAAGAAGAAGATATCCGAGTCATGGGGCGTGGAGCTGCCGGAGTTCGTGGAATGCGTATCGCTCCTAACGACTCGGTCGTGGAAGCGGATGTTGTCAGCGATAATGATAAATACGTCTTCACCGTAACCGAGAACGGAATGGGAAAGATTACCAATATCGACGAATATCGAGAGCAGGGACGAGGAGGATCTGGAGTGAAGGTTGGAGCCATGACGACAAAAACGGGAGATGTTATCGGAGTAAGCCTCCTCACCGAGGAATCCCGAAAAGACGGAGAAGTTATGCTCATGACCAAAACCGGACAAACCGTTCGAGTTCCCCTCAATGGAGTTCGAACAACGAGCCGAGTCACTCAAGGGATCATCCTGGCGAAACTCAAGGACAAGAAAGACTCTTTCACGACAGCCACCGTTATGAAGAAAGGCGAAGAGGAAGAGATTGTGGTAGAAGGAGAAAATAATGAAGAATAATTTTAAAAGTAGAGATGTTTTTCGGAAACATCTCTACTTTTTTTTGCGTCCAAATTTCTCCGCAATCCGTTTCGCTTCATTCTTCCCGAGTTTTCCTTCGAGGACGAGATTGAGTTCCGCACTCTCATCAAAGAGAGCTGCATCGTACTGGAGTCCTCGTTCTTTTTTGTACTGATAATCGGAATAGTTCCCGTAACTGACGGTGAGTTCATTGTTCGCGATAATCCAGAGCTTGGAGGCGATTTTATTGACGAAATAACGATCGTGGGAGATGAAAAGAATCGTTCCTTTATAGTTCTGTAACGATTGCTCCAGTGCCTCTCGTGCCTCGTAATCCAAGTGATTGGTTGGCTCGTCGAGCACGAGAAAATTCGAAGGCTTCTGTCCGAGGATAGCAAAGAGGATTTTTGATATCTGCCCTCCGGAAAAAGTATTGATTTTCCGGTCGAGATCCGTGAAGACGAATCCATATTGACTGAGGATAGAACTGAGACGCTCGCGGGGATAATGGAGATTGTGCTGTGCAAAATTATCGAGCACACTTTTGTCTTGGAGAAGTTCCTCGTGCATCTGGGAATAATAGCAGATTTCCAGTCATTTTCCTTTCTGACAATATCCGTCCAGAGGCTCAATTTGCCCAAGAATCGTCTTTAGAAACGTGGACTTCCCTGCCCCGTTTTCCCCGATAATCCCGACTCGTTCGTGCTCCGAAAGCACGAGATCTTGGATGTAAAAAAGCGGTTCCGTTCGTCCGATAAAACATTCCTTGAAAGAGAATATCTTCTCCTGGGAGCGTTCTCCAAACGCAAAAGAGAAATTGGTAACGGGCGGAATATAGGGTTTCGTTATCACTTCAATCTTATCCAAAGCTCGCTCTCGACTCTTTGCGAAACTCGCCCGAGAACCCGCACGAAAGCGGTTAATGAGAGTTTTTTCACTCTCCATCATCGTTTGTTGTTCGTCATACACTTTCCACTGTTTCTCTCGCAGTTTCTTCTTCTGCTCGACGGAATAAGTATAGTTTCCGTGGTATATCTGAAGCGGGTGACTTGGGACGATTTCATAGACGATATCACAGGTCTTGTCGAGGAATTCTCGGTCATGAGAGATAATCATATACCCGCCTTTCCAGTTGTCGATCAAGTATTTTTCGAGCCATTCGACACTCTGGAGGTCGATGAAATTGGTTGGTTCGTCGAGCAAGAGGAAATCCGGGGCTGATAGGAGTACTTTTGCCAGAGCAATCTTCGTTCTCTGTCCTCCGCTCACTTCACGAATGGGTCGCTCCAAAAGCTCGAATATCCCGATTCCACGAGCGACTCGTTCCAATCTATTCTCCACTTCATACCCGCCAAGCATCTGGAATCGATCAAGCTCTTCGGTATACCGACCTATAGCATCCATATCGTCCGAATGCCCTTCCATGTACTTCTCTGCATCCATAAGCGATTTTTCTGCTTCTCGGACCTCCCGAAAAGCAAGCCGGAGATCATCCCGAACTTTTCGTTCTTCCGTGTCGAAATGAATCTGCGAGAGATACCCGAGCGAGATACTTCCGATATTATTGATACTCCCGTCAAATTCTCTAATCTCTCCCGTCAAAACCTTCATAAAAGTCGTCTTCCCCACTCCGTTTCCCCCGACAATCGCAATTCTATCGGTCGCATTAATGACGCACGAAATATCCGAGAGGATTTCCTTCCCTCGGACTTCGTATTTCTGGATGTCGATGATGATATGATCCATGTGCATGCATTTACTGTAAAGTACCAGCAGTATATGCAGAAAGGCATTCTTTTCAAATTACTCTCGTATTATTTCTGTTTTCTCCTTATAAACCACTGAATCCATCCTATTCCAAAAGAGAGGAGCAGAAATAGGATAGGATAGAGAGGATTTAAGCTTTTTTGACCCGATTCCGCTGTCGATGCTTTCATTATCTGATTAATATCGAGCGGGGTGGAAGGAGGAGAGGTAGAAACTTTCTCCTCGGTAGGAATTTGCACCACTGGAATATCAGAAACTTTCGGTAAAGTACTTATATCTTCAGAAGCAGTCTCTCTGGTAGAAATAATCTTTCTCGGGACTATTTTTGTAGTAACGCTCTTTTTCTTCGGAAGAACTGGCAGAGTATTTTCTGGGGTACTTTCCGATATGAGGATATCTCGTTCGTCATCATCCGGACTTCTGAGGACTATAGAGCTTTTTCCGGGATAATTCACATAAACACTCTGTTTTCCCCATGGAGCCAATATAGTATCTTCGGGGATAATCACCGTATCAGACTCAGATTGCACCTGCCAAAATCCGATATTCACATTCTCAGATCCACTATTCACCATTATTACCTCCACTTGCCCGGAACCCGAAATAGATTCAGATTCAAAATGAATAGCCGATGGATACTCTATTATGTAATCATTTTGCTTAATTTTCGATTCATTGCTCGTGCTAATAATCGAAAAATAAATGAGAGGAGAAGAGTGCTTCAAAAGAATAGATCCTGTGTAGAGAAAAGCATCCTGCGGATATCCATCCGGTTTGAAACTATAGAAGGTTTTCGTTCCAGCTTGCGTCGGAGTAAGAGTGATATGTACGGGAGTATGGTATGTTCCCGAAGGAGGGGTCGCAACAACATCCACACTTGAGGCAGAAACATGGAACGATACGAGGAGGAGTGTGAGAAAGAGGTATATTTTGTGCATATTTTTCAGAGGAGAGTAAAATTATTGCAAACATAGTACAACAATATTTTCGGAAATCAATTCGAAAAGTTGATTTTTTCGATTTTTGCTATAGAGTGATACTGATTTATCTATTAAAAATAACTTTTATGAATCTCATCGGTCTTGTTTTCATGCTCTTTGGAGTGCTCGTCATACTCGCTCCTGCTCTCATAGCCTATATAATCGGAGTATTCCTCATCCTTATCGGTGCAAATATCTTTCTTGCTTCCATACTCTTTAAAAATGGAAAACGAGAAAGTGTGAAGTTCTGAAAATATGAAATTTTTCGAAGATAATATTCCATTTCTCTCTCTAAAGAGAGGACAAATTTGTTTCTTCCACTTACTGTGGAACTCAACCACTATGCTTCGCATAGTTGGGATTCGGACAAGTCCTCGCTTCGTTTTAGAAATCAAATTCGCCCTATTCTACAAAAATTAGTTATTTATGGAATTTCTTTCCCTCATCCCCATTATCATCATCACTTTCCTCCCGATTCTCATCTGGGGGTATATATTTTCATATCTTGATAACTCTCCGCTTGGAGCTCGGAGATTTGGACTCGGCATTATAGCTGGTGCTCTATCGGTCATTCCGGTGCTCTTTATGAGCGACATAATGGTATTCGGCAATCTCGGTTCCTGGAATATATTCCCGCTTCTGGCGAGTTCCGGTAATGAGATGGGGCTTCTTTTCTCTCTCCTCGTCACCATAGGACTCATAGTGACGAGCATTCTTGTTTTTTCTCTCGGGATTTTCTCGCTCCATATCGTCCAAATCTGGAGAACTTTCATGAGAAATACCTTGATAGTTCTCTCCATAGGGGTATTCTTTTCGTTGTTTCACTTCCTCTTGTTGAAACTCCATATATTTGATGGGGCTCTTGCAAACGGAGGGGTCACCATCGCTTGAGTGGTATTCGGAACCCTCAAACTCGTACTCTTCTACTATATAATTATCGCCATAATAGAAGAGACGAGCAAACATTTCTGCGTCCTCACGAGCTCCCTTCCCTTCATCGATTCCGTAAAAAAATGAGTGCTTTTTTCCGTATTCATCGCTCTTGGATTCGGTTTTATAGAAAATATTCTCTATCTCAAGAATATAGCGGAACAATCGGGGTTTTGGAGTTCAGGAGTGCTCACTACCTGGATATTCCGATCTATATTCTCTCTTATGACGCACATCATATCGAGCGTCATCGTGGGACTCTATTTTTCCCGGGCATATATCGCCTATGCTCCCCTCAAAAAAGTCCTTCCCTACATAAAGACCGTACTTTATGGATTCGCTTTCTCCATACTCGTACATGCCATATTCGACATATCGCTCACTATCGGATTCACCGGGATTATATTCATCTACTTTTTCGCAGGTTATCTCGGAATCTCCCGGATTTTCTACGAAGAGTAATAATGATACTTCGTCATTCCCGTGAAAACGGGAATCCAGCCGAAACTTTCGCTTATCATAAAACTAACTTCTATAAGGCTAGATCCCCGGTCAAGCCGAGGATGACAAGAAAACTTATTTCATTTTAATTCCCCCACTTCCATCCATGCTCTACATCGTCTCTACTCCCATCGGTAACCTTGAAGATATCACTCTCCGGGCACTCCGTATTCTCCGCGAGGCGGACGTCATCGCCTGTGAGGATACTCGAACTTCCGGAGTCCTTCTCAATCACTACGAAATTCACAAACCGCTCATATCTTTTCACGCTCACTCCGGAGATGTAAAGGTAGAGAAAATCATCGCTCTTCTCATAGAAGGGAAAAATGTCGCACTTATATCCGATGCCGGAACCCCTGGAATCTCCGATCCCGCCTATATCCTCGTAAAGCGAGCGATAGAGGAACATATCACCATCGTTCCCATTCCCGGAGCTTCTGCGGTACTTTCCGCACTGGTCGGATCCGGAATGCATATGCACGATTTCCGATTTCTCGGATTCCTCCCGGTGAAAAAGGGTCGCGAAACCCTCTTTAAATCCCTCCAGAACAAGGACCATACCGTCGTCATCTACGAATCCGTTCACCGCATCCTCCGAACACTCTCCGATATGGAGAAATACCTCGGACCCGATCACCAGATAGTAATCGGACGGGAACTTACCAAGAAATTCGAGGAATTTCAACACGGAACTGTTGCGGAAGTACGAGCGTATTACGAGAAAAATGTCTGCAAAGGAGAATTTGTCGTGATATTCTAGAAAAAGTAATTTTCTTTTCAAATTTTAATAAATTTTTAATAATTGGCAGTATATTGTACGCAACCGCTCATTGCCGATATGCGAATATCAAAGCCAGTGGCGGTTTTTAAATGGGAATTTTTTGTTTTTCTTACTCAATTTTCTTATCGAATTCAAAATAAAAAGTCCACAGAGAGATGGACTTTTTTGGTTTTGCAGAAATTTTCTCCTAGCTCTCGCTCACGACATCCGCCAAATTCATAATCGGTTGCATAATACCGACTGCGATTACACCGACAACGACTGCCATAGTAACAATGATAATCGGCTCCAGAAGCTTATTGATGGAATTGATGGTCGTATCCACCTCTTCATCGAAAAAATCGGCGATTTTGAGGATGATTGTATCAAGTTTCGCCGTTTCTTCTCCGACTTTAATCATCTGCACGAGCATATCGGGAAAAAGTGAATCATCCTCCAGACTTTCTCCGATTTTGATACCCTTTTTGATATCCTCTCGGAGGAGGAGAATACGCTGCCGATAGACTTCATTCCCAACAACCTCGGAAACGATTCGAAGGGATTCCACGATGGATATACCGCTGGAAAGGAGATTGGAAAGGACGCGGGAAAATTTCGAGAGAATAACTTTTTGCGTCACTTTCCCGATAATAGGAAGATGGAGCATAATTCTATCGAATCGATATCTTCCTGATTCGGTTTGTTTCCAAAAAGAAACGGTGATAATAAATCCGACGAAAAATATGATAATAGCCCACCAATAATTCACGAAAAAATCACTCGTTGCGATAAGAAATTTCGTGAGCGGCGGAAGTTTGTCTTTATCGCCGAATATCTCCACGATTTTTGGCACTACCATAGTCATAAGTACCATGATGGATCCGATCATAACCACCACGATGGCTGCCGGATACATAAGGGCTCCTTTCAGTTTTTTTGACATACCCGATACCTTTTCTACTTGATCGGCAAGTTGAATAAGCGAAGTATTGAGTTTTCCGGTCTTTTCTCCCGCCTCGATAATGGAGCATTCGGAGTCGGAAAAATTCTCCCCATACTCACGAAGTGTCTGACTCAGATTTTTTCCGGATTTTATACCGATGATAATATTGGCATAAGCCTTTTGAAGAAGTATATTTTTTTCTTGTTTCTCAAGAATGGTTATAGCTTTCATAATAGAAAGTCCGGCATTCACCATGGTCGCCAGCAATCGAAAAAATATCACCTTTTGTTCCAGTTTGATTTTTTGTTTGGAGATGAGCCATGCATCAAACGCATCCATACTAAAGCCCCG
The DNA here is from genome assembly GCA_028713325.1 of Candidatus Altimarinota bacterium. Classification (GTDB taxonomy): domain Bacteria; phylum Patescibacteriota; class Gracilibacteria; order BD1-5; family UBA2023; genus UBA1545. Next base: position 179,571 of record JAQTON010000001.1, on the reverse strand, counting down.
AGTAACAATAGCCTCTTGCTCTTCGGTTTTGATATCAAGGATAAGAAAATCAGACATATGGATGAATTTAAAATTAAAAGTGAAATTTTTTTCTTTCTTTGATTTTTGGAAATCGTTCTAAAATGAAGAAATTTGTATGAAAATTGCGTACCGGAGCGAACTGTACGACTGTACAGAGAGCGAGGAAACGTAAAATTTGAATGCAAATATCAATATTTTTGTACGATTTCCATTATTCTTCTTTTGCAGCGGTATATACCTCCGAGAGCGAAGTGAGTCCATTGAGTGCCTTCATGATACCATCCTGTTCGAGAGATATCATACCGTCGGTTATGGCTACCTCATTGATTTCTACGCCGCTCGATCATTTCAGGATGAGCTCTTTGATTTTCGGGGTAATCTCCATGATTTCATAGATACCGACACGTCCTTTGTATCCGGTTTGATTGCATTTTTCACACCCTCCTGGTTCATAAAATGTGGGGTTTGCAAGAATTTCCGCGGAAACGCGGGAAGTGAGTTCCGCTTTGTCCGTTCTCGCAATCGCTTTTTTTACCGATTGTTTCGTACGCTCATCGAGATCGTTTGCCGAAATGGGCTTCTTGCAATCGCAGAGCCGACGAATAAGTCGTTGTGCGATAATGGCATTGATGGAAGCGGGAAGAAGGAATGCCTGGATCCCCATATTGAGAATTCGAGTGATGGTCTCCGCTGCGGAATTGGTATGGATAGTGGAAAGCACGAGATGTCCGGTGAGAGAAGCTTCAATCGCGATATTGATGGTTTCCGAATCGCGGATTTCTCCCACCATGATGATGTCCGGATCCTGACGAAGAGCCGTACGAAGTCCGCTCGCAAAAGTATATCCGATAGTGGGAAATACCTGGCTCTGATTCACTCCATCGATCGTATTTTCGACCGGGTCTTCGAGCGTCATGATATTCACATCCGGCTTGTTGAGTTCCGCGAGACAAGAATAGAGAGTGGTGGACTTTCCCGATCCGGTCGGACCGGACGTGAGAATAATTCCATTCGGAAGAGAGATGGCCTTGGCGAGTATTTTCCCGTTTTTTCCTTCGATACCGAGTTTCTCGAGAGGAGGAGCCTTTTTGCTCTTGTCAACGATACGCATAACGATTTTCTCTCCGACAACCGTCGGAAGTGTGGACACACGCATGTCTAATCCCCTTCCTTCGAGGGAGATAGAGATACGTCCGTCCTGAGGAATACGGGACTCGTCGATTTTCAAATTCGCAAGAATCTTGTATCTCGCCACCACTTGCGGGTGAAGAAAAAGTTGATATTCCAGAATCTCTTGAAGTACTCCATCCACACGATACCGAATACGAACGACATTGGAAAGCGGTTCGATATGGATATCCGATGCTCCCATATCCGCAGCTGCGGATATGACCAAATCACAGATTCTTTGAGCGTTATCTCCTTTGTATATTTCCTCTTTCAAGAGGCTTACGAGAGTGTTTTCCATAGGATAGACTGTTATTTGGTGCTAGGCTGTTTTTTTGCTTTTTCTAAAATAGATTTATTTTTCAAGTAAATCATTTCGATGGTCTGGAGCGATGCTTTTATATCGGAGAGGGTATCCATTTCTTTATTGATATCGATGGTAATATCTCCCTTTTTGAAAGCGATGAGCTTTGGCTGGAGCGTCGAGAGATTTTTTATAAGACCTTTGATCGTGGCAATAGCATTGGCGGTTACCGTTTCGTTACAAAGAGGATTTCCCGGTTTCGTACAAAGAAGACCTTTTTCCTTGACCGATTTTTGCAATCATTCAAATTTCGTAACCAAAAGGGATCGAAGTACGAGAATTTTTTGATAATTCATTCCCTCCACGTAGAATTCAAGAGTCATACTTCCCTTATTATCAAGAGAAGAAGCGTCTGGAACGGCATCGAGAGAAAAAGCATCGACACTTACCAGAAGATTGGAGAGACGAGAAAGTCATTTTCCCTTCGGCGACACGGGAGAGGTATCGCCCTCGGAAATAAGCTTCCCGTTGCGAACCGTGAGTTTCCCGGATTTTTGCAATGCATCCATAAGCGAGAGGATATTGCTATTTTTTCCCTTAAAATCGAGAGAAATTTTGAAACTTCCGATATTCACCGTAGTATCCTTTTTATCAGGAAATGAGATATTCGAGATACCAAGCGGAGCGTAGCTCGTCAGTGCATATTTGCCAAGAATATCCTTTTCCACATAGGAAATGAAACTTGCAAGAGTGATTTGATTGTCTATATCGTCTTCTGTATTGAGGGTTGGAGAATTCGCAAATATCGGGATAATGTTCCCGAGAATGACATCGTTTTCCTGTATCTCTTTATCGAGAACATTCACCTTTCCATTCTCCTCAATAAGCCAAGTAAGATAATCCGTCTGTATTGTTGCCGGTTTCGCAAGCACTTTGCTCAGTTTTTCTCCATCGGAAAAAACGATGGCGGGGACTTCTTTTTTCTTTCCTAATTTACTAAGGAGAGCTTCAAAAGAAACCCTGTCCACACCGTCCTTTTTAAGAGAAGAAGTGTTTATTGCGGTATCGTTTATTTTTGTGATGGTCGCACTTATCTCATCGTATTTGGGAAATACATATGCAATAACATACACGATACATCCCGTAAAGACGAGAGCATTAAGCACGATACCTTTTATAAGACGATCTTTTTTTCTTTTATCCATTGCTTCCATGATTACATTTTATTAGCGGGTAAATATTGAAGATTGAGATTTAACGACGTTTGCGTGGAAAAAACAGTTTTGAATCCGTCAGTACTATTGAATACTGAAATATCCAATGTCTTCGGATAGGAAAGAACCTGAAAACCACTCTTTCCATCGTCGAGTCTCTCGAGAAATGAGAGGGCTGTTTCTCTCGATGTTTTCGTCGTAAGTCCCGCCGGAGCGATGAGAGCTCCCCCGTATACCTGACAGGAAACGGATATTTTTCCTTTTTCATCTACAGAAATGGCTTTACACTCAATATCCTCTCACTGATAATTCGTTCTGTTCTTTATCTCCAGAAAACGATTCATCGCTTCTGTGATAGAAACCCTCGAATCTCCCGTATGTTCCTGGATAAACTGTACTTTTGGCGAATTCGCGATATCGAAAGACTGCATCAGTTTCGGTACCAATAGAACGAGATTGCCGGCAATGTTTTTTTCCAGTTTTTCTTTTTCAGTATTCAGCTCTGAAAATATCATCGAAGGGGTTTTGCAACCTGCATTATCATAGTCGTCTATTCCATACGCAAGATAGGAGCAGATGGGAAGATTTGCAAAGAGGGAATTATCCTCCGAAGAACGGGCAAAAACATCGAGAGTCAAGAGGATGGTAACGATAATACCAAGGGTGAATACATACCCGCTCACCTCATAGGCAACGAGAAGAGGATTTTTCTTTTCTATTTCCTGCACCGTATTTCTTTCGGCGAAATCAAGCTCTCAGAGCTCTCCGGAGAGTTCATTGAAAATATTTCCAACACGATGAGAATCTTCCGAAAGCTCTATATAATTGGACTTTTGCTCTATAATTACCGTTTCTTCTGTATTTTTTGTTTCTTCCATAAGAGAGAAAGAATGATAAATTAAACGTACTGAGACGATAATACCACAAAAGCGAAATAAATACAAAAAAAACGCTTTACATCTTCTTTTTTTTGAGCATCTCTAAGAATATCTCCTTTGTTCCCGTGCGGATTTTGATTCCTTCGGGAAATCATTCTTTCACTTTCTCCCCCCAGTTTGAGCCTATTCGAGAATCCAGAAGCACGATAATTCCTTTGTCCGTTTTCGTACGGATGAGTCGTCCGAGTCCCTGTCGGAGCTTGATAATCATCGCGGGAAGAGAATACTCTGCAAAACTGTCCCGATACAGTTTGGAACGGGCGATGAAAACCGGATCCGTGGGAACCGCAAACGGGAATTTGTAAATAATGAGAGTCTCGAGACTTTTCCCGGGAATATCGATTCCTTCCCAGAAACTATCCGTTCCAAAGAGTACGGATGAATCGGAGTGTTGCCGAAAATATTCGATCATCCGTTGACGCCCTCCGGAAAGCCCCTGAGTCATAAGTGTAATCCCCTCTTTTTTGAGACGGGGATTAATCTGGAGAAACACTTCCTTGATGCTCACAAAGGAAGTGAAAAGCCCGAGCGTTCGACCCCGAACGACAGAGAGAATATCCCCGATGAAATCATGGATTCGTTCCCGATCAACGGTATTTTTGACATCTCCGATATCGGACGGGATGAAAAGAAGAGCTTGATTCGCATAATCGAAATCGGAAGCAAGCATATGCTTGGAGAAGCTCTGCATGGAGAGCGATTTTTCGATATAGGAAAAGTCCCCGTGAACCGAGAGTGTCGCACTCGTTGCGATGCAGGCATCGAGAGAATGATAGAGGTGTCCGTCGAGTACTTTTCCGACATGAAGCGGAGTAGTGGAGGCGGAAATTTCTCCGTTTTTCATGGTAATAACCTTGATGAAATCTTTTTCCTGTTCACGACAGATAGTTTGAAGTACCCGAAGACCTCCTTCCAGAGCTCCAATGGGTCGATCCATCTGAACATAGAGAGCTTCCGGTGCCCCATAGAGATGCGTGACGAGCTCATGAATACGGTCGGAGAGCGTATCGAGTATGCGATAGATCCCCGTCACTCCCTCCTGCTTGAAGAAGTTTGGTTCCAAGAGAGTTTGATTATATTTGTTGTCCTGCGATTGCGGCACCCGAAAAGCCAGATAACGGTAGAGTACATCGAATACCATTCCGAAATTGAGAACGATGGACTCATTCATCTCCCGAAACTCGGGAAAGACAAAAAACTCGGGTGTTGGCTTGCTTTTCTGTCGTTTGATGATCAAATCAATACTTGCGAGTGCATTCTCTATGTCGGAAAGAGTCACTCCATACTTGAGTGCGTCGGTAGCGACCGCTTCCAGATTATGTGCCTCGTCAATGACGAGGAGTTTGATATCGGGAAGAATCTTGGAGGGCGTTTCCTCGGTGGTCTCCGAAAGAAGGAGTGCATGATTGATGATGATGATGTTGGCGGTTTTTGCATCCTGACGGACTCGGTAGAGAAACTCTTCCTTGCGATAGGGATTCTCCGGAATGAGCACCCGACGGTCATTGGATCGGAGCTTGTCGATGATGGAATATTCCTGTCCGTACCAGGAAAGCTCATCGAGTTCTCCGTACTCCGTTTTCTGGAGCCAGAAAAGAAGCTTGGCGATGACCGTATATTCGATTTCTTCCCGGATATCCCCTTCGAGGTACTCGAAAAAGAGGAACAGACTCAGATAATTGGAGCGTCCTTTCACTTTGGTCACCGAGAAATCCTCGATTCCTTGAGCTTTGCAGAGCATACGCATTGCGGGGATATCCTTTTCAAAAATCTGATCCTGAAGAGTCTTCGTATTGGTCGAGATATAGACGGGCTTCCCAGTCTGAATCGAGGTGATAATAGAGGGAATCCCATACGCGAAAGTCTTCCCGACCCCCGTCGGTGCTTCTATAAGGAGGAGTTCTTTATCTTTGAATGCCTGAGTAGCCAGATCCAACATCTTTCCTTGCTCCACCCGTTCCTCCAAAACCACTCCATTTTTTCCGTCATTTTTCAATATATCCCTCCAAGAAATATCCAGATTCTCGTCGTGAAAAAATGTGAGCTCCGGAATGGATCTTCGACGGGAGAGAATGAGTTTTTGAATATCGTTCATGGATACGTCCTTGCGAGGAAAACCGGCGTATTTCAGGACGTAGGAGAGGACGCTCTGGGGAGAAATAGCTGCAGCGAGATAGGAAAGTATCATGCTTTTGTCTTCCCCTATTTCTCTCATATGCTCTATACAGTGCTGAAAGAGCACAACCGTCGCTTCGGTATCGGCAAGGGCTCGATGAGCACTCTCAAAAGACTTCCCGAAGCTTTCGAGGAGACTCCCGAGATTGAGACTCTTCGCATCAAAAAAAAGAAACTCGGAGATACGAAAGGTATCCAGAAGCGGACGTGACCCGATATCCACCCCATACTCCCGAAAAAAAGAGATGTCAAAATCCACATTGTGCCCGAGAAGCGGACTCCCATCCGAGAGAAACTCCAAAAGTTTCGGACGGATATCCGAAAAAAAAGGAGCGTCCTTCAGGTCTGCATCGGTAATCCCCGTGATATTCAGCGTCTCAGCCGGAAGAGGAAAACCCGGATTTATGAGAGTCGTATACCGCTCCAAGATTCCCGTTTCATCGAACTTCACCAGAGCGATTTCGATAATGGCGTCATTTTTCGGATCGAGTCCGGTGGTTTCGAGATCAAAAGCGATAATAGAGAGCATATGAAGTGGTTGCGAGTTATTATTTGTCTTATTTTTGACCGTGATTATAGGGGAAAAAAGAAAATCTCCAAAAAAGATTGGACAAAAGGAAGTTTTTTTATACAATACGCCCACTATTCCAGAAACAATGGGTTTATAGCTCAGTTGGTAGAGCAGCGCCCTTTTAAGGCGAAGGTCCCGGGTTCGAGCCCCGGTGAACCCACCATTTGTCATCAAAAAAGACTCCGTTTTTACGGGGTCTTTTTAGTGACAAAAAGATGAATCTGCCCGGGGCGAGAAACCGCAGCCTTCCGTATCGTCCACGAAGTGGCGATTCGGTAAAAAGCCAACGATTTGGCTTTTTAGGCAAGGCGTTTTTCGAAGCGAGATCCGATGAAATCGGGACGACACTGAGAAAAAAGAGCCCTGGTGAACCCACTATTCATGTATAACAGATGAATTTTTCTATTATCTAGTAATTGAAAAGGTTCTAAACAAAAAATAGTCTCCAGAGTGGAGACTATTTTCTTTTTGGAAAAAATCTTTTGAATTTTAATATAATTTTAATTATTTTATATATTATCGACTATGTCGATTTTTTAAAAACTACGAAGTTATTGCTAATTCAAGCGAAAACAATATAATAACTCAAATGGAAATTTAATTTCTTTAATTAGTAAAAGTTAGTATGGAAATAGATTATTCAGAAATAGATCATTGAAAATGATGAGGATATATATTTCAATGGCTTTTGTCTTTGTTTATATTTACATTATTAAAGAATAATAAATATAAGCTCGTAAAATCCAAGCTTTTGTCTGAAGATTTGAAAATATTTAGTAAAAATATTTTACGCTTTAGAGATGTTTGTAGTAAAAGATTTTGAGATAATTTTCATACAAAGATTGATATAATGCTTGAATGAGAAGAATTATGCTTTGAAGATATTAATCTACTATCAGGTAATAATTCAGGTAAGTTTGATAACTTGATTTTTATTCAAGCAAAAACAAAATGATGAAAAGATTCCACTATAACAAAAAATGATTGAATTTTTAAGGCTATAAGAAACTTTGTTCAGAATATAAATTTTCAAAAAGATAAAAATGATAACAATTACTTATTTTTTATTTTTACCAATTCAAAACTCTCTGAATCAATTGACTCCATAAAAACGCACAATGTTATTTTTTATATAAGCATAGTCGATGATATTATTAAAGATAATAACAAGAGGAAACAAAGTAAAAATTTGTCCTATCCTGACAAAACATTAAATAATATCTGAATCAACTCTAATAAAACTGAGAAACTACTACTTGAGATACTATATAAAAAGATTGGCGAAATAAATCTGAATGAATTTACCGATCTGTATTCAGAAGAATATATTAAAAATCTATATCTACTGGTTAAAGATTTACAAATGGTTGTTAATAACTTAGTTATTATTAAATCAATAAAGCTCCAAACACTCTACAAAGAAATGTCTTCTTTTTATTGAATACCAAAATATAGGGAGCTAAAAGAGACATTTGAATACTTATCGATCGATAAACACGTTATTCATAAAGAGGATTCAAAATTTGATAAATATACGAATTACCCATATACCTATTTTATAGCAAAGGATTGATGAAAATGCATTAGTGATATAGTCAGTATTTCAAAGTGAAAATTTGTAGATAAGCTTTAAGCTAAATAATTGTTTTATACTAGCCTTATAATTTAGTGTTGTAGTTAAAAACTACGGAATAGATTAAGTCTGTTCTATGAAAAGGTTATATATTGCTACGCAATTATAATTACTTCGTAATTATCCGCTGATTGAATTTGAAAAATTCAATCAGCAGGGAAAAATTACATTTTTCTCCTGCACTCGTCAAAGCTAAAGCTTTTTGACGAGTGCCGCATTGGAGGGAAAAATAGTAAATTATAAGGTTAGTTTAAGTTAATTATATGTTTGAGTTTTATAAATTAGAGTTAGTGGTAATTATAAATCACGGAATAGATTAAGTCTATTCAATAGTAAACTTTGTTTATGCAAGCAAAAATTACAATTTCATTGTATTTATAGAATAAAAATATTTTTTCTTTTTGTATGCATTTATCGAAAATTTCTTTTTATTCTATTTCTTAGAAATGAAAAAATAGTAATTTATAAAACTCAATTAGGTAATTAATTTTATTCTTATGGAAGATAAAAAAGGTGGTGCTCTAGATACGGAAAACGATATCTATTCATCTAAAAACATAAAATTAGATTTGTTAAAGTTATTTTGATTCACTGAAAAGGAATTGAAATTTTTTGCCATGTCAAAAAAATGAAAATATAAGAAAATTGAGATTCCAAAAAGAACTTGATGAGTAAGAACTTTATATTCACCAGTTTTTAAATTAAAAAGTGCTCAGAGATTAATTTTACAAAAAATCTTATATAAAAAATCAAGTGAGTTATTAACCAATAATGTTACCTGATTTATTCCCTGAAAAAGCATAAAAAACAATGCAGAGTTTCATATTGCCAAGAAGTTTATTCTAAAAGTAGACATAAAAGATTTTTTTCCAAGCATAACACAAGACAGAGTTTATGGATTACTAAGAAAGGAGTATGATTTAGATCATGCAACATCTATGTATATTTCGTCATTATGTTGTTACAATAATCAATTGCCTCAATGAGCTCCAACGAGCCCAACTTTATCAAACTTAATAGCCAGATTTCTAGATTATAAATTGATATGACTTTTAAAGTCATATAATGAAGGAAATACCTGATTAGACCTATCTTATTCAAGATATGCCGATGATTTAACTTTTTCTTTTAACAAGAAAATAAAGGTAAGTATTTTAATAAATTACATTATATCTATTCTTTTGGAAGAATGATTTTTTCCAAACTATAAAAAAATTCATCTTATCTCAGCCTGAAAACAGCAAAAAATTACTGGAGTTGTGGTAAACAACAAAATATGAGTTTGAAGAAAGCATTTTAAAAAGTTCAAATCTATATTTTATAACATTTCTAAAAGTTGATTCGGTAGTGAACTAAGTAAATGGAATAAAGTAAATGAGGTAAACATTTCCAGTATAGAAAAATTTAAACAAATACTATGATGACACCTTTCTTTTATAAAAAGTCTTTCACCAGAGTATAATGAAAAATTATTAGAATTTAATGTTAATCTAAAATAAGCCTTATTTAATAATTTTCAACAAATGTTTATCAAGGAACTTAAGGTAAAAAATTTTAAATGTTTTAATGGGGAATTAGTTCAATTTTGTATTCCTAACGGAACAGAGTGAAGTGGTTTAAATATATTAGTATGAGAAAATAATTCATGAAAATCTTCAATATTAGAGGCAGTTTATTTTTTGCGTAACAAAACAAAAAAGGATTTTAAAAGGCTTAACACAGAATGAGAACAAGAATTTTTTGTTGAATTAACATTTACTGGCGAAGATATTGAGAATGTAATCGATGACTTTGCTCAAGATAATAAAAAAGAGGCATTTAAAAAATGTATTCACGAAAATGAATGAGAAAAAATATTTGCAGTAAAAAGGTCATTCAAAGATGATGAAGAGATAAAAAAAATTCTCTTTTTAAAAGAATGAACATACGAAAATATATCATGAATTGATTGATCTTTTCAGGCATTTTTCCAAATTAGTAATATATGGGCAAACACAAATCCTGAGGATGAAACAAGATTTTGAAGTGCTACAATTTGTGGAAATTTATTATCTGATATTTCTGATAAATTCAAAGTTAATCATAAAGATCAATATAATAAATTTTTAGATATATTTGATACCACTTTCAATAGTGATACTTCTGGATTGCAAAAAGAATTAAATGATGTGGCGAGCGAAACTGAGACCATACTGAATGATCAATTTTGAAAGGCAAAGTTAAGATTTCAATTTGAAAATCCCGAACCTAGTATTCTTTTCAAGAATATTAAAATTTTTGTAAATGATTGACAAGAAACTGATATTAACCAAAAGGGACATTGACTTCAAAGAGCTGTTGTATTATCGCTTTTACAGGTCTATGCACAAAGAATGTCTCAATCTATGAATGAAGAATGAGAGGCGATAAAAAAGCCCCATTTTCTTTTTATTGATGAACCTGAATTATGACTACATCCGCAAGCTCAAAAAAAATTATTTAATGCTCTGAAAATACTATCTAAAAACCATCAAGTTTTTATATCTACACATTCTGAAAATTTTATTGCAAGTAAACTTGTAAAAAATATCATTAAATACAGAAAAAATGACGATAATACAAGCAATTCCTTCTCAATAAATAAATCCAGTATTGATCTAAATTTAAAGGAAAATAGAAAATTTTTTTATCATCACCATAAACTTTTCTTCACAAAAAAGGCAATATTTGTCGAATGAGTTGATGATTATGATAGATATCCTGTTTTTTGCGAAGATAACTGATTTAATGAATTAAGAAAAGATTTTTATTTACTGGCTTGATGTAGTGACTATTCTCCATTCAAAGACCTATGTACAAAATTCTGAATTAAATCGTTTTTTCTTTTTGATATTGATGTACTATCAAAAACAAACAATGCCTTAAAGAATTATTCATCAGAAATCTGGCAGAAAATCCAAAAACTTAATATTGAGACAACCAAAAAGAACCCAACCACATTATTGGATGAAAATATCACAGCCGAGCAGAAAAAATTAAAATATGAAATAATTAGTGACTTACAGAAAGACAACATAGTTGTATTATCAAACTGAGCAATTGAACAATATATTTCAGATGATTTTCAAGTTTCAGATGATGCAAAAAGAGAAGAATTATTAAATATTTTTAAATATATTGAAAAAAATTAAGTATAATAAGTCACTTTGAATGAACAATCTTTCCATTGTAAACTCTTTACAACTGCAACATTCATTTCTCCTCTCTATAAAACCATTTTTCTATTTTGAAATTTGGTTTTTTTGATTCTCACTCGAAAACGAATAAAATTTCTACACATCTCGATAATATATAGAAAATTTGCATTTTCTATATATACCCATATTTTATATAACGGAAATTAGAATAATTTAGAAAAGTGTGCAAATAATCTCATTTTCAATATATGAACACCTTTTTCTCCCGCCTCATTTTTCTCCTCTTCCTGCTCGTCCCCCTCGTGTTTATCAGCACGAACTCTCCGACGATTCTCACTCCGTTTGTCGTGCCGGGGTATCACTATGAGTCCGTTAAAGTGCTCGTTTTTTTCATCCTTTGAGCACTTCTTTGTATCACTTCATTATTGAGCTGGTGAAAAAAAGAGAATACTCATCGTCTCTCTCGTACGGCACTTCTCGGTATCGCACTTCTCATAATGAGCACGATTCTCTCGACTGTTTTTTCGGAGTTTCCGACCGAGGCTCTCTGGGGTTCATCCGAGAGAAGACACGGAGTCGTCCTCTATGGAAGTCTCGTGCTCCTGTATCTCCTTCTCCAACAGAGAATGTCGCCGGAGATACGAACGATGGGGGGAAAGGGGATATTTATCGGTTTTATACTCCTTTCGGGATATGCTCTCATTCAAGCTTGCGGATTCTGAAGCACCCTATCGAATGGCGATTTGATAATCTCCTCTACTCTCGGAAACAGTGCGTACCTTGCCGGATACGCTCTCATCCTCCTGCCATGAATACTTATGGAAGGGAACTCACGATGGTTTCAATATACCCTGGGGACTCTCGCAATCGCGACCGTCCTCGCGACGGAAAGCCTCTCGGCAGTCATCATCGCGATTCTCTATCTTCTCTATCTCGGATTCAGGGATTATAAAAAATCGAGAACAGGGGAAATGTCGATGAAACTGTTACACGCTCCTCTTTTTCTCCTCTCGTTCATAATCCTTCTGTGAAGTATAACCTTCTTTTCTCCGGCAAGTTCTCCTCTGAGTACGAAGGTGCAGAATTTTGAAACCCGAATCGTTCTCTGGCATGAGACGCTCGGTGTTTGGAAACAGGATCCCCTTTCGATGGCGTTTGGAAACGGGGCGGATACGCTCGGGAATTTCCTCGAATTACAACGGTCCGACAAGCTCCGAATGTACATTCCCGATGTTTTTTACATAGATCGGGCACACAATATCTTCCTCGATATCTTGTTTTCATTCGGCATCATGGGGCTTCTCGCATTTCTCATCCCCGTATGGATGCTTCTGAGTAAACGGATACACCATCCGGGAGCTCATGTAATACTGCTCTTTTTTGCTTTTTTCTCCTTCAATATACCGGTTATAAGTCACTGGCTTATATTTATCTTCGCTCTCTCTACTATAAAGAAGAAAGAATAATACAAAATTCGTCTCATTCATGTTACTAAAAATATGGATATATTTGATTTCTGAAGTTCACGAGGTCGTGTCCGAATTCCAATCGTGCGGAGCACGATGGTTAAGTTCCGTAGTGAATGAAAGAAACAAATATACCCATAAAGAATACGAATTAACTTAATTTGGTATCAATTATTTTCTCGTCATCGTGTAAACTCCATCTATAACCGTGATAACTCCGGCGATCGCTTCGTCACACCGCTTCGTCATAATCGCCGAAGCGGGATCGTTTTCATTGGCATGGAATATATCGCGGGCTTTTTTGTATTCTCCGGCATAGTAAAGAGCAAGTGCTTGTTCGTACGTTTGGTACTTCTCCATATCGATCATATCGCTTGCAAATCCGATGAGTTCATATATCTTCACCCCCTTCGTTTTTCCCTTAACCTTGATGGTATCGAGCTCTCGAAAGGCGAAATCCCCCTTCGTTTTCTGATAGGTGGCCTCGCTCACGCATATCTTCGTCAGATACTCCTTATTCACTCACTCCAAACGGGAAGCGAGATTCACATGATCGCCGATGACCGTATAATTGAATCGATTCCGCGATCCGATATTTCCGACCATCGCTTCACCCGTATCGATTCCGATGCGAGCGGCAATATTCGGTATCCCTTCCAGAACCCATTTTTTATTGAGCTCTGTAATCTTTTGCTGTTGTTCGAGTGCCGTTTTGCAGGCCCAGTACTCCGGACGTTCGATGGAAAGCGGAGCGTTGAAAAACCCCATGACCGCATCTCCGATATATTTGTCCAGCGTCCCTTTGTTGTGAATCAAGATATCGGTCATCTCCGAAAGATACTCTTCGAGGAGGGAGAATATCCGTTCGGTTCCGAGTTTTTCCGAAATGGTCGTAAAGGAAGCGATGTCGGAGAAAAATATCGTAATCTCCCGTTTTTCTCCTCCGAGTCGGAACGATTCGGGGTCTTCCGCGATTCTGTGAACTATCTCCGGAGCGATATAGTGAGAGAAAGCTTGTTGGATATACCTTCGGTCTTTGTTGGTGATAAAAAATTTGTATACGTAACTTATGAGAAATGTGACACCCCCGAGGAGAAAGAAAGGAAATATGTTTACGAAAACGCCGTACTGAAGGAGTGCTCTCCCGCCCAATATAATAGCGATGCTATAGAATCAAAGAATCGCAACGGAGACCTGAGTCGAGAAAAAATAGAAGCTTGAGATGAGGAGCAGGGAAAAAATTACCATGCCAATCCAAACGGAAGTATCTGAAAGAGGGGAAAGGTATTTTCCCTGGAGGAGAGAATCGAGCATATTCGCATGGAATTCGATCCCCGGCATACTTTTCGTCGAATCAAGAGGGCTAAAATAGGAGTCATGAATGAGCGTTCCATACTCACCGATGAGGACGATCTTCCCTTCGAAAACCTTTGGATCGATTTTCCCTTCCAATACGTCGATGAGAGAATAAGAAGGATACCCTTCCGGAGGGTGAGAGAATCGAATGAGTGCATTTCCTTCGGGGTCGACCGGTATCTGGCGGATGGGGTTAATACGGTACTGTCCAGCCTCAAAATGTCCGATGTCATTATTTTCGATATACTTCCGGTACGTCGCAACGGAAAGCGTCTCTACGGAACGATTCGGAAGATCGTACCGGAGCCGAAGTTTGGTGACGATATTTCCGTCGTTTTTCGTATCGATAGATCACCACGTCGCCCCCGAATACGCATCGATCGGGAGAATTCGCTCTTCTCCGGCGGAGGGATTTCCTACTTTCGCGGCGATAACGACGTTCTTGTATTTTTGCAGGGTATTTGCGAGAATGTCCGCATCGGTCGCGAGATTCGCGAAGATGATATCTATCCCGATTGCCTTAACCCCGCTCTCTTCGAGCTTCTCGATCGCTTTGGAAAAAACCGTCTTTGTGAGATTGAGAACTCGTATATCCGTTTGTTGGAGAGCATCAAGCGTCTGGTTATCGACCCGGACGATGACGATGGAATCGGAGCTCCTTCCATAATTTTCCCTATAGAGAAGAGAGGAATTGAAGTTCAACTCAATAGGTCCACGCAAAACGAAGTAGAGAAACAGGGTTGCTATACTACTCACAAAAAGAACGATGCTAATATCTTTTGTATTTTTCCAAATGTGCATATAATTCTCGGGAAAGAAATATTTATCTCTATTATATCCGTACCATGGAAAATTCCAAAAGAAACATTATGATCCTCGCGGGGATTGGGTTTATGCTCATCGCTTCCATTATAGCTTTTGTGAGCTTTCAAACGAGTAACGACAATGCCTATCGGTACTCCGTCAGCACCGGAAGCGGGGAGGTCGAAGTTTCTGCCACAGGAACCGTACAAAACGACGTTTCTTCTATGCTCGCATATGTGAGCGAGCTATCGGGAAATATAAAAAAGACGAGTGCCAACGGGGCGTATTTTCTCAAAAAATCTGGAGAGATTCTCGCGGTCGGCGACACGCTTAAAACCGGCGACGATGGAACGGCAACCGTGACATTTTCTGATAATTCCGTTATCCGTCTCAACAATAACTCCGAGATATCTTTTCAGAAACTCATGAAAGAGGATACTCAGCTCGAACTGAAAAATGGTGAAATCTGGGCACGTGTACTAAAGCCGCTCTATGATGTCTCATTTTTCACCATCAATACGGGAGATCTGAGTACGGGAGTTCGCGGAACATCTCTTTCTATCACCACACGAAAAGGGAAAACGCAGCTTGAAGTAATCGATTCTTTTGCGGAAACCGACGACAAACGGGGAGTAACGGTTCGTTACAAAGATCCGAAGACGAGCCAGTCAATCGAAGAGAAGATTCAACCAAAGAAACGACTCATCCTCAATACCGGGGACACTCCGACGATCCTCAAGCAGGATTTCAAGGTGGATGAGATATACGCAGACGACTTTAAGCGACAAAGTACGCAGAAAGACATAATCCTTATGGATCATCTGCAAAAAACCTTCAGCGGCTCCAAAAATCTGTCGGACAAAGTCTCTGGGGAACTTGCCGCTACGCTCCCAAAATGAACAGAGATACAGAAATTTTTTACAGAAGGAGCGATTCGTATGCAAATCGCTTCCATGACCGGCACCGTCAAGCCGGAAGATATTATTCTCGGAACCAAGAAAGAGGTGTATATCACGAGCGTGCGATTCGAGACCGAACAGACTCTTCAACTTCTCCAGCAAGAAGCTACTCCAGCAACACAGAAAGTCATAGAGGAGAAAAAATCCTCGATTCGAAAAGAGATGGAAGAAACCATCGATGGGGTTATCAAGGCACAGGATATCGATCCGCTCCTCAATCTTGAATCGAATACCATCCTTCGAGACGATGGAAAAGAATCAGTCTACTTGAGCGGTACCATCCTGATAGATCTTTCAGATAAACAAGTAAGAAGTGGAATAGAAACGCACATTGAGAAGAAGAAACAAGAAAAAAATGAAAGGCTTCGAGAAATTTTGAAACCGATTCCGGCAGAAACCACCCAAACGTGAGTTTCTCTCCCCTCTCCCCTTCCAAAGACGTCAACGCCTGGACTGCCACCGCCCCCGGTAAAACCAAAAGTTTCTTTGCCGGTTCTCCTTCCGAGACCATCCGTTTCGGGCGAGTTGCAAACCTTCCCAAGACCATCCGTTTCGGGCGAATCAATCCGTTAATCTTCGAAAGGGAAATTTTTATCAATCCGTACCCTACATTCATATAGATATGAATCTCATCAACAATATAACTACGGGGTTTTTTACCGCAGCACTGCTCTCGACGGGAATAAACACCGCTCAGACATCGGATGCCGTAACTGAAATCCTGAATACAAGAAATAAAACCATCGAGGAGATCGAGAGAATCTGCGACTCTGCTCCCACACGGAATAAGTGCTATACTTCGGAGCTTCGATTGCTTTTCGCGAATCTTACCCAGAAAGATCCTGCGACCTACATACCTTCAAATGAAGAACTGAAATTCTACCAACAAGATATGGACAAGCAACTCTCCGGAGATTGTCATTCTTCTAAGGGATGCGATCTTACGAGAACACAAATCCTTCTCTATTCGGATGTCTCGAAGAATGGACAAAATCTTTCTATCTGGCTTTTGGAAGAAACCAAGGGAAATGAACGAATTTACAGCTTCATCGGAGCTTCGAAAATATCGAGTGGCTATCCTGATCCAAAGCCCAGAAAACCCGCAAATGAAACCAAGTTCGCCACAGGAACGGGTGTTTATACCACTAATCCGAATATTACCGGTGCCATCGGATATCGAGCGGAAGGAACCAAAAACAAGAATGGAATTCGTGGGTTCTGAGAGAGAGGCAATCGTGTCTACGATGTAGGGCCTATGAAAACCAAACGAGCTTGGAATGGAGAAAATATGGAAATTCGATTTATGATTCACTCAACCGATCCCATGCTCGAGGCGAAATTTTGATCTCAAGCTTCTCAGGGTTGTCTCAGAATCCCAAAAACCATTAATCGGTTTCTAGAATATTCTTGAGCACTGGATGCTGGATATGATTCTGCTATAGAACGTTCCAAAGGGGCGATCCGAGTCAATGCCTTGGGACTTCTCTGACGAAATCCTCGTTTCAGTCCAATTTCCGGAAGTCTCCTCGTTATTGGAAATAGCGATACTATCCTCGCTTCTTCCTCTCTGTAACTTTCTGTTAATAACAAGGAATAGATCTTGTTATTGGACGTCAGAAAAAACCCCTACCCCTCCTCTCCGAGCACCTTCTTCACCACTCCAACGATATGGGTCTCGTCGAACTCGGTAAGTTCGAGATCCTGGTGTTCTTTATTGAGCGAGAGGAGGAATCTCTGTCCTCCAACGGCTTTGATTCGCTTGATCTTCGGTTGTTGATTCTGAACGACGAGAACCATATCCTCGGCTTGGTACCCAGACTGAATCTTGATAAGTACGAGGTCTCCCGAATGGATGAACGGTTCCATGGAATCCCCTTTCGCCTTGGTGATGAAATAGTTCGCGACATCGTGGACATCGATGTACTCACTCAAAACGGGAATCTGCTTGCGTGGGTACTCATCTTCGAGAATCGTCTTACCTGCGTGCCCGCACTGGGCAAATCCGAAAAATGGGATATGAAGCTGATTTCCTTCCTCATAGTGTTTGAGAACTCGGTACATCCCAGAAGACGTTTTAGTCAAATACCCGGCATTCTCCAGTTGATTAATCTTGTTCTGGACTTTCTGGGGGTGATCGATACCGACTTTTTCCCCTATATCCATAAGAGTATAGGACTCATCCTCCCCGAATTCAAGGAAATCAAGAATCTTTTTTTGTTGGGAATCAAGACGTTTCATGAGAGAGAAATTATATAATACACTCACATTATATGTAAAATATTCCCCTTTGCAAAAGATTTTTCATAGTTTTACTAAAATATGTATTTTCAGAAAAATACCGATACTTTTTTGGTATGTGTGAAATAACTTGATAAATTCAGAAAGGATGTATAATACAAATGTATTTTATCCTCTCATACGCACTCTTATGCAAAAAATACTTACAGCGAGCCTGCTGCTCACAGTATCCATGTTTTTTTCCTCTCCGGCGATCAGTGCTCAGGGTCTGACCAAAAACGATCAGCTTTTTCGCGAAGATATACAGTATAAACTCGATGCGAAATTGCAAACGCAGATAATGACGGTTATCAATCAGTACAAAGCAAAAATTGCAAAGATGGATAAAATGGAAGCGAACAGACTCACGGAGAATATTTTAGGAAAACTGGAAACTATTCTCTCTACGATGAGAGCCACTCAGGCACTCGATAAAAGTCTCGAAAAAAAAGCAGGTACTAAATATCTTGCATACATGCTTATCAAATTTGAACTCATACTCCTCAGATAATCCTATTCTTTCATTTTTATTTTTATGAAAACAACGATAACGAAGGAGTTCGTCGCAGAGAAAAATGTTTCATCCCCTTCGCTCAAAGTTTTTAGTCAGAAAATCCTCATACTTCTTGCTTTCATCGGTGGTATCTATATGCTCTCACTTCTGAATTCTATTCTCATTATTCTTTTTCTGTCCGGGTTTTTGACGATTCTTTTTTCGTCTTTTTTGGACAATATGAATAAAAAAAATATCCCCGATTGGCTCGGAATTATTTTCATATTTCTGGGCATTCTCCTCTTTTTCTTCATCGTTCTCTTCGCTATCATTCCGATATTCGTACAACAGATAACGCTTTTGTTTTCCTATATCAGCAGTTCCTTCAGTACGCTTGAAGCACTCTATAAGTGAGGAGGTATTGACGCTCTTTGATTCCCCTCATTTCTGAAATCATATATAGGAAACGTGGATTTCGGTACGCTCTTCGAATGGATACAGAGCAATGTTTCATCATTTTCGGGAATCGCAACATCACTCTCAACGAACCTCCTCCAGGGCTCATCCTCTCTCATCTCCACGCTTTCGGGCGGAATTTTTCAAGGGATTATGATTGGGATTTTCACGTTTTTTATGAGTCTGGAACGTCACTCGATTAAGAAGTTTCTGTATCGGATATTTCCAAAGAATATAAGCACCTATCTCCTCTCTCGGGAAGATTCTTTTTTACGGGTTCTTGCGGCTTGGCTCAAAGGACAGCTCATTTTGTCATTCTCCATTTTTGCACTCACCCTCCTCTGACTCTGGGGTCTTCGATTTTTTGGGATAAAAATAGATTCTATTTTCACTCTCGCTCTCATTGCGGGACTTATGGAATTCATCCCGTATATCGGACCGTTTCTCGCTCTCCTCCCGGCACTTGCCATCGTAGCGGGCATGGGAATAGTTCCCATAGTATCCATCATCGCTCTCTATATCTTTATTCAACAAGCGGAAAATAATATCCTTGTTCCGATGGTGATGAGCAAAGCACTCGACCTCTCTCCATTTTTCATACTCCTCATGATGACCATCATGGCGAGTCTCTTCGGGATAATGGGAATCCTCCTCGCCATACCGTTTACCGCGATTCTCCAGATTGTCGTGAGAGATCTTCTTGTTTGGAAAAATAGGGAGGACGGATGAGGAAATGAAACGAAAAAGAAAAAATAATACAAAAATAATACAAAAATAATACCACCTTCCTATGATTCGTATCGGTTTTTTCTGAACCCCCCATCTTTCCGCAAGAGTTTTGCAGGATTTTTTAAACTCTCCTCAGTTTAAAGTGGATTTTGTGGTGACAGGGGAAGACAAACCCATCGGGAGGCATCAGATTATCACACCGAACGAAGTCAAAAATCTTGCTCTTTCACAAAGCATTCCAGTGCTTCAGCCTGCTCGCATTCGAGGAAATACCGAATTTCTCGAAGAGATGCAATCCTACGGAGTAGATTATTTCGTCGTGGTTGCCTATGGAAAGATATTACCGACGGAAGCCTTGCGTGTACCAAAAAAATACCCCATCAATATTCACGGATCTCTCCTTCCGAAATATCGCTGAGCCTCTCCCATTCAAGCGGCTCTTATTAATGGAGAAACAGAAACGGGAGTCACTATTATGGTGATGAACGAGAAAATGGATGAAGGAGATATCATCGATGTGAAAAAGATCGGGATAGCAACGAGTGAAACGGCGGAAACTCTTTTCGAAAAATTCGAGGAAGTATCCGGAAATTTCGCCATAAAAACCATTCAAAAACTCGACAAAGGGGAATTAGTGCCGAGAAAACAAAATGAGAATGAAGCGACCTACTGCAAGAAAATTATGAAAGAGGACTGACTACTTGATTTTTCAAAAAGTGCAGAGAAACTCTATCATCTCCATCAAGGGCTTACTCCTTGGCCCGGAGTATACACGATGTATAAATGAAAGAAGTGTATCATAGAAAAGTGTTTTTATACCCCTCATTCAGAGGGAGATAATGAAATCGGCACTGTTGTGCAAAAGGGAACCGAAATCTGAATCGTTTGTGGCAAATGACTCTTGACTTTATCGCAAGTAAAATTAGAATGAAAAAAATCACAATCCATAAAAGAGTTTCTGAACGGACAGCGAGATTTTATCGGAAGTATTTTACCTCATCATTCTTAATTTTTTATGAATAGACACTTGATCGAAAGAGAGACACTTGTGGAACGATCCAAAAGGCTCGGGGCAACAGATATTGACTTCACTATGGTTCCATGAAGTCATAGAGTTTCACGGATTGTTACCGATGCTTGCAATGAGATCGTTTTCGAAGGGAAAATCCTCTCGCCTGCCGAAATAGAGGCACAAAAATTTTCCGAGATGGCGACAGCATTCACGACCGCTGCAAATCGGGCATTTGAAGAAGGTCGTATGTTTAAATAACCTAAAAAAATCCCTATGTTCAATATCGCACTCAATACTTTCCGGGAACTCGCCCGAAACAAGATTCTCTACATGATTGTGTTCTTCGGGATCGCTCTCATCGGTTTTTCTCTCGTGCTTGCCACTCTCTCGCTCGGTCAATCCGATAAAATAGTCGTGGACTTCGGTCTTGCAATGGTAGAAATTTTCGGGATTATTTCGGTTATCTTTATCGGAAGTCAGCTTCTTTTTCGGGAAATAGAAGGAAAAACCGTGTATCTAATCCTCTCGAAACCGGTCGCGAGAGGAGACTTTATTCTCGGAAAATTCTTCGGTTTCGCTGCCATTCTTTTCTTCATTATTTTCATACAATCCATCATATCGACGGGAGTGTTTTTTGTCGCCGATACTCCGCTTTCTCTTCTGGTTTTTACATCGATTGGGTTCATTTATTTGAAACTTCTTCTCCTTTTCGCCATCATCCTCTTCTTCTCGACTTTTATCTCTCCGCTTCTTTCGATTCTGCTCGTTATGGGGGTCTATATCATCAGTCATTCCGTCACCACTATGACCGATATGGCACTTCGCTCCGGAAATCAAATACTTTTCTATTTTAGCAAAGCGTTGATGGTGATATTTCCGAATTTTGAAGCCCTGAATATCAAGTCTCTCATTGGAACTCCCATCGCACTCAATCCTTCGTTTTTTGCGATAAACATTCTGCATGCATTGCTCTACCTCGGACTCATTCTCACTTTCGCAGTGCTTATATTTAACAGGAAAACCTTTGAAAACTAATTACCCGGAAGAATACGATAGAGGCTGGGTGGAATTTTACTACCAACACTTCCAGGTGAACGAACATGTCCTCATCCCCCGTTTTGAGACGGAAGACCTTGTGAGAGAAGCGATAAAATTCTGTCGGGCCACTTCCCCAGATGTCCTCATCGATATAGGAACGGGTTCCGGGATTATTCCACTCTCCATACTCTCTGCAATCGATATTCCGAAAGTATTCGCCGTGGATGTGAGTTCCGAGGCTCTGAAAGTAGCAGAAGAAAATAATCGGAATCAAGGGAAAGTTATCACCTTTCTTGAGGCGGATTTGCTTGAAACATTTATAAAAAACGATGCTCAAAAGATTCCGGAAAATGTCAATATTTTGATCGTCGCCAATCTTCCCTACATCAAAAACGGAGATTGGGAAAATATGAGCAGAGATACGGAATACGAACCGAAAATAGCCCTTTTTGGCGGAGAAGAAACCGGGTTTGAACTCTATGAGAAACTCTTTGCCCAAATCCCCGCTTTCCTCGAAAAGTACCATCCCGAGAAACTCACTCTCCTTGCCGAGATGGGAGATGACCAAGAAACGTTTGCGACAAAGATACTCGCAGAGTACGGATGGAAATTCTCTTTCTTCGCCGATTGCTTCGGGATACGGAGATTTATGAAGATACGGATTAAATAGAACTCACTTCATCACCTCTCTCATGCATCTCAATTTAACACCTCACGTCTCCAGTCCCATCATTATATCATCCCTCGCTTGGAATGCGGTACGGGATAGTCTTGAGAAATCAGGAAAATGAGAGCTGGTGAAGTATGTAGAATCCGTAAAAGTTACCAATACTCGCATCACGATAAAAACCGGAAAACCCATCGTGAATATGGAACTCTCGAATCATAGAGAAGCGATCAAGGAACGCATCGAAGAAGGCTTTCAGACATTCGGGATTGCGAAAATGGAGAGGAAGATAGTACTTATTTAAGATGCTCCCGCTAATCTACAATGCCATGTTTCCGAAAAAAATATTTCTTGCCTTTCTCTCTCTTTTTCTTCTCTCCTCCTGTTGAAGTGAATATTGGCAGTTTCACGAACAAAAAGCGAAGCATGCGAAACAGAAACAAGAAACGACACAGGCTCTTCAAAGTTTTCAAGTAGACCAGATAGAGGATCGAGAAGTTGAAATCCTCACCACACCTGACAAAAAAGTGCTTGATAGGCTCGTGTCCATGATCGAACAATCGAAGAAACAGGTTTTTATCGAAGTATATATTTTTACCGAAAAACGAATACTCCAGGCACTCAAAGATGCGAAAAAACGAGGAGTCGACGTACGGGTCGTTCTCGAGAAGAATGTGTTCGGTGCGACGAGCATAAATAGGAAAGTTTTTAAAGAACTGCAAAGTGCCGGAGTGTCTGTTACGTACGATAACTCCAAACTCTACAATTTCGTCCACACGAAGCTCTTGATCGTCGATGATACCTACATTATCACGACTGGAAATGTGAGTTATTCGAGTTTCACGATCAATCGCGAATTCTATGTCATCGGGGAAAATTCTGCAGATATACAAACGCTCCGAAGTATTTTCCTCGCGGATTTCCGGGGGCAGGAGATATTGGAAAGTACCGATAATCTCGTCGTCTCTCCCGTAAATAGCAGAAAAAAAATCGAAACTCTGCTCATAAGTGCGAAAAAAGATATATTTCTCTATGCCGAGAATTTCTGAGATGAGCATATTCTCTCTATTCTCTCGCAAAAAGTAGCGAATGGTATTCCGGTAACTCTCTGTATGGCAGACCCCTCCAAAGTGAAATCCAACACGGAAGCGATACTACTTCTAAGAAGCAAAGGAATCGACGTTCGGACTTCTGTTAAACCCGTTATCCATGCCAAATCCGCTCTCGTGGATGATGAGTATAATTACATCGGAAGCGAGAACTTCAGTACCAATTCTCTCGATGCCAATCGGGAAATCGGCATACTCACCAGAAGTTCTCCGGAATTTACGAAGATGTTTCATACTATTTTTGAATCGGATTGTCCAAAAGTCAGAAGATAATATTATTTCAGAATATATTTTTTGAACGCCCCGAGGACTGTCTGAGCCGTCAACTAAGAGGCACGTTCCGCGAGGATTTGAGAAATATATATTCTGAAATAGATAAGTAGATGAATATACCTTGAAAATTTTAAGAAATCCATATAATACGTGCATTCTATTTTCCATATCATCTTCATGGATATCTTCTTTTCCAATATTTTTGCGAAATACGAGATTGCTTTTCTTGGTATTAATCTCGCCTACATAGCATTTCATATGCTCCATAGTCTTTTTCATTCGTATCTCAGATTACGAACTTTTCTCGGGAAGAAAAAAACGGCTGAGCGTATTATGGAAGAACAGAAAGAAAAGGCTCTGGAAGAAGAAGTTTTGGAAAAATGAAAAAATGAAATAATTTCCACCGAAGAAATAAAGCCGCAGGAAGAGGGGCTTTCTGGGGATCAAAAACAATACCTCGCCGAACTCATAAAAACCATCAAAACCCGAATAGCACGGGGAGAGTTCAGTGAAGCACGGGCTCGTATTATCGAGGGGCTTTCCATAGAGAAATTCAATAAAGATTTGAATTGTCTATTGGCTTCTCTCTATGAAAAGGAACGGGATTACAAGAAAGCGGAACTCATTTATAAAGATCTTATTTTGATGAATGATACCGACCCGGAACTCTATTTGAAGCTCGGTTTTGCACTCTCCATTCAAGGAAAGTATGAGATAGCTTATGAGATATACAAGAGACTTCTCTCTCTCGATGAACATAGTACTGAAACGGTTGATATGCTCGCCAATCTCGGGCATCAACTCGGACACCACGGGGAATCCAATGAATATGCTTATATGTTTCTAAAAAAGAATCCTCACAGTTCCGATATCCTCTATCTTACTGCCATAAATCACATCAATCTTGAAGAACGAGCTTCGGCTCTCGAAAATCTCAAAAAGATTCGAACTATTGATCCTTATAATGGGAAAATTCAAGAACTCATCAAGAAAATCGAACTCGAACTGGAAATGGAAAATAATTTCAAAGTTGAAGAAGAAACCTCCTAACCCTACCGCTCTCCCATGAAAATCCCACCGCATTCGATAGAAGCAGAACGATGAGTTCTCTGATCTATCCTTCTCGATAAAGAAGGGATGTTTCAGGTCTCTCCTCTTCTTGTAGAAGGAGATTTCTATGATCCAAACAATGGTCTCATATACGGAGCAATGATGGATCTTTTTACGCGGAATAAACCGATTGATATCCTGACGATTCGCGAGCACCTGGATGACCGACAGAATTTGGAAAAAGTCGGAGGAAATTCCTATCTTATCGAGCTCACGGAGTCTATTTTTACGAGTGCCAACATTTATCAGTATGCCCAGATTGTCAAACAAAAAGGAATTCTCCGAAAACTTATAAAAGCGGGAAATGACATACTTCTTGCTGGATATGACGAAGAATCAGATATCAATAAACTCCTCGAAAAAGCAGAGCAATCGCTCTTTACGGTTACTCAAACTTTCATACAGAATAAACTCGTACATATTCGAGATATCATCAATCTCCGGTATGAAGAATTCGCGGAGATTCACGAAAATCCGGAACATGCCAATGACGGACTCGTACATACGGGCTTTAAGAGTCTCGATGGGAAAATCGGAGGATTTAAACCGGGAGATATGATTATCCTCGCAGCACGACCGTCTATGGGTAAGACGGCTCTTGCTCTGAATATCGCACAACACATCGGAGAGGGTGGGAAAAATGTTGCGGTATTCTCTCTCGAGATGAGCAAGGAACAACTCACCGATCGTCTCATCTGTGCGACTATGGGAGTGGATAGCTGGAAGCTCAATAAAGGACTCCTCGAGGACGATGAGTTTATGCGAATGGGTGATGCACTCGAGCGTCTTTCGAAGGCAAATATCTATATCGATGACTCTGCAGCAGGAAATCTCCTCGAGATTAAATCCAAGGCTCGTAGACTTAAAATCGAGTCCGGACTCGATTTCATCGTCATCGACTACCTTCAGCTTATGAGTGCCGGTAACCCGATGAATCGCGTACAAGAGATATCCGATATCAGTCGCGGAATCAAGTCTCTCGCGCGTGAGCTTGGAGTACCGATTATGGCACTTTCGCAACTCTCTCGTGCGGTGGAATCCCGTGTCAGCAAAGAACCAATCCTGTCAGATCTCCGAGAATCAGGATCCATCGAGCAAGATGCCGACGTGGTTCTCATGATATACCGTGAAGATTATTATGATGAGTTTACGGAAAATAAAGGAATCACCAACGTATTTGTCCGAAAAAACCGAAATGGACCGGTCGGAGGAGCAGACCTCAAATTTGAGAAAAAATATATGAAATTCTATGATTTGGAAAGAAGTCGAGAAGGAGGATACGAGGACTAAAATCATAACCCCTGTGGCAGTTGCCACAGGGGTTATGATTATTTTAACGATATCGGCAATTCCCTTGTCCAGTAGATTGTGCGTCACAAGTCTGTTCTGCAATCTTGATATAAGATTTTGCACGAGAGTTTGTGCTTTCGAGTAAGATATGCGTATCTATGAGTTTTGCGACCGTCTCATCGGCACTCTGATTTTCCGGTCCTATAAGATCTTTCGCATGGAGATAATCTTTTATTATCTCTTCGTTGATATCCGTCTTCAGAGTCGCAAGAATCTCTTTGGTTTCCATGTATTTATCGGTCGTTTGCGGTTTCATAAGCAGAGCTTTTATGTCATCATACGCTTTTCCAAATTCGGCGATGCTCGCGTACATACGCTCCCCTATGGAGGTGACGAATCCGGAAAGCCCCTCGCTCGCATGTTGACTATTGTATTTCGCGAGATTGTTCATAATGACCTGAGAGGATTTCGTACTCATTCCCTGATGGGACAATTCATTTCTGAGGACATTTCGTTCTGTCTCGGCATACTCCGGGTTCGAACTGTTGGAATTGAGAAGATTCATGGCATTTTCCCATTCTTTCATACCCTTTCCTATACCTCCGCCAAGACTCGTGATACGTCCGAAAGCATCTTTTATATCTCGAAAAAAATCAGAATTTTTATTGCATGTTTCAAATGCCTGCGGGCCATAACTTCATCTCAGTTTCGATTGAAAAACATTTGAATCTCCGACAAGGATAAACACATATTTGTCATCCGTTTTATCTCCCAAAACCGTTTCTCGATAGAAGTTCATCATATCCACTTGATTCTTCAGAACTTCCGTGAGCATAATTCCGAGAGTTTTTCCAGAGGTACTGTACACCGGGTCTTCTGAAAGATTAGACGTCGGAACGGTATTTTCAGCACATCGGTTATGTACCCTCTCAATCATATTATTAATGCGTTCTATTTCTTTTCCGAGTCGTTCGTGGTCTCGTGTAATACCTGCGGGAATCTCCGTACTCAGAGCGATACCTATATAAAAACGTCCGGAGGTAGCGAAATTGGAAAACCCAATACTCTCGTTCATGGAACCAACGACTGCGGACATGGTTTTATTCACGCTTGCCGAAGCACTATTCTCACCATTGGCATTCGTATTGCATTGTTTTTTTGCCGCCTCTTTTTCAATCTGAGAAAGGAGATTCTCCGTTGTTTTGATATATGTCGCGAGTTCTTCACTCATCCCGTCCTTAATGGCACAATCGCTCCCAGAGGCATATGTCGAAACAACAAGGAGTGGCAAAACAAAAATCGTGATGAGTGTGCGATTGAGGATCAGAGAGAATGTTTTCATAGGACTTTCTATAGATTGAAATTAAAATTGTCATCCCGAGTGAAATCGAGGGATCTCTTTGAACCGATATTACGAAACTATTTTCAAAGAAATTACAGAGTGTATTTTTCAGATCTATCAAGCTTTGATTCAAATGTGATGATTAAAAGCGATTTCTCGACTCCGCTCGAAATGACAAAATTCGAGTTTTTCGGGAATATCTCTATTTTTGTGGTATTTCGTACATAGCCTTGATAACATTGGTGACGTTTGTTATGCTCTTCGAGAAGGCAAGAGTAAAATCATGAAGCTCGAAGAGATCGTCATTGAAGGAATCTCCGTAACTTTTCTTCAGTTCCATCTCTTTTGTCCGTATGTACCCGGATTTCATGGGAGCTTGGCTCATGTCTGATTTCTCGTTCACCCTATCGGTGGTAAGATGGGTTAGATTGTGTACCATGCGGGATTCATCATTTTTCTCGAGAGAATTCTGACGTTTAAAATCGAGTCAGAGTTCTTCGAAAGTACCGACAAGAATTTTATTGAATTCGTCGTCTTCGTCCGTCGTCTTTGGTGTGAGATTGAGAATCGGAGGAGGGAGACGAGAAACGATGACCCCTATATGCAAGAGGGATGGGAGATCGAGATTCTTCAGAGAAAGTCCGAAAAACATCTTGGTCATCTTTGCTTGCACGAAACTCGATGGTGCGAATTTGTCAGCGATTTTCAAATTCTCATCCAATATTTTTTCGATGGTTGCAGCCTTTCCTCCAGAGAGGATATTCTGGGCGTAATCGGTCATAGTCACGATGATACAGAAAAAATCTTTCCCCGAGCAAGGAAATGTGTCGCTTCCTCCACCGGCTCATCCGAGCGAACCTCCTGCCCCATTTCCTTGAGCAACGCTTGCCCAATGTTCCGGAAGCATTCCATTATCACTGAAAGCTACGGAGGAATTTGGATTCGTTCCCACAAGCAATTGAGATTGCACATCCGACAAAAAACCGGAATCAAGATTATTTGGAACTTGGCTCAAGTCGGTACACTTTGGACAGTTACTCAAAAATCATGAGAGTGTCAATCAGCTTGAAGTCGTTGGTGGAATGAGTGAAACCCCCGGATCTTGAGAAGGAGAGAGAATCAAGCTATCAAGTGGAAGAAACGGATGCGGATATACGTTGGCAAGAAGATTCGCTACCGATGAAGCCCCCATATTATCCGTTCCATTATACGGAATATCCCGTGCAAAGATAACATTATGAATATTTTCCAGATCCACCATCAGGTCATAACTGGAGTTATCCCTATTTCCATCACTGAAGAGTCCTATGGATCCGACCGATTGAAGTTTTTTTTGTTCATCATTCACTTCGGTTTGCAACTTTTTATAGTGTTCCATGATAATTGAGCGAATTCGCATCGATTTTTCCACATCCATTCAGATATTTTCCGGATTCATATGAACATCCATAGCCCCGAGATCTCCTCCCATGATCTCATCAAGCTCGGAAACAGTGAAATCCAATCATTCTCGAAAACAGAAGATTTTCGCTCCTTCTTTTGTGAAACATATCTTTCCCACCTTCTCATTGATAAACTCAGTACTTCCTTTGAGGCGATTCTCCACAAGTTGCTTTTTGAGCTTATACGTTCCTTCATCGATACGCTTATAGATATCGTTTCACAAATCCTCACCGATATACCCGTCTTCCGCAAAAACAGGAAACGAAAAAATAACGAGAAGCATACAGATTACGAGAGCGAAAATACGTGCCTGCATGAAAGAGAGAGATACCGAATATTTCCTGTATTATAACAGATAATGGAAGAAACAGCAAAAGATTGTAGGGAAGTTTTTTCAAATTCCATTTGACGAATACCCACAAATATATATAGTGAGTTTTTACCACATAAGTATCAACCTTTCTATGACGGATTGGATGGATAATTATAAGACAAAGAAAACACCTGAAAAAAACGATACCCAACCACCAGAACATATTGAATGGAAGGTATGAGGAAGTGTCGCAGAAGCAGAAGAAATAGTAAAAAGAAATCGAGAAAGACTTATGGCTTTCGATAAAAAATATAAATAATCTTCCTATTTTCAATAATCCCCCGAATTATCGGGGGATTATTACAATTTACTTAACCAAAAGTTTTCACTTCAAGGCCGTTACCGTAATGATAGAAGATTTTTTTCCTTGAATAATGCGATCGGCAATCGTGTCTTCGATTTTATCTTGAATGTAGCGTCTGACTGGACGTGCTCCAAATTCTGGATTATAGGTCTCTTTAAGAATCAGAGAAATGGCTTTGGTATCATATTCCAGAGTGATACCGAGTTCTCTAAGCCGTTTTTTGAGGATAT
This sequence comes from Candidatus Altimarinota bacterium, assembly GCA_028713325.1. Classification (GTDB taxonomy): domain Bacteria; phylum Patescibacteriota; class Gracilibacteria; order BD1-5; family UBA2023; genus UBA1545. Next base: position 149,641 of record JAQTON010000001.1, on the reverse strand, counting down.
CAAGCTGAAGAACGATGATCTTCTTGAGAACGATTTTATCTAGTGGATTGAATACTACCACCCGATCGATACGATTCAAAAACTCCGGAGAAAAATATTCACCCAGGCTTCCGGTAATCTTTTCTTTGATTTTTTCATAATCTCGAATAATTTTCGCTTCCGCATCGGACGACACATCGAATCCGATCTGCGAAGCTTTGGAAGTGAATTCCTCTCCCCCGATATTGGAAGTCATGATGACAATCGTATTTTTGAAATTGATTTTTCGCCCCTTACCATCCGTAAGGGTTCCGTCTTCCAGAATCTGAAGAAGGAGATTAAAAACCTCAAAGCTTCCTTTTTCAATCTCATCAAAAAGCACTATGGAATAAGGTTTTCTTCGAACACGCTCCGTGAGCATACCACCTTCCTCGTATCCCACGTATCCCGCAGTCGTACCGATGAGTTTGGATGCCGAGGAACGTTCGTTGTATTCGGACATATCGAGCTTAATAAGTGCCTTCTCATCACCGAAAAACTCCTCAGCGAGTTGTTTCACGAGTTCCGTCTTTCCGACCCCCGTAGGTCAGAGAAAGAGAAAACTTCCAATGGGACGATTCCTATTGCTGATTCCGGCACGATTTCGTTTGATAGCACTAACGATGGAAGAGATGGCCTCATCCTGACCGATAATGTGATGAGCGAGATTTTTCTCCAGAGATTGGAGCTTTCTCATATCTTCTATTGCGATGTTTTTCGCAGGAACTCCGGTGATTCGTTCTATTATCTTCTGGATGTCGTCAGAAGTGATATGCTGTCGCTTCGCTCGGGGAATTATTTTCTTTGCTTTTTTCTCTTGGATTTTTTTCTCGATATCGTTTTGTTTTTCTTTGATTTTTATAGCCTTGTGATACTGTCCGGAGAGAACATATTCTTCAATTTCCTTTTGAAGTTTTTCAATTTCTTGTTTCAAACCTTTTACTTCCGTCTCATCGCCATTGTATTTCATGCTCTTTGCACTACATGCTTCATCAATCAAGTCAATGGCTTTATCCGGAAGATAACGATCCGTTACATAACGTATGGAGAGCCGAACCGCATCGGCGATCGCATCGTCATCGATGACGAGATTATGGAATTCTTCAAAAGAACTTCTCAGTCCCGAGATAATCTCTATCGCCACCTCTTCCTTTGGTTCATCCACATCTATCTTCTGAAATCTCCGCTCAAGTGCCGAATCTTTTTCTATGTATTTCTGATATTCATTAAGCGTCGTCGCTCCGATAATACACACCTTTCCACGCCCCATCGCAGGTTTGAGGATATTCGCAGCGTCAAGCGTCCCTTCAGCCGAACCTGCTCCGATAATCGTATGAATTTCATCGATAAAAAGAACTACTTCATTCTCCATCTTGGACGCCTCTTCGATAATCTGCTTGAGGCGTGCCTCAAACTCTCCCCGGTACTTCGTTCCCGCCACCATTCAGGAGAGATCGAGACTCACGATTCGTTTGTTTTGCATAGCAAGAGGTACTTTCCCCTCTGCTATTCGAAGGGCAAGCCCCTCAACAACCGCGGTCTTTCCGACACCCGGTTCCCCGACAAGACAGGGATTATTTTTCGTCTTACGATTGAGAACGGATATGAGTCGTTCTATCTCCATATCTCGTCCGATAATCGCATCTATCTTTCCGGTATGAGCTTCTTCTGTGAGATCAGTACCGAAAAAATCAAGTGCCGGAGTGAGGCTCTCGATCTTTTTTCATTCCGGTTTTTTGTTGTGGGCGAACGGATCGGTCATTTCTCCTTCTCCAAGTCCACCGGCAAGCCCCTCTTCTATAGCGTGAAGAATATTGTCCAAAGGACCGAAGAGAGTACTGTCCCCATTTTTTACAATTGCCACATTGAGATCCTTGAGATCTTGTTCTATATCCTTCGGGGAGAGTCCTATGAAATCGAAAAATTGATAGAACCATGTTTCCGTATTGGCACGGAAAAGAGCGAGAAGAAAATCCTCCACTCCCGCTCTTTTTTTCTCCGCCCCAGCAGCTATCTTCATACTGAGTACGATGAGTTCCTTGAGTCGGGGAGAGAGACCGGTATATACCCCGGTTCTTCCAGCTCCAAAGAGATTGAACGGAGAACGAGAAAGCACCTCATGGGCTATTTTCACATTGATTCCCGAACTCGCGTAGAGATCATAAATAGGTCCTGTTTTAATCTCCAGAGATCGAATAAATACGTCCTCCGGAAGAATCTCAGAGAACCCCTTTCCTTTGACGATATTTTCCGTTTCAAGCATCAAGTTTTTGTATTCTTCGGTGAAGTTGGTGTACATGAATGAGGATGAGATAATAGATATTGGAAGTTATTATATGAATTTCTCTCAAAAATAAAAGAAAAAGATGAAAGTTTGTGAAACAAAGAAAAACACTCCAATAAATATTGGAGTGTTTTTCTATTTTTGATAAATATTAGTTAAACTTTTATTCAAACTTCCGATTGATAAAACTATTGTAATTTACAACAACGAGCTGTAGCTACTATACATACTCATGGAAACCTTAATCCCGTACTGTCAGAAACTAGAAGATAATCAGTAGGACATTGTGCATTGGAGGCGGTTGTTATAATACCCCCGCAATTCGTTCCTATAGCCATTGCTTCAGAGTGATATATCGTAGTACAACTACTATAATCAACTCTTCCACTACCGCCACCCATTCCACAACTCACCGTCCCATCGGCATTGATCGTAGTTATTGATTGACCAACAGAACAAGAACCGGTTACTCTTTTTTGATAAGAAGTACCTGTCAGACCATTCAATTTTTGGGAATTTTTTACTGTCCCGTCTCCTGGTAATAGATAATTACTGGATTGAAGGATACTATTAAAAATAGTAGTAAATTTTCCACCTGTTACTTCTGTTCCGCCAGGATTACCAACTGGCCAATTGATGGCAGCATATGCAATCCCGAGAACTGCGAGTACAAAAAACATTCCCGTAACGATACCGTTTACCGCTTTTCTTCCTATCCAAAAGATAAATTTATTCATGGTATGAGAAATGTAAAAAATAATTAACTGTAATCTATTGAATTGATTATTTTACTTACTACTCTGTCATACTGAATCCTGGTGGAGGTGCTGTCTGAAGGCGATTATCATACTCTATGACAAAGGGGTATCCCATTCAGGCTGAAGGTACTCAAATTGCAGCCCCAGGGCTTGTTGCTCCTGTTCCGGTATAGAATCGGAAATAATTGAGATCATAGCGTTTTGCAATCTCATCGGTACACACCGATACATTGTATGGACACTTGAGTGGAGTCATGGAAGCCCCACCGATAGTATTGTCGGAGATAATAGACCCTTCGAGAAAGAGTTGTCCCGTTGCAGTTCGCGTATCAGAATAATAGAGAGGAGATATTGTTCCGGAAATGATACTCTTATCTGCAAAAAGGACAGCGGCAATATTGGAAACATTCTTCTTGATATAGATATTTCCTCCGTTTCATACTTCATCTTGCAGAACGATAATACCTTTTATATGAGTGCTGTTAATGATATTTTCATCGATAGTCACATTTCCTCATTGTATGATAATCGTATCCTTCCCCACTGGCCAAGTTGCCGGGATAGTATAATCCCCGGCATGAACTTCATAATTGGCACTTGGTGGAACTCCTCCTCTCGTCATGGTTTCCACATTTTTATGAATGGCATTCTTAATGTCGACACGAGTGAGAGAGCTGATATTATTCGCGGTGGTTCCTGAAAGGGTATCAAAAATATTACTACCATTGGACATTCCGAGAATCTTTACGGATTGATTTACCACTCCAACGGTACTCGTCACGGCAGTTCCATCTGCAATGGTATCAGAATTACTAAATCGTGCATATGAAGGATATCTCACAACCACAGAACCATTGGAATTTGTATAAGAAATTTCAGAGGTATATTTTATAACGCTATTTGCGGGTGTTGCATAAATTATTGTCGGTCTCCATGAGAATCCCATGGTACTATTCAGGGTCGTTGGGGTCATGAGAATATTGGAAGAATCCGGACGGTTGCAGGCATTAGAATATGTATATACCCCATTGAATGTAGCAATAGTCTTCATGTACCCATTACAAACTTCCGTTCCTCCGGTAATATTCAATGGATTCTGATACGACATCAAAATATTGCTGTCAATATCCAAAATATGTGCTACTTTTGGACTTATAAGAGATACGGTCGTTCCAGTCAGGAGACTTGCACTAAAATTTGTATTATACCCCTGTAAAATAGTCCAGTTATCACTATTGGTAACATTTCCGATAAAGAGTGCCGGAGAAAATCTCAAATTATTCGTACCTATTTTATTTTTTTTATCAATTTGTCCTCCCGTTTCGCCAATTCAGGAATTCCCACCTATGGCGATGATTTCGTAGGTGAGTTTTTGAAGGGAAATATTATTTGGATTGGTGAAAGCATATCCCGTCTTTGTTGGAGCGTAAGATGCAATATGGAGAAAATAATTTCCGGAAGTATTACTGTCAGTACCTATCGTTCCATTGAGATACGAAAGTCCCGCGAAACTATTAACAGGAAAACTGATCGCATCGCCAAGGACTCCTCAGATAGAGAGGGATTGGTCTGTATCAACATTATTATTGAAAGCCACACAAACTTTCACGGTTTTGATTCATGATTCATTGATAATGGGGTTTCCATACTGGTCACGGAGACTGATGTTCATAGAATGAATATCAGAAGCATCCGCTACTTTTGATTCAGCAAAAGTAGAAGCATAAGCACTCGGTTCCGCATTTGTAATTGTTTTCGTCGCATTCAATACATCGGCTGGTACGTCCGCAACCACTTGCACATTCCCCTCGGAACTATTTCCAAACGGATCGGTTATTTTGAGGTAATAATATTTTGCCTGACGGAAGTCATGGGTAAAGTTTGGAGTGGAAGATCCGATGGGAGATATTGCGGTACTATTCCATCCTTCTACATTGAAAGTATAACCTCCTCCCACTGGTACTGTTGGCGAGGGATCACTGAGTGCAAATACCTTTGAACTATTTGCAGCAAATGGTTCAAAGTTTGCAACAATATCCGGAGCAGTTATATCCGTCATAAGACCTTCCATACTTATCCACCCAAGATTTTCACTCCAAGCGAATCCATGGAATAATCCAGTGGATTTCGTGAAATATACATCCGTTCCCGGAGATATGGATCCGGTTGGATTAAAAGAAATCCATCCGGCATTTTGAGACCAAGCGAATCCTATCATAGGCATATTATTTCCCGCCCCCGTGAGCTTAGCACCATTTGCACCCAATCCTCCGAAAGTAATCCACCCCACATTTTGAGACCAAAAAGTCCCAATGAAATCGAGAGTATTCGCATTTATTGACACTCGCTCTGAAGACGGAAGTCATGTGAGATAATCAAATATCAAATTCCCCGCATTTTCCCCGACGGCACTTCCAAGAATTGGAGCAGCAGTCGACAACGTACCGGTTGCCGCAGAAGAAATCGACATACTGGCACCAAAAGTTGTACAGAGAAGAATTGTATATAAAAATAGGCGTTTCATAAGAGATGAGGTAAGGAGATACTTTATTTATTGATTTATTTCAAAATAAGCTTTACCGAATCGTCACACTGTTTCCTAGTTCCTGCATCACTGATCTTCGCACAGATAGCAGTATCTTTGTTGGTTATTCATAGTTTCAAGAGAAGGGTGTCATTGCATTTCGTCTTCAAGTCAGGAGTGGTAATGGTTGCACAGAGCGAAAGGCTATTCTCTGCAAGGGCTTTACTCAGAATAGTTACATCGTTGATGCGGATAAACTGAGTGGTACAATTTGTCTTGCGGGCAGTATCGACAATCTTTGCACACAGTAATCCATCTTGTTTTTCCATGGCGAGCGTCATATAGACAGTATCATTGCAGGTATTTCTCATACCCGCATCCTGAATTTGTCCGCAAATTTTTATATCCTTTGTGTTTGTTCCTTTTTGAAGAAGATCGATATCAGCATCTTTCCTGATACGATTAATACAGTAGTCTTTATCGACTCCAGAGAGAGTGTTACAAGTATCAACGGTTCCTGAAAATGATACATCTTCAATCTTCGTAAAAACGATATTTTTTGCACACGCATTTTTGAGATCACTGTCTCCAATAATCTTGTCACAATCGGATTGTTTTCCAGAGGTTACTGCAAAATCATAGGCGAAACTACCCTCACAACGACTTTTGGTCGTAGCATCCTGAATATTTTCACACAATGTAGCATTTTTTTCTTTGGAAGCCTGTGCGGAATAGACATTATCAAGACATTCTGCTTTAAGTGTATCATTTTCTACGATTTTCTCGCAAGCACCAATATCCAGTGTATCTACGGCACTGTTGTAAAGAGCATAATCATCCATCTTCTTTTGAAGTTGCTTCTGCTCTGCCTCGTACAGAGACATATTTCATGAATCAACCGCATCGGAATCGGTCGTTTCCGTTTGTGTCTTGCTCGACTCTTCTCTATTTGAGTTTTTCTTTGTCATAAAGAATCCGAAAGCGATAACCCCCACCAAGAGAACGATTAAAGCGATTTGTAAGATAGGAAGTTTCTTCATAAGAAGTAGGAGATAGAGAGTAAAAACGGTCTCATTGTACTACAAAAAAAAAGGGATGCAAAAGATTTTGTCATAAAAAAAGAGTATTTTTTACATAAATAACAAAGTCCTGCTACTTTTGGATGAGAAAAAACGCAACAATCAGTCCGGTTGTTTCCGTGCGTAAAATTCGCTCTCAGAGATGTATTTTTTGTACATTCCTTTCTTCAAAAGAGGATACCTCTTCGCAAGACCATCCGCCCTCCGGTCCAACAAAGATATTGATGGGTGTATTTTTTGTATCAATATCACGTATATGTTCACTCCCTTTTCCCTCCGTATGAAGTACGTAACTTTGTCCGTTTTCCGGCACTACCATTTTATCTTCCAGAAAAATAATGGATGCCACTCGATTTCCACCGCATTGTTCGGTTGCTTCTCGTACTATTTCTTGAAAACGCTCTATTTTACGAGCATTTATTATAAGTTTTTGACTTCTTTCCGATCGAAAGAATATAAACTCCTGTATTCAGACTTCCACCCCTTTTTGTAAAATATATTCAATCTTCTCATATTTATTGGGCAAAGCCTGATAAAGTCTGACAGGCATCTTTGGATCTCATCTGTTCTCATGATTTGAATCAAATAACAATCCTATCTCCTTCTTGGTGATAGAATGGATGCTATATATATACTCTCGTCCATCGCCATTAAACAGAACGATATTCTCTCCGATCGAGTATCGGAGAACCCGTGAAACCTGATGAATAAAGGAGATATCTGAGATGATAATATCTTTTCCGAGCGAAAGATGAGGAAAGAAAAAACGTTGCATAGTGGAGAAAACGAGGATAGGTATCTTTAGTATATGGAAATATTCCTTTTTTAAAATCGAATTTAAAAAAATCCTGCCAATATTTGGCAGGATTTCGCTCTATAATAGATATACAGCGATGAGAACAGAGACTGACTCTGTTTAAAAAATTTTGAGGACAGGTGTCCTAGGTTTTTTTAGTGTCCAAATGACATAAGCCAGAAAGATTAAAAAAATATTTGTTTTTGTTTTTGGGATATCTCCTAAAAACTAAATATAGAATATACTATATTTTTTATAAGTCAAGCTATTTTTAATTAAATCTTAATAACTCATTATATAAACAAAAATGCAAGATTTTTATAAAATATTTTGCATTTTTATTGACTATAGATACACTCACCTTCATATATATTTTATGAAATAGAGTTCATGCCAACAAAAATCGCATTTTCCGAAGATATCCCACCTTGATCTTGTTGATCTTGAATCTCTCAGATACGGGAAAAATGAGCGGACTCTCGAGAGCTTGTCGACTATACGGGGTTTTTTGCTCGAAACATTCTTGACCGGCATGAAAAGATTGATTTCAATACCGTGAATCTCGAAGGGTTTATCCATTTTTTTGAAAACACCGATACATGAATATGTGATTTTTTTAAAGAACACACCGTAAATATTCTTTTTCCTTTTTTTGATTTTTTAAAATGAAATTATTTTTCTAGAAATATCTCCATTCCCGAAAATATCAGAAGAATACTCCTGAACCATCCTTCTCTGCAAAATGGGATTATCTCTTATATCGAACAGGGAAATTCACAAATTCTATCAAGTCAACATATCGAACAATATGACACCATAGCCTTTCATTTGTTTCTTCTTTGAATGGATCAGGATTTTGATCTTGTAAAGGATGTGCAGTCGGATTATTTTACCAAAATCAGTGCACTTTTTGTTGATTCCACCTCAAGAGTTTCACATTCGCTCGGTGTTATGAAGGTATGGATGTCCAAAAATCCATCGGAAACACTGATTTTAGAATTACATCGCTGCATGCAACTCGGTGAAACCATCAATAAACTTGCCCTCATTCATTCCGTAAACTTCGAGGAACGCCAAATATCCTTTGATCTTGGTGTAATCATCAGGAATAACATTGACTCTCTTTTGCGACAATTAGATCCAAATTTCATAGAAAAGCACATCATAGGGAAAATGCTCCGCAATCTCTCCGGAAAAGTTCAAGGCAATTTTGCACATGGAATCATCATGAAAGGTTCCGTCGCTCAGATAAATGAACAGGCTTCCCATATAAAAAAAGATCAGCAAGCGGGGTTTTCTCTTCAGGAAGCGGCTGATTTTTGACAGGATGACATAACTGGGGAACTTTACAAAAAAGAGAAAAAAATTTCTGAAATAGTTTTTCTCTGAAACAATGCCCTCACGGAACTTATTAGAATCGAACAAATAGAAAAATTGCAATGAAGTATCTCACCCGAACTTTACGAAGAAAAGATGAAATCCCTTAAGGGAATTATTCATATCTACAGTTATGCCGCAGAAAAAAAATTAGAGACGCTAGAAGAAATATTTATGGATATCGATCGCAACGGCATTAAAAACGAATTTCAAATCGAAGCACTCTACTATCTCATCTTATATGGCGTTGATATAAAAGAAACCTCTCTTGAAAAATTGATGATTTTTTTTCTCAACAATAAAAAACAGGTTAATAATTTTTTCTATGAACAATCGGATATAAAAATCATTGCTCAGACTATAAAAAAATTCCGTGCTTCCAAGGAGCGTCTGAGATTTCTTCCGCTTATAAAAAAAATCCATGCTTCTTTGAAAGAGTGAGAAATCTCCTGTTCTGTTCTAACTTACTCCAGAATATATCTTTCTTTGGCTCTTTATTATATTGAATGCGAAGGAAAGGAGTATATGGAATATGCTCAAATGTGTTTTAGTAGATATAGAGATCTCAGTGCTGGTCTTGTCGATACTGACAGAAACCCCAGCAAAACTCAGGATGAAAAATATTTCTATGCAACTCTTTGACGTACAAGCGAAATAATGCGATATGGAACATCGATTCATCATTATGCCTGACTGGAAAAAGCATGAAAATTTGCACTCGAAGAGGCTGTGGAACGATACCAATTGATGGCAATGCTTTCCGTGGAAGCAGAGATTGGTAAAATCATTGCCTCTATGAATGCTTGAGATGGCATATTTTCACAGGACCAGGTCAATGATTTGTTTGGAAAAAAGATTGCGGAAACTATTTTTTATAATCTCTGTACTATTACGGTGATAGGAGATTGTCAAAATTGTGAGAAAAATCAAGATACCGTCGAATGTCGATCTTATAAAAATTCTCCTCAGACAAAGGGAGAAAAATGTTCTCTCGTTCCATTCAAGCGTGGTTTTCAAGAAAAATATATATCGCTTGCTTGAGGAATTTCGATTGTTTTCACCTATCCGGCTGTCTCTGAAAAGATTTTCTCAAAAATCTTTTCAGAACAACACCTCTTAATAAAAGAACGTTTTTTAAATCTCATTACCATACATCATAAAAACGCTCTTCTTCAAGAATCTCAAACGGAGCTTGAGAGATTGGCATTTTATGATGATGAAACAGGATTGCCGAATGAAAATAAACTGAGCAGGGACATATTCTGACGAGAAAAAACGATAGTACTTATCGATATTGCCGGTTATAATAATATGGTGGCAACGCAAGGAGGAAAAGAAGATTGGAGAGAGATAATAAAAAAGGTGGCGGAGTATTTAAAAACGAAAACTAAAGCAGCGGTGTATAGTTATGACAAAACAACCTTTTGCCTCGTATATGAACCAAATAAATTTTCTGAGATGGCGATGCTCGTCGGAGAAGATCTACAGGATACCGTATCTGATTTCATAGAGCTTCTCTTAACGAATTTTCATATAGAACACGGGAAGAATGTACAATTTCATGCGGGAATTGTTATATGACAAAAAACGGAACATATTAAATATGCGCATACGGCCCTTATAAAAGCAAGGCAATCCCGAGAAAAACATCTGTATATTTTTCAAACGGGAGACGAGCAAGTGCCGGAGAAAATACGTTACTATACAAACATACTTGTCGAAGCACTTGACCCCAACAATATTTTTACAAAATTTGTTCCCTATTATCAATATATCCACGACCCAAAAAACCCTTATGCCAAAAGAGTTGAGGCACTAGTGAGAATTGAACGTCAATGAGACGACGGAAAAACGGAGATTATCGAGCCGGGAAAGTTTGTGGAAATAGCAGAAAATAAAAGATATCTTTCAGCCCTCACTATGTCCATGCTCCATCAGATAATCTCGGATATGAAAGAGGATACAAGCCTGAATGTTTCCATCAATATCCATGAACAAGACTGGAACGATACTTGAATTATAACAAAACTCAAGGCATTGAGCATAGAGCCAAATTCCATCGTAAACCGCATAAGTCTCGAGGTTCTCGAAACAGTTCCGTTTAATAGACCGGAAGATAGGGAAAAAATACGCGAACTCAAATCTCTCGGATATAAAATCTCTATTGATGATTATGGGGAAAGTGAAGGAAATATTAAAAAGATCATACACGTCAAGCCCGATAACATAAAAATAGATCAGTCCGTGATTTTAAGTCTCTATGAAGATGAATACAGGGCTGGGGCTATTGCTGCGATTGAAACTGTTATTTACCATGCGAAACTCATTGGAGCAACCGTCACTGCGGAACGCATCGAATCGAAAGAGGTATTTCACTTTCTTCATGAATTGGGAGTTAATTTCTTTCAATGATACCACTTTGCCAGACCGGTACCCTTTACTCAGATACAAATCTGAGATTACAAAGGAGAAAGATAAAACCTTTTTTTGAATATTTAATCCCCATAAATTCGAATCGAATTTATGGGGATTATTTTAAAATTTCCTAGTACTGAAACTCCGGTTGCCGGATTATTTCCCTATTGATTTGAACTTCATACTGGCGACCGTCGATGGTAATCACCATCGAACGAAGAGGATCGTGTTTTATCGCACCACCGCTTTCCATAACACTCCCCTTAAGGAGTATCGGATCGAACGTGTAACTTTTGTTCCCACCAAGATAGGCGCCGACGAACATCAGAACGGCGATGTAGCCGACGAGACTCGTGGTATTGGTCATGAGAGCGTGAAATTGTTTCATAGATGTGTTTTTGTTTTGGTGAATAGGAAATTATAAATGAGGATTGTCCTTTATATGATCAATGATTTCTTTAATTTCAGGATTCTCAAGTCATTTAGACTTAAGTACTTCCTCAAGTGAAGATTTCCCGACTTTAAGATTTTTTTGTTCATCAATAATATAAGTTATTTCCTCTGATTTTTTACCATCAATATTTATGTGTATTTTTTTACCGGTGTCTATTGTATATCTTGGAGTTGTAGTTGCGGTTCCAGAATATTCTTTCATTTGCTCAATGATAGATGTTGAAGAATCAGCACCTTTCTTATCTTTAAATAATCTTCAATTTAATTCTTTATCAATTTTATGCAACACCTCACCTATTTTGGGCTCATCATTAGCTTTTTTAAGTTCTTCAACTAATTTTGTATCAATTCCTACTTTCTCAAAATTTGTGGCAAGCTGGTGACGACTAATCGTATCTTTTGCATATCCACCTGCGTCTAACTTTCCTGTTTCAAAGTTTCGAGCTATATATTGTGCCTTGGTATCAGGAGTTTTATTATGATTAATAGCATCATTCTCAAGGGCTTTTAGTATTCATGCTGTTTTATTTACTTCCAATCACATAGCTGAAGCCATGGAATTACCGAAAGTCTGTCCAAATTCCATTCATCATTTCGTTGCAGCAGAACTTATGGCACTGGAAATACTTCCTCACATAGCTCAAACTCCTGCCATAGTAAGACTCCTGTCTTTCCCATCCTTTGAGGGCAACGGTATCGGCACATACTGCGGAGCTTTCATGGCGAGTTTTCCGATTTCGTCCCCGAATCACTTGATAGGCTGTACTGCTGCTTCGGTAATCTTACTCGCTCCGAGGGCTGCCATAACCGCCATCCAGAGGATTGCGAGGGCGAGAACATTCACTATGATCGTTCCGATGACTCCTTTCCCTATATCAAGAGCTTTTCCTGTTCAAGATTTGAGTTTTGGAGTAAGGAGTCAAACCGTGGTAAGGGTAATTTCTCAGAATTTGAAAGTCGTCGTAGAATCCCCTTCCGGAGTTATGGTTACTACATCTGATGTGATTTTTCCATCACCTCAACTATTTGTCGCTCCCATAACGAGCCCAAGAAACATCAGACCAAAGGCAAGAGCAGCAGAAACATACACGGGAACCATTGCAAGGGAGATAAATTCTTTAATGGTGAATTTCTCAAGTTTTTTCGCTTTATCTCACAGTACAAAAGTGAGTGCAAATACTGGAGAAAACATCGCATAAAGCCAGAGCATAAGAGCACGGCTGAAAAGAGCGTATATTATAGCGATAACAAGTATGCCAAATATCACGAAAAATATGATTCCGAACCCGAGTTTACTCGCTATGTCCAATATTTTATTGATTCATTCTTCAACGCTGATTTCTTTGTATTCTTGAATTCGAAAAATTCCGTAGGCATAGACCGATAGGAGATTATAGGCTCCTCATTTTCCATTAGTGAGAAATTCTTCTATGGTAAGACAGTCTGCACTTCCTCAAGAACAATTTGATGCGGTAAATTCTTTATTGTTTGTGAATCAATTTGCTCATGTGCTTGACTCTGTCCCAAAGCCTGCTCATTTACTATAAATAATCGTTTTGGGTATAATAGGGTCTTTTAAGAATCCGCTTGTTTCTCCGCCTGCTTTCAGTATGGTTGAAACGGGAAGTTGTATAACCGATGCGGTGAGTACGTTGGAAACAGAGAGTACCGCACTGACGATAAACCAGGTAAACGGGACGATGAGCATCCCGGTTACGAGTTTCGGGAGCATCGTTTTCATCTCGTACGCTTTAGAGTGTTCTCATCCGAATATATTCGCAAAGGCAATAAATACGAGCATAAATCCGAATATCACATAGACGACATTGGAAATAAGAATCCAGAGTTGATGAAGAATGGGACGGAGTCCGAAAATCTCTCCGAATGTCCAGTCGGGAGAGAGGAGCCATCCAGCGAGCATGATGAGCGGAGTGATAAGGAAAGTGAGAATGCCTATTCCGAGATTGAGGATACTGATAATTGTATTGATGGTAGTATCAGTGGTTTCTTTTGGACATTCTGGTTGTCATGTTCAACCACAATTTGCTGCCATAACACTCTCTATTCCTCTATTTGTTATCTCGACTTCATTGGTACTGAGAGAAAGTTCTCCGCTCGTAATAAAGAGCCCGACACAAAAAACTGACAAGAGAGCGAGTCGGGAGAAGCGAGAAAGGATTCGAGATTGAAACATATCGTTTACGTTTATGAATTAGTTTTTTCTTTTCTTTCACTATTACATCATATATTTCTTTTATTTGCAAAACTTCTCTGTTGACTTTTGGAGTTTTTGTGGAGATTGGAGTTTTTTCTGTTTTTGAGAAAAAGATAGGAGTTTTGATTTTGTGTGATTTTTTTTGATTTTTTAGGTATTATAGGATATACTCGTGGGGAATTTATATTTTTATGGTATCCAATATGGCGGGAAATAGTAGAAATGCTGGCTCTGATGTATGAGAGATAGTAAATACCCAGAAATCAAAAAAGGCGGATGAATCCATGACAACTCGTGCAATTAAGTGATTCATCGAGAAGAAATTTTTTCTTTGAGGAGGTGCTTTTAATCAGATGATGAGATCAAAATGTGTGGGGCTTGAAACGGAATTTCTGGATTTTATCGCCAAGAATCGGGATTTTGACGAGCAATCAAAGGAACAGCAAGAAGCTTTTCGAGCGGTAACTTCGGTACAATTCCTCCGTGAGACTATAGCTCTCGGAGCTGCATTTACAAGCAAACGTAAAGCTTTGGAATATATGATTGCTCGCGAGTATGATTTCCCTGCTTCTGAGACGAAAAAGATACAATCAGAATACGAAAATCTCTCTCGTGATGAGCTCACAACTCTTGTTCAGAGTGAATCGAAGCGTGAAAAATTCCTCAAGAATCTTTTTCCCAAGAAAACCCTTCCCTATAAATCTAAAAAAGACCAGATCATTACAATTTTCGGAAAAAATACTCTGAGTCCCCTGCAGGAAGAACAAGTACTGAAACTTCTCGTACAGAGGTATATTGATCCACAGGAAGTACAAGAGTCTCTTTCTCTCTTTGATGATACCCAGAAACAACTCCTTTTGAAGACATTTCTCCCAACAGTGACACTCGGACAACTCCGAGATATGAGAGTGCTAACTAAAACGCAGGTAAAATCCGTGATATATCAGAGTATTGAGCGAGGAGATCTCGTTCCAGAGTTTGCATCCATGAGTGATACGGAAAAACAGGATACAGTAGACCAGATCGACCCTAATGACATTGTCATAGAGACGATGTTATTTCCGAAAGAATTGGTGGATACGATCCTTCTCGGAGAGGGAAGTAAGATGATTGCACAGGAATTATCAAGAATCAATATTGCTCGCTACGACGAAATAGATGCAGAAAATGCACTCAAGATGAAACCAACAAAAGAGGGATTTTTTCTCCCTGTATTTATCGAGAAACTGAACAAACTCGGTATAAAGAATCCTGTTGATTTGAAAGAAGGTTCTGTTATCCAAGGAACTATAAGGGGAAACAATGGTGAGGATATTGCCTTTGCCTACCGCATCGACGGTATCTCAGATAACCCTGGGGAAAATAAAACGACTGGAGGAAATGGTCGCGTATTCGCATTGAGCGATATACTCCTTCCAAACGGGCTCCTCCATCTCGGGAAAGTAAAAAGTAAGGGTGCAGGGTATAGTTATGCCGAGATGTATCATATCTTTGAAAAAGCACGAACCAGTGTGGAGATACTTACTCCAGAAGTTACACAACACCGAATACAAGCCGGAACTCTCAAAGAAACTGTTTTGGAAGAGGAGATACAATCTCTTTCTGATCTTAATCGAGCTTTGAATTCTATCGATTCGGAAGGAATTGCTTATGGTCTGAAAGCTGATGGTGGTGCCTCCATAGAAGTCGGAAAACTAGGAGATAAGGACTACTGTCTTTTCCAGGTAAAATCTATCAATGAAGCAAAAGGAACGATAGAGCTCACCAATGGGCAAAATAGTGAGATTTTTGATTATGTGACGTTTTATACTATATTTGAATCCAAGAAAGCGAAGAGACTCCCTTCTATGAAGACGGCGGAGGAATTTCTCTCGGCTATGAAATCACATAGTGTAAAAAAAGATGCTTACAGTAAGCTTTCATTAGATGGAAATAAGATTGTTCCTGAAGACAGGAAAGGAGAAGAAAAGTATACAGGTATTACCGAATTTGCCGGGGCAAAAGGGTATATCAAGATACTCGATATCAAAACTCCTTGAAAAGTGGAATTTCTTGTATATAAAGATTTCGATGAATCAAAAGGTCTCGATAAACAAGATTCAAAACCCTCTAAATATAGTGGTGGGTACAACCTCCTCTATACTTTTCTCAATTCCGAGACATTTACTCCAAAAAATCTACCGAAAGAAACAGAAGTGCCAGATCAAATAGATCCGCACATTCACTACCACAAAGGTCGGATAAAGCACTATATGGGAAATCCAAGTCTTCATGATATACTTCATGGAGCTAAGGGGGTTATAGATGCAATAAAACACAAACTCGAGCACGGATCACATCTCCATGCCGCCAATGTGCAACTTGCTATCGGAAAGAGAATGAAATCGATGGGTCTTGTGGATGAAGGGTTTCTTCGAGAAATGCGATCGGGGGTTCATACGAAAAATAAGAAACTCATGCAAGAGATGGTAGATGAGCTTAAAAATATGTCGGGACCCGATAGACAGGAGGAAGTTATGCATATCCTTTCAAATCGAGGTTCTCACGATTATGAAATACAGGCTGCAACGATGGCAATGCTCCAAAAACACGGAACGCTCTATATCGGAAAGTTGAAAGTATGGCAGGGGAGCTTTGTATTTTTTGAGCGACTCTCTGGACAAAAGTTCTCTGAAAATCTCGAAACTGTTAAAAGCTACAGAAAGCGATGTGATGATACCGGAGAGTCTTTTACTGAGGAGGGACTTATCGTCTCGTATATAAAATCCGCTGGTGATAAGAACGAGTTGGATTCAACTCTCTGGACAGACATCGGAAGAGCCTGGGGGTCCTGAAGAGATGAGGAATCTAAAAAATGAAAGGAGCTCGCTTGACAATATCAAATGTCAAAATGACGGATCAAACACGTTATGGAAAAACTCGAAGGAGGAGAGAATGCTCATGCACTTGGTGGATTTGATGCGATTTGGGGGAAATGATGACCATCTCATGAAATGCATCTGCCTGCCATCGTTCTCGCCCTCAGTAATGTTCCGAGAACCCTCCATCAAGACCAATTAAACACATTAAAAGGGAAATTTTTTGGAGGACATCCGTATACTGCACTACTCTTCCTTGAAACTGCCGGAACCCAAAATACTTTTCGTTCGGTTATCAAGAAACTCTCTATGAGTAACGGAATGGCTAAAGAATATGAGAAGATTGAAGCACTTCAAAAAAGTGATCCAAAAAAAGAACTCATAAAAACTATCCTGAAGTTCTGGGCGGATCATGGAAAAACACTGAACGATAAACTCAATGTCACTCAAGACGGAGAACTTCTCCATCTTGCAAAAACGGATTCCGATTGTGCAACATATTTAAAAACATGCGGGGAAAGTGTTGGGGAGATAGGTAAACTCGATGAAGACGAGCGTAGTAATGGAGTTTACGAACACGGAGGATCATCCTTTCTCGGACTTAATCCTGATCACTATTTCAGATTTATCAAGATGAACGCGGGACAGGCGACCTTTGAAAAAGATGAAAATACCGAACGTTTTTGGCCAAGTTTCAAAAAAAGTTTGGGGGCAATCAAGGATATGAAGGCTGAAAATCCTGAAACAACAAAGGAGATACAAAAAGAACTTTATATGAAATATCATAAAGCTCTCTGGACCTATTTTAGCGATGACCGTTTAAAGAAATCCGTTTATGAGGAAGATCTCCCAAAACAGGATTATATGAAGGAGCTTACCCAGAAATATGGTATTCGTCATATTCCTGGAGGAAAGTCTCAGTTAGAAACAACTTCCTATATACAAACGGCAGAAGAGGATTTTGAAGCATTTTTAAATGGAGGAAGAGAGGATAATATCAAAATGGAAATAAAAAATGTAGGGGGAAGTGTCGAGAATGTTCTCGAGAAGACTGGATATAGAGGTTCGATGAACGCTGCTACAACGGATCGAGTTACATAAAAACCTAAAAACTTCCCATTTCTGGGAAGTTTTTAGAATGTCTTTATTGAGCGATTATATCTCCCGTATATATGAGAAATCACAATATATAGTGGATGTTTCATCGTAAGTGCCAGATAAACTTTTGACAGAAGCCGAAAAAAGAATAGTATCCTTATCGTTTAGTAGTAAACAACTTGCTATGAACCTACGAAATAACCCAAAACTTAGAACCAAAATACCGATGTTTTTCCGACCATAAATCTCCTGCAAAAAGGGGATTTTTTATTTGCATAACTCTATAAAAATATGTTATTGAATGATTTGCCAAAAGGAGTAATACAGGATATTCATTCCCTCAATGACATTATCGTTGGAAACGAACAAGTTGTCCCTATAGAACAAAAAAGTCAGCGTGTGGAGGAATTAAGAGGGAGAATATGCGGAGCTGCCCTCTCTCTATTATTGAAAACACATCGAAAAGACTCTGCTTTACTGTCAGGCAAATTCTCCCGAGAACAGATGCACGATATGAATCATCTGATAGAAATGGAGGAAGGGGGCAAAATGCCACTCTTATTAGAAGATAGATTTGCCTATGCCAGAGTACTAAAAACTCGAATATGAGGCACTGTTCTGTCTATCTTACTGGAAGAACACCGAGAAAATCTTAATTTCAAAAAGAGACTGCCCATAGAACGAAGCGGAAGAAACGATCTTGTCTGTGCCTAAGATAGGATGAAGACTATGGTATTGATATTTTGAATAAAAAAAGCAGGGTATTTTTTAACTCGCTACAAGTGCTCGCAGATCCTTCATATGGATATAAATAATCAGGCTCAGAAGGGCCGCAAAAAAGCACCAAACCGAAAACAATGTCTCGGGATACAATGCATGAGCGACAAAAAAGGACAAAAGCATAGCGGTTCCAAAAATACGAATTTTTAGAGAACTTGAGACCATACTTCCCACACAGGTAGCGAAAAAATAAAGAAGGAAGCTCAGAAAGGGATAGGGCACGTTTATTTGATACGCGATACTTTTTTGCACTATACTGCATGTTACCGGACCCGCTATACTGCAAGCAAAAAGATATATGCCTACCAACGTCCCTACGATGGATATGCCAAAAAGTATTTTTTTTCGCACTGGATTTTTTTCTATGAGCCATATCGTAATAGGGACAAAAATCGGCCAGAGTACGTACGCAAACAGAGCAAATATATAGGTGACGACCGAGTGGAAAATCGGCGAACCGAAGGATATCCACACCATGCCCTCAATAGTCTGCTGGATACCAAAAAGTAAGGGGATACTCGCAAAAGGGATTGAGGACTTCACCCTCACATGCCGGAGCGTGAATATTCCGGCAACGATGAGTATGGCTCCGGATGTAAAACTCGCAGTTGCGGAAAAACACATAAAAAGAATGGGGAAATTATATAGAAAAATGTGAGATCTTCGCCGAAGATACCCGGTGCCATAAGTTTTCAAGAGCAATTATACCGAACAAACGGATATTGCAAGTTTACCATACTAAATACCCGGCATACTCTGTGTCAAAAAGTAATAAAAAGTCCGTATTTTCATACGGACTTTTTATATAATGGAATAGCAATGCCTCGCACAAAAGGAGAACGATACCATTTTCGCCGTTAAAATAACTCTACTTTCCCGGCGTTTCAACCTTCCCGATTTCTTTGATAAAGAAGATTTTCTTTGAAACGTTGCAAGAAGAATGTTGATTGCTCTTTTACTCTCTCAAGAAATAACTTTTCATAATCTGCCAACTGAAATTTTTGGCCCTTTAGCAACAAGGACCGATACCTCTTCATCTCCTCATCAGAAAGCCCCGCCTCTACCATGGAATGCAAGCAGAGATGTTTGGAAACTTTTCTCCACACTTCATCCTGCAGGATTTCCACGTCTTGACACAATAACCCTTTGCTTATCGGGCAAAGAGGAATTATGTCTGCGACACGAAAACGCACAGAGTCAGTATAGGCAGGAAGTCATGTTCCGGTATGGTGCCTGAATTCCCCGTCTATTTTAGCATATGTGTAACAATGAGCTTGATTACTGTTACGGGATAATTCCATTATACCCGCACCGAATAAAATAGGTCTTTCCGATTCTCATGTCGTAACCCTAATACAATTCCCTCCAAAAGCATTAATCATATATGTGCCGATTAAAAACGTAAAAATCTTTACAGGAGCAATATACCACCAATTATTAAAAATTTATTAATTTTTGAATCGAAATATAATAAACTTTATTAGATCCGATGTATTGAAACGAAAAAGAGCCTCAAATGAAGCTCTTTTTCGTAATTGATTGTACAATGGTGACGCTACGGAGAGTTGTTCCTCAGACGCCGGAGACGGCTCCGGGCCGAAAGCCAAATCGTTGGCTTTCTAAAATCGTTTTACGATTTTACCCTTCTATTCAACTCTCCGACATTAAACATCACAAAAAAACAAAATAACCTCACAAAAGTGAGGCTATTTTTGATTTTATTTGGTGACGCTACGGAGAGTTGAACTCCGCTTTACGGGATGAAAACCCGCTGTCCTAACCGATAGACGATAGCGCCAAAATGGTCGGGAACGTGAGACTCGAACTCACAACCCCACGCTCCCAAAGCGTGTGCGCTAGCCAATTGCGCCAGTTCCCGAAAGACTAAAAAACTAATGTCCGAATTACAAATTATTAACGAAAATCGTAATGGTTCATTAGTAAGCTGTACTATATTAATGGTGGGTGCACGTGGAGTTGAACCACGGACCTCGTCCTTATCAGAGACGCGCTCTAACCAACTGAGCTATGCACCCGAGAAAATATTAAGCCGAAACCAGAAGGAATGCTCCAGAATTTCGGCTTAATGCTTTTGAATATAATTGGAGCGGGTGATGGGACTCGAACCCATAACAGTCTGCTTGGAAGGCAGGGACTCTAGCCATTGAGCTACACCCGCATAATGTATCTCGTACAAAAGCAGGGCTATTGTATAAAAAGTGGGGGGTTTGTCAAAAGTTTTTTGGAATTTCTTTGCTTTTCTAGTAAATAGATGATTGTCATCGTTCTTTTTAGTAATTATAGATATTTCATTGGGGATTTTTCAATAAAAAAAACCACTTGAAGTGGTTTTTTATTTTGTTTTATAATTTTGGTGACGTCACGGAGAATCGAACTCCGATTGCGGGAATGAGAATCCCGCGTCCTAACCGTTAGACGATGACGCCAAAACCATGAGATGCGGTTTTATTCCGCAATCCCACAGAGATGATTTAAAGAGAACAATATTAAGAAGCGTCGCTATCCATAATGTTTTCGGTTTAATACTATTTCTTCAGATCGGAAGTGATACCCATAGAACGAGCGGAACCGGCGATGATAGACATAGCGTGTGCTTCGTCGTGTGCATTGAGATCGACCATCTTGAGAGCGGCGATTTTCTTGAGTTGGTCAACCGTAAGATTGGCAACTTTATCTTTATGAGGAAGTTTCGAACCGCTTTTGAGGTTCAATTCTGTCTTGATAAGGTAGGTTACCGGCGGTTGCTTGGTGTAGAAATCAAACGAACGATCTTCGTAGATATTGATGATAGTCGGAAGAACCATCCCCATTCGATCTCGAGTCGCTTCGTTGAATTGTTTACAAAATTCCGCAATCTGTATTCCTGTAGGTCCGAGGGCCGTTCCGACCGGAGGAGCTGGGTTAGCCATACCTGCCTTAAGCTGAAGTTTTACAACTTTGCTTGGTTTCTTTTTTGGTGCCATAATGGGTATTGAATAATGAATAAGAAATAACTGAAAAGGTGTCTTGTTTATGGAGAAATAAACAAGGAATCGAATATATATTTTTAAGAAGCACGGGTATTATAGGGAAATATCGAAAAAATCAATAAAAAAATAGATTTTTTTCGAAAAATGGGTATAAAGGAGGGAATGAAGAATAGGATTTGTGTCATCCCGAGCGAAGAGAAACGAAGTCGAGGGATCTCTTTAGATCAAATCATTTGGAGTAAAGTATTTTTAATCTCTTTTAAAGAAATACAGTTTGATTTTTGTCCTTTGATGTCAAAATGCTTATTTAAAGGGGTTCCTCGACTTCGCTCGGAATGACAAACATAAATCATAAAATCTACCAAATTAACTCAAAACATTATGGCTATAAAATCCACGAAAATATCCGAGGTCTCGGAAACTCGTGTCGTCGCTCCCGTGGAGCGGGAAAACGATACAGTCAACGAGAATATCCTCCGCCCGAAAACATTGAGCGAATACATCGGACAGGAATCCATCAAGAAACACCTTCGGATTGCCATACAATCAGCCCAGATTCGAAAAGTTCCACTCGAACATATTCTCCTCTACGGTCCCCCATGACTCGGGAAAACCACTCTTTCCGCGATTATCGCCTCCGAGATGCAATCGCACCTGAAACAGACGAGCGGTCCCGCGGTGGAAAAACAATCCGATATCGTTTCGCTTCTCACGAGCCTCCAGGAAGGAGACATCCTCTTTATCGACGAGATTCATCGTCTGAAACCGCAGATAGAGGAGATTCTCTATAGTGCGATGGAGGATTTCTCCATCGATATCATGATCGGAACCGGAACCGGAGCGACTTCCATCCGCATGGACATACCGAAATTTACGCTCGTCGGTGCGACCACCAAGCTCGCCAAGATTTCGGGACCGCTTCGGGACCGCTTCGGAAATGTTTTGAAACTCGATTTCTACGAAATCCCCCACTTGGCGGAAATCGTCCGCAGATCCTTTCATATCCTCGACATACCTATAAAAAACAGTGAAATCTGGGAACTCGTGGCGAAAAAAAGCCGGGGAACTCCCCGTATCGTGAATAGATTCGTAAAGACCCTCCGCGATTATCAGATCGTCGGGCACGATATCGGAGATTCTCTGGAAACCGAGAAGATATTCACTTCGCTCGGTATCGACTCGCTCGGACTCGATGAACTCGATCGAAAGATACTCGAAACGCTCGCCTACAGTTTCGCGGGACGAACGGTCGGACTCCATACGCTCGCTTCCATCGTCGGAGAAGAAGAGGAAACCATCGAGGACGTGGTGGAACCCTATCTCCTGAAAATCGGCTTTTTGGAGCGTACTCCGCGAGGTCGGAAGCTCTCGGAGAGCGGGGAGAAATATATACGGTTGGGGAAGTAAAATTGGGATTATTTTTCTCTTGCATTTCCAAAATAATGTACTACAATTGCCTCCAATTTAGTTCATTATTTTTTCTCCATGCAAATACCAAAAATACCAATGCTTGCAAAAAAACTTCGTGGCTTCACTCTCGTCGAGCTCATAGTCGTCATCACTATCCTCATCATTCTCGGAACGATCGCATTCACGAGCCTCACCGGTTACTCTGGAAATGCTCGGGACTCTGATAGAGTAACGACTCTCAAAAACATAGAAAATGGTCTCAATCTCCACCAGATAAAATCCGGTTCGTACCCAATTCCTGAAAACATTACTGGAACCGGAACGATTAACGAAAAAATTCTTTCCTCCGTCGGAATTATCGGAGACACTATATCTCAAATCATCAAAATAAACAAAACTCCCGTGGATCCTCTTTCCAAGACGAATTATGTTTATGGAACAAACTCCTCCCAATCACAGTATCAAATCGCCACCACTCTCGAAAACGCGATAGCGTACAATACTTTCTCTATTATTCAAACTGTTTATGCTGACGCCTCTTTCCAGGCAATGGTCAGCGGAAACTATCCCGGATACATCAAATTCAATAATGGAGCAGCACAAACTTGGCTCACGAATATTCCTTCTCTCCTTTTCAACAATACCGGCAGTACCAATCTTCTTGGAACCACCACCTATTTCGTCGTAGATAAACAACATAATCTTCCCTATGCAATAGACAGTAAAATCCCAACACAGAACAAAAATGCAACAGAAATTATACGGGCCATCACCAATACAACGACTGCCACTCTCACAGGAGTGAATATCACCGCCGTCATCGCAACAAATATCCCAACTGAAGTATCTTCCCTCTTTACTGGAGCACTTCTTGCAAGTTTCGGAGGAAACATCTCCGTCATAGAAGCTGCGGTTTTTGGAAAAACCACCAATGTCACTTCTATCAATTTTACTGGTCAAACTGCTCCGACCGCAAGTGCGGTAAGTAACGTCACTACAACCAGCATCACTTGGAACTGGCAATCATCCGAAAATGCCACAAGCTACCAGTTTAGCAATAACAACACCACATGGAGCGACAAAGGAAACGTCACAAGTTTTAGTGAAACGGGACTCGTTTGTGCAACAAGCTATACACGATATGTAAAAGCTTGCAATGCCGGAAATTGTAGTACAGCGACAACACTCAGTAGTGCAAGCACTAGCAATTGTTCGAAAATCTATGCGACATGGAATCCGAATGATAAGAATTCCGGTATTGTTCTTTCCAATGGAAATCTTACCGCTACATGTCCTAGTGGTGCTAATACGATTAGGGCAACGATAGGAAAATCTTCTGGAAAATGGTATTGGGAGTATCTACAAAATACAACCAGTATAGAACCGGGCATTGCGAACAGTACTGCTTCACTCGATAACTATTTGGGCGGAACAGCCAACGGATGGATGTACTATAACTTAGGAACAAAATATACCAATTATATCGCCACTGCTTATGGAGCATCGTACATTAGTACCGATACACTCGGTGTCATGTTGGATATGGATAATGGAACAGTGAGTTTTCTCAAGAACAATATATTCCAAGGAATTGCATATACTGGACTCACGGGTGCGATTTACCCAGCAACAGGAAGTGATTGAGGAGGAGGAGTGGCTGCTACCGCCAATTTCGGAGCCACTCCAATGACTTATACTCCACCGAATGGAACATTCTGGAATCCGAAGAGTGCTGGCATAGGAATTACAACATCGAATAATAATCTTACTACTACCGATAGCACCACTCTGGCGTTGATTAGGACCAATACTAGCAAGTCTATTGGAAAATGGTATTGGGAGGTTACTATTAATACGGCAGGACTGTCTCCTGGGGTTGCCAATGCTTCAGCAGGATCCTGGAATGGTTCAAGTGCGAACAGTTGGGGATGGAACGGTGGAGATGGAAAAATATATCATAGTGGTATAGTATCATCAAATAATGAAACATTTTCAGCAGGAGATGTTTTGGGTTTTGCATTGGATGCTAATGTAGGTACTTTGTCAATGTATAAAAACGGAGTATTGCAAACCAATTCTTTTACCGGACTTTCTGGAACATTGTTTATCTCTAGTGGTAATAATTTACACGGAGCTGGGACTCTCAACACCGGAGTCACCTCTTTTGTTTATCCGCTCCCTTCCGGGTATTCCGCATGGGATTCCACGACCTATAATACCGGAATATACCAGTAGTCGACAATCAATAATACCGAAAGCGAGTTATGTCTATCTCGCAACACATTAGTCATTGCTGTAATAACTCCACAAACCCCCACTTTTTCCAAGAAGAAATGGGGGTTTTATTTTTCTTTTTCCCACTTGAAAACTTCCCAAAAACCTGTATACTCTTCCATATATAATACATAAACAAAACTCTCCACATGATCAAAAATCTTCCCATCGCTCCCGACTATTTCCATATCAATATCCTCGTCAAATCCATCATCGATGAGGTGGCTGGGTATATGAAAAATACGTCAAAGGAAATTATCGCCGAAGAGGTACAAAAAGCGTATATCTACGCTCGAAATGCCCACGAAGGACAGTTTCGGAAGTCAGGCGATCCGTATATTCTTCATCCGGTTGAAGCAACGAGGGAACTTCTTATCTTGCGACCCGATATCGTCACTATCCAATCTTGTCTCCTCCATGACGTTCCCGAAGATACCGACAAGACGGTGGAGGATATACGTGCTATATTCGGCGACGAAGTGGCACATATCACCGCGGGAATGGAGAAACTCTCTCATCTCAAATATCGCGGAGAGGAGCGTACCGTTGGAAGTCTCCGAAAGATGTTCGTCGCTATGAGCGAGGACGTTCGTGTTATCTTCGTGAAACTTGCCGATCGTCTCCATAATATGAAAACGATAGAATTCCATCCGGACAAAGAAAAAAGAGAGCGAATCGCTCTGGAAACACTGAATGTCTACGCTCCGATTGCCGATCGTCTCGGAATCTTTGATTTCAAAGAAGCACTGGAAACCGAGTGTTTCAAAATTCTTTATCCGATTGAATACAATCGAATCAGAGAGGAATTGGATGTATTTAAAGAGGCTCAGGAAATTTTCGCAACGAAAGTGAAACAACTCATCATAGATACGATGCCGGAAGGAGTTCCTATCGTCGATATATCGTATCGAGTAAAATCCCCTTGGAGCATCTACAAGAAGATGCAACGAAAGGGGTATGAACGAGTGCAGGATCTCTATGATCTTTTCGCTCTTCGTATCATCACCGATTCGGTGCATAATTGTTATGATGTTCTCGGTACCATACATACCGTTTGGACTCCGGTTCCGAACCGTTTCAAGGATTATATCGCCCTCCCGAAAGAAAATGGATACCAGAGTCTCCATACCACCGTTGTCGGAATGTTTCATGAATTTCGAACGCAACCGACCGAGATTCAAATCCGTACGCTTGCCATGCATCGTCAAGCGGAGATCGGAGTCGCGGCACATTTTTCCTACTCGGAAACGGGACAATCGAAAACCGCCCAGGATGCGTATTGGGCGGCAGAGCTCAAAGAGATTCTCAATAACTCGGAGGATTCCGATTTCATGACTCAGATGAAAATCGGAGTATTCGATGATCGTATTTTTGCATTTACTCCGAAAGGAGAAATCCAGGTGCTTCCGAAAGGCTCGACTCCGGTCGATTTTGCCTATTCCGTGCATTCCAAGCTCGGAGACCATATCACGGTTGCCCGGGTCAACGGTCGAGTAGTGCCTCTCGATTATGAGCTGCGAAATGGAGAAAGTGTGGAGATAGTCACGGACAAAAACAAACATCCGAATATCACCTGGCTTTCTTTTGTAAAAACGACTCGTGCAAAAGAATGCATAAAAGCATACAGCAATCGGGCCAATCGAGATGAGCTCATAGAAAAGGGGCGATTTATTCTCAATGCCCATCTTCTCAAGCATTTCAATAAAACACTCGATAAAGATCTCTCGCTCTTGAAAATTATCGACGGAAAAACCCTCGATACGGAAGGACGGGAAAACGTGCTCGTACAACTCTGAAATCTTTCTCGAAAACCGTCATCGATAACGAAAAGCATCCTCGAAAACAGTGGTTCGGAATTCCATAAACTCAAGGAAATACAGGAAAAAGTAAGGAAAGAAAAGAAGATTCACGAAACAAAAACTCCTTCCGCTCTTTCAAGTGAGTGAGAAACGAGAGAACTTATCATCGGCGGAGAAAAACACATCCCCTATCGATTCGCTCATTGTTGCACTCCAAAAACAGGAGACAAAGTTGTCGGATATATCACCAGAAACGGGGTAAATATCCATAAAATCGACTGTATCTCCCTCCGAGAAAAGGATTTCGATCGATATATTCCGGCGTATTGGGAAGGCATGAAGACCCAAGGGCTTCACATACGGGCGGAGATGATTTTCGAAAATAAAATCGGAGTTCTGAAGAAACTCACGGAGATATTTTTTCTTATGCGGATAAATATCGACGAGATGAGTGCGAATACCGATAAAGACGGGCTTTCTCATGTTATATTCTCCCTCAAAACGGAAGAGGAAGATTACTATCTCTTCGAACGCCTTATGGAACGAGTAAGACTTTCTATCAGGGAATTCAAAGAAGGAAAACTCTTGGAGATGAAATAGTTGTGTTTTCTGTATTTTCATTATACTCTACGATGTTTTATTTGATTTCATCACTACCATGGCTTCACAATACGAGATCGAGATCAAGGTTCTTCTCGGTTCGCTTACGGAAAAAGAACGACTTCTTTGAAATCTTCGATCAAACGGAAACGTCCTTGTTTTTACCGGAGAAAATGCCCAACTCAATCATTATTTCATCGGAGGAGATGTGACGAAGCTTGAGAAAACGATATGGGATAGTGTTCCCGAGGATAAAAAGGCAAGTTTTCATCACATAGTGAAAGATGGAAAAAAACTTTCGGTTCGTACTCGGTATGTTGACGGGAAAACTATTCTTGTCATCAAGGCTTCGATTGACGATACCACGAGTTCGAATGGGACCGCTCGAATCGAATGGGAGATGGATTTTCCCGGTACGCATATCGACAAAGTCGATCAAATGCTGCTCGATACAGGATTCGAATATCAGGCGAAATGGTCGCGTGCACGAGAAGAATACTCCTACGGAGATACGGTTGTTTGCATTGATAAAAATGCCGGATACGGGTATCTCGCGGAGTTTGAACGGGTCGTCGAAGACGCGAACGAAATCGACACGATAAAAAAAGATCTGAGATCCCTCATAGAATCTCTCGAATTTTCGGAACTTCCGCAGGACAGGCTTGAGCGAATGTTCGCTCATTACAATGCCAATTGGCGTGATTATTACGGAACGGATAAGATATTTACCATTAATTAACAACCCCATGTTTCTCTCTGATCTGGACATAAAAAAAGCAGTTCTTGATGAATCCATCACACTGAGCGATTTTGACCCCAAGCGACTCTGACCTGCAAGTTATGATATCCTCCTCGGAAACAAGTTCCTTATAATAAAGGCTCATTCCACTTCCTTTATAGATCCGGTCAATAAAATCCTTCCGGAATATAACGAAATCATCCTTCGGGATGATGAGAGCTTCACGCTCCATCCAGGAGCAACGGTTCTCGGTGTTTCTCACGATTATTTCGGATCGGACAAGTATCTCATCCAACTCTCTGGGAAAAGTTCCCTCGCCCGCATCGGACTCATCGTTCACAACACTGCGGGACTCATCAATCCGGGGCATTATCTCAATATCGTTTTTGAACTTTGCAACCTCAATAATGTTCCCATTATCCTTCATCCGAAAATGGAGATCGCCCAGCTTATTTTTGCAGAAATGTCCTCGTCTCCGGAAGGAGATTACAAGAAAACCGGCAGATACCACAGCAAGAACTGGACCAGTTATGAAGCAAAAGAATAATATCTTATCTCTCTCTTTCTTTTTATGATGAAACATCAGGAATACCAATATCTCGATCTTATGAAAGAGATTCTCGAAAATGGAAATGAAAAAAAAATATTTCTCGCTCCCGAGGTACTTAAACAGTATGAAGAGAAAGGCGAGCAACCACCTTTTATCCGTTCTCTTTTCGGAAGACAGACGAGATATGACTTGTCACGGGAATTCCCATTGCTCACGACCAAGAAGGTGTTTTTGCGCGGGATAATCCACGAACTTCTCTGGTTCATTCGCGGAGATTCCAATATCAAAAATCTCGTCGACAATGACGTGCATATCTGGGACGAATGGCCGTATAAGAACTACAAGGCGGCGATGATGAAAGGAGAAGTTCCCGATCTCACGCAAGCCGAGTTCATAGCAAAAATCAAAGAAAGTTCGGATTTCGCACTCCAGTGGGGGGATCTCGGAAATGTCTACGGAGTCCAATGGAGACGTTGGAAATCCAGTGATGGACGAACGATCGATCAGCTCGGATGGGCAATCAACGAACTCAAAACGAATCCGTTCCGAAAGTCGATTGTCGTATCGGCATGGAATCCGGAATTTATCTATGCTATGGCAGCGAGTCGAGAGACCGCTATGGCGATACCACCATGCCACACTCTCTTCCAGTTCAGTGTAGTCGATAACAAACTCTCGCTTCATCTCTATCAACGATCTGCGGATCTCTTCCTCGGAGTTCCCTTTAACATCGCGAGTTATGCACTGTTTACCATGATGCTCGCACAAGTAACGGGACTTCAGCCAGGAGAATTTGTCCATACTTTCGGAGATGTTCATCTCTATAGCAACCATATCGAGCAGGCAAAAGAACAGATTACTCGAGAACCAAAACCATTTCCGAAGATGATTATAAATACAGCGGTAAAAAATATCGATGATTTCAAATACGAGGACTTCCAGATCGAAGGGTATGACCCTTGGCCAACTCTCAAGTGAGACATCACTGCTGTCGGTTGATTTTAAGTTTATAGTAATCATATTTTTAAAACCCCCGTTTTTTGAACGGGGGTTTTTGTTGGTGAAATCCATTTTGCCACTGAGATGTTTCTCAGAACAAGAACGGATTATGTATGGTTCGGGAAGAACCGTGCTATTTCCTCCTCGACTTCCCCAGCATCGCTTGCATGGATGGCATTCATGAAGATGACCGTCGGATGATGAACGCCGAAATCATGGCGGATTTGTCCGGGTTCCCCCTTTTTCGGATCGGTTTTACCGACCATTTCCCGGAGAAACCGAACCGGATCCGCATCGTCCTCACGTTCGAGGATGAGCAGGATACTCGACCCGGAGACGAGATAATCCGCCATCGGCTGGAAGAAAGGCTTGTCTACATGGTGTGCATAATGTTCCCGCAACACTTCCATATCGAGCGTTCGGACTTCTTCACGAATAACCTTGAAGCCGGCGATTTTGATTTGCTTGAGAATCATTCCTTGTACGATTCTGCCGTTTGGCTTGAGTATTGCGAAAGTTTGCGGTTTCATGACACTTCTCCTTTATAGTTTATGCTGAAAAATAGCAAGTTATATAGTATGCAAATAAATAAATTGTCAAGTGATAATTGAGAATTTTCTCTACAAGTTTCATTATATCCCCACATCCATATTCCCTATAACTTTCAATATCTCCTCGATGGACTCACTTGTATATGCTCCGGCTGACTGAATGTGTCCACCTCCTCCGAAGTGTCGAGCGATTTTAGAGACGTCGAATCCGTTCCGACGAGCACGGAAACTGAGTTTTCTCTCTCCTGATTCCATTTCTTTGATGAGAAATGCAAAATCCGCTCCTTCGATGGAGGAGAGTGTTTCATTGATGAATTGCGGTCCAAATTCGTTTTCAGAAATACCGTATCGCTCGAAGATATCTTGCGTGATGATTCCTCCGACAATCGTGCCTTCTTTGAGAGAGATGAGATTTTCTAGAACGCACCCATAGAGTTGGAGATAGTTGAGTTTCTCGCTCTTGTACGAGTGAAAAATGATTTTGTCATACTCTGCACCGAGTGCCAGAAGTTTTCCCGTTACCTCAAAAGTGTGGGGACGGATGCTGTTTTTGAAACAGTTGGTGTCGCGTATAACACCAAATAAAAGAAGCGTTGCTATCTGTGGGGTTATATTTTTTTCATCCGCTCGCAAGAGATCATACACAAGTTCGCAGGTGGAACTCGCCTCGGAGTCGACGAAATTACAAGTGCCGAACATGGTATTTCCGTTGTGATGATCGATATTGACAACGGGGGTATTCATAAAAATGTCCGCATACAATTCCGGATACTTTCCTATCATGGAAAGCTCTCCGCAATCGCAAACGAAAATCGCATCGAACTTTTTTCCTCGAATTTCTTTCGTCACACAAGCATGAATATCGAGGAAATAAAAAAGAGGCGTGACAGGAAGTTCATTCACGACTTCGACGGTTTTTCCCAAATTTTGAAGAGAGAAATACAGGCTCATGCTTGAACCATAGGCATCACCGTCGACATTTTTGTGACTTACGATCAGAAAGTTCTGTCATTTTCCGATTACTTCCCGGATTTTTCGTATTTCTTGTTGTGTTTTATCCATTTTTGTGTATTTTAAGAGCAGAATAAGAGCAGATATTAATAATAATTTCATCTATGTCAACAGTAAAATCCGCACCGAAGAAACTCGCCCGTACGAGACGTCGTACGAAATTGGATAAAATCCTCGCTTGAGAGACTCCCCAAAAGCAAAAAAATATACGAACCGTTCGTAATTCCGGTGCTGCCCCCCTCAAAAAAGCACGGGATATCCTCGCGGAAGCTCCGAAAAAGAAAAAGAAAACGGGGAAACCCCAATATATCGTGCGTGACGAGTATTTCTACGAGGCGAAGAAACTCGGGTATCGTGCACGAAGTGCTTTCAAGCTTCTCGATATTCAGGAAAAGTACCATATCATCAAACCGGGAATGCAGGTGCTCGATATCGCGAGCGCTCCGGGAAGCTGGTTGCAGGTTCTCGCAAAGATGGTCGGTCCGACCGGACTCGTTGCCGGAGTGGATATCCAGAAGATTGCCGGACTCGGGTACCAGAATGTCCATGTATTTCAGGGGGATGTATTCGTGACGGAACCTATTATTGAGTTTTTGAAAGAAATTCATGATAAAGAGATCACTCAAAAACGAAGTAATTTGAATGAAGAATGAGGACAGAAATGAGACGTACAGGGTAAATACGACGAATGAGGAACAGAATGATGAGTTCAAAGAACGAATTTTTCAGAGGTCTATAAGATGGACTGTATTACTTCGGATATTGCTACCCACACCACTGGGCAAACGGGAGTCGATCAGTACCGCAGTGTGGAACTCAATCTCGCTATCCTCGATATCGCCGATATATTCCTGAAAAAATGAGGAACTCTCGTACTCAAGGTCTTCGTCGGAGAGGATATCGATGACCTCATCGGACCCATAAAGACCCGATATACCGTGCTCCACAAATGCAAACCGAAGGCCTGCCGAGAACGAAGTTTCGAGGAGTATTTCGTGTGTCAGGGGAAGAAGGATTAAAAAACATCCCCTTTTGTATGTGGTTATAAAATTTAATTAGACTCTATTTATGAAACGAGGCTCAACGATATTTCTCCAGATATTTATCATACTTATCGGTATGGGTACTCTTGCCCTTATACTTTGGGAACCTCACCTCGAGGGCAGAAATGTGCACGCTACCCTCTTTCAAATATACTTCAACGATCCATTTTTGGTGTATGCGTATATGACATCCATTCCGTTTTTCGTGGTGTTGTACCAAGTATTTACATTACTCGGATACATCGGGGAGAATAAAATATTCTCACTAAATTCCGTGAGAGCTTTACGGACTATAAAATACTGTGCAGTATCCCTCGTCATTTTTATCGTAGTGCCAGAAGCCTATCTATTTATAGCTCGGCCTGGCGATGACATTGCGGGCGGTGTTGCCATAGGCCTCTTTCTGATTTTTATCTCTGTCGTAATTGCCACCGCAGCGGATGTGTTTGAAGGACTTTTACAAAGTATCTTAGACATAAAGTCCAATTAGAGACTTTTGTCAAAGTAGTTACTCGACTATGAGTTATTCAACATCTTCTTGACCTAAAAAAATAATCCGCCGGTGGCGGATTATTTTTTTACTTTGAGATTACCAGTTCCCCCTCTTTCATCTTCAGCTTCACGTTCATTCCCTCCATAAGTTCCCCCAAAAGAATCTTCGTCGAGAGTGGATTTATGACCATTCGGGTAATCGCTCGTTTGAGCGGTCGTGCTCCAAATTCGCGATCATAGCCGGTGGCGATGAGTTCTTTTTTGAGGCTCACGTCATAGGTGACCGTGATGTGTTTCTCTGCAAGCAGAGCAGTCACGTCTTGCAGAAGAATATCCACGATTCCAGAAAGAACCGATTCCGAGAGAGGATTGTAGACAACGATATCGTCGATGCGATTGAGGAACTCGGGACGAAAATACGCCTTGAGCTCGCCCATGATTTTCTTCGTGAGTTCTTTCTCATCGTTTGTCGTCTCGATAAGTCGACTTCCCACATTGGAGGTCATGATGATAATCGTATTCTTGAAGCTCACGGTTCGTCCTTTTCCGTCCGTCAATCGTCCGTCGTCGAGTATCTGGAGGAATACATTGAACACATCACTATGGGCTTTCTCTATCTCATCGAAGAGGATGACCGAATAGGGTTTTCTGCGAACTGCTTCGGTGAGCTGTCCGCCTTCCTCGTGTCCGATATATCCGGGAGGAGAACCGATGAGTCGCGCCACCGTATGAGCCTCTCCGTACTCGCTCATATCGATTCGAATCATCGCGTGCGGGTCGTTGAAAAGCTCAGTGGCAAGGGCTTTCGCCGTCTCGGTTTTTCCGACTCCGGTCGGTCCGAGAAAGAGGAAGCTTCCGATGGGTTTTTCGGGATCCGAGAGTCCTGCCTTGTTTCGAGCAACAGCTTCAGAAACAAGTTTCAGAGCATTGTCTTGACCGACCACATGGGAGGAGAGTCGTTCAAAGAGATGAAGGTATTTTTCTCCTTCCCCTTCGACGAGCTTCCCGACCGGGATGCGAGTCCATTTCGCGATAATCTGAGCAATATCCTCGATATCCACTTTCTCTCGGAGAAAGGATTCTCCTTTTTTTTGGATAACCAATAATTCCTGTTCCACGGAATCGATGATTTTTTCGAGCACGGGAATCTCCCCGTACCGGATGCGGGCAACTCCCGCATAATCCGCATCCCGTTCGAGTTCGAGAGCTTCGTTTTTGAGAGATTCGATCTTTTCTTTATTGGTTTTCACCGAGATGATGAGGTCTTTTTCCCGTTGCCACTTCGAGAGCTTGGTACGAAATTCTTCTTGGCGGTCGGCGAGATTTTTTTCGAGCTCGTTCATTATTTTCGGATCTTGAGTCTTCTCGGCTTTTATTGCTTCTTTCTGAATTTCGAGCGATCGAATATCTTTCTCGAGTTTATCGAGTTCAATCGGTTTCGAAGTCGAACTCATCTTCACGCTCGATGCCGCCTCATCTATGAGATCGATGGCTTTGTCGGGGAGTTTGCGGTCGGCGATATATTTGACCGAGAGTTCCACCGCAGCGACAATGGCACGATCGGTAATCTTGATTCCGTGAAATGCTTCGTATTTATCCTTGATTCCACGAAGTATGGCTATCGCATCGTCCATATTCGGTTCGTCGACCATAACCTGCTGAAACCGTCGTTCGAGAGCCTGATCTTTCTCGATGTATTTTCGGTATTCGTTGATGGTCGTCGCTCCGATAACCTTGATCGCTCCGCGAGCGAGAGCGGGCTTGAGCAAGTTTCCCGCATCCGCTCCACCTTCCTGATTTCCCGCTCCGACGATGGTATGAACCTCGTCGATAAAGAGAATAATGTTTCCATCCGATTTCTCGACTTCTTTCAGTACTCCTTTCAGCCGTTCTTCGAACTCTCCGCGGTACTTCGCCCCGGCAATGAGAGCTCCGAGATCAAGTGTGAGAATTCGTTTATTTTTGAGGACATCCGGCACATCTCCCTCGACAATTTTTCGGGCGATTCCCTCGACAATGGCGGTTTTCCCAACTCCGGGATCTCCGATCAGAACGGGATTATTTTTGGTTCTTCGGGAGAGAATTTGAATGGTTCGGTGGATTTCCTCTTCTCGTCCGATGACGGGATCGATTTTTCCTTTCTTCGCCATCTCCACAAGGTCTATGGTGTATTTTTTGAGTGCTTCATAGAGATTTTCCGCATCATTGGAGGTGACTTTTTCGCCCCCGCGGAGATTCTCCACTTCCTTTTTGTAGTTGGCAAATGTGATACTGAAAGTGCCCAAAAGATCCGAAAGACTTGCGGCTTTTTCGATGAGTGCGAGAAACAAGTGTTCTTCCGTAATATAGCTATCCTGCATGGTTTTTGCAAGCGTATCGGCGTAGGTTATAACTGTATTAAGCTCGGCGGAAAGGATTATACCCGATTGCCCGCTCACTTTCGAGAGTTTTTCGAGTTGTTCCATTGCCCGTTTGGTGAGAAGCTCCGTATCTGTTCCCACTCTTCCGAGGAGTTCGTGGTTGATACTCTCCTTCGATGAGAGAATGGCGGAGAGGAGATGGATACTTTCGAGCGAGGGATTTCATGTGGCAATGGCAAGATTTTGTGCTTCCTCCAGTCGCTTGGAAGCCGATATGGTATAGCGTTCGAGATTCATAAAAAAGGAGAAGATTATGAAATAATTTAGCACATACAGTATATGCGTGCCAATTTAAAAAGCAAGAGGAAATGAAAAAATCTGATGAATTGACAAGTTCGTGTTCCGTCACACATGAAACAACGGAGAAAAAATGTCCCCATATCTTGAAATAAGTTAAAGGGACATTTTTTCTTAGATCTATTTGACTTTAATGAAAAAAGATATACAAATACTCCGCAATCGGTCATTAATATTCACAGCAGTTTCATTTTTGAAAAGGAGCAACATCATGCGTATGAATTTTTCTATTAAACAGAAACTTTTTTTGTTGGTGGGAAGTTCACTTCTTGCCATCATTTTGATAACAAGTGTTCTCATGGCTTCCTGGAGGAATGCCAACGATTTTGGCGATATGGTTATTCACGATCACTTCTTGCCCGCTATTGTTTTGGTTGAGATTCAAACACTCATCCAGGACAATAGAAACCAGATAAAACTTGCACTGCAACACAATCCCCAGGATAAAATCGCATCCGGCCTTCATGGCGACCACAGGATCGATGTTCATCTCAACAGGATCGCCGAAAACAAAGAAAAGATCGATAATGTTTTCAAAAAGTATCGTGATCATGAATTTTTTGATGGCGAGGAGGCTCTTTTTAGCGAAATTGTGTCAGGGAGGCAGGATTTTGTTACCAATGGACTTCTGCAGGCGGCAAAGGCGGCAAAGGAAGGAAATTACGACCGGGGAACAACCATTCTTTTACAGGAAATGGAGCCAAGAGTCGTTAGGGTCCTCCAAAGGATTCATGAACTCGTGCTTTTGCTTGAAAAAGCGACGAACAACGAGATTCTGGAAAAGGATGAACGGTACGAATTCACCCAAAAAATTATTATCGGGCTGGTACTGATTATCATCAGTATAAGTCTCGGTCTGGGTTTTTGGATTATTCGATCCATTTCTTCCTCGGTACAGAAACTTGAAAGTGCGATGGTTGCGGTTGGCGAAACTACCGATTTCACCATTTCAACGGGGATAGAATCCCGTGATGAGATAGGGAGAATTACCAAAGCATTTGAGGTTCTTCTCGAAAAGATGCGCGTTACCCTTGCATCGGTTCGAGAAAGTTCGGAAAAAGTTAAGGCGAATGCTGAAGATATGACTGTCGCATCAAGACATATAAACAATGCGGTTTTCAAACAGTCGGAAAAAAGTGCTTCCACGGCTGCTGCTATCGAGGAGATGTCCGTATCGATTACTTCGGTAACAGATTCCGCTCAACAAAGCGGAAAGGGTATTGCAAAGAATCACGAAAATGCCCTTCAAGGTGCTACGGCTATCTCAGATGTTCAAGAAGGAATGACTCGTTTAAGTGATAACACGAAAGAAACGGCGAACGTGGTTCGATCCCTCTCCGAAAGGTCCGGGAAAATTACCATGATTGTGGAAACAATCAAAGGAATCGCTGAACAGACAAATCTCCTCGCTCTTAATGCGGCAATTGAAGCGGCAAGAGCGGGTGAGTCTGGTCGGGGATTTGCGGTCGTTGCCGATGAAGTCCGAAAACTCTCTGAACAAACCGGAAATGCAACAAAAGAAATTTCTGGAATGATCAAGGGAATTCAGAACGATGTTGAAAATACCGCTCATTTGATGAATCACAATGTGGGACTTGTATCCGAATGCTTCGGTCTTTCCAAAAAGGCAGAGGAAATTCTTCAGGAAATTGCCACCGGGGCAACGGCAATCAATGGTCAAGTAAATGAAATTATCCATGCTATGCAAGAACAGGATATGGCCGCGAGGCAAGTGGCAATATCCATGGAAGATATTACGCAAACAACCGAGGAAACATCGAACGCTACCAAATCAGTAGCCAAAAATGCCGAGGGCTTGCAAAATATCGCCGGTAGTTTAACCGACATGGTAGCGAAATTCAAAATTTGAAATTAACCAAAAAAGGAGGAAAACATCCAGTAAGGAGGATGGAAAAACCCCCCGCAATGATATTGCGGGGGGTTTTTATTTCATTCGATTCCTTCGAAACAACCCCATATTATTTTCCACTCTCGCATAATCGGCGGTTCGCGAGATATTCAGAAGCACTCCCACGGCAAGCATAAGAGAAAGGAGGGAGGAGCCTCCGTAACTGATGAACGGAAGAGTGATTCCCGTGAGCGGAAGGATGTTCAAATTCACTCCTATATTGATGAAAGCCTGTGAAAGAATGAGTGTGGTAATACCTGTGGCGACGTATTTTCAGAATAAATCCTGCGTGGCTTCGGCGATGAGGAAACCGCGCCATCAGATGATGAGATAGAGGAATACGAGGAAAAACACTCCGAGAAAACCGAGCTCTTCGGCGATAACCGAGAAGATAAAATCCCCTTCCACTTCCGGAAGATATCAGAACTTCTGTATGGATTTCCCGAATCCGAGCCCGAAAAACCCTCCGCTTCCGATAGCTATAAGCCCTTGCTCCGTTTGAAAATTGATGGTTTTGTTTCGTATGGCGTTTTTATTATCCGCGAGAAAATTATCCACTCGATCGGTGATATAAGAGAGAGAATTTCTGTCAGTCGGGGTACTGTGTTTTCCGAGCCCGTAAATAGAGAGTGCAAATATCATAAACACCCCGAATGAAGCGAGAAGATGCTTGGCATTTCCTCAACCGACGAAAAACATGGCGATAACGAGAGGAGTACAGATGAGGATGGAACCGAAATCCGGTTGGAGTATGAGGAGAAACATAATAATCCCGAAATTGAACATATACGGAAGGAATCCGTTGAAAAAATCAGCGATTTGCGAATGACGTTTCTTGAGAAAATAAGCAAGATAGACAATGAGTCCG
The DNA here is from genome assembly GCA_028713325.1 of Candidatus Altimarinota bacterium. Taxonomy (GTDB): domain Bacteria; phylum Patescibacteriota; class Gracilibacteria; order BD1-5; family UBA2023; genus UBA1545. Next base: position 111,034 of record JAQTON010000001.1, on the reverse strand, counting down.
AACTTCATAAACTCCACCGGTTGGAGAGAGAACGGAAGGAACGGAACATTGATCCATCCCCGGGCTCCGTTATAGGTGGTTCCTATAAAAAATACGAGGATAAGAGAAAATATTCCTGCAATAAAGATGTGTTTCGCATATCGTTCAAAAAAAGAATAGGGAGTTTTTACAATGAACGCAAAAAGCAGAAAACTGAGAAATACATGGGTGATATTTTTGAGAAGATAGAAATAATTATTCGGCTCAACGAGCAATCCTTTCGTTACCATAAGGGAGGTTACCTTGAAGGACGGATAAACGCTTACGGAGCTGATCATAATCATCCCGAACACCACGAGCGAGAGAACGATGAAAAATATGGAATAATCGATGTTTTTCGTTTGCATAGGAGAAAGTTAATTATGTCTATTTTCAGCAGATAGGTTTTTATTTCTCGTCCATATGAAGCCAATGCAATGTTCTGAAATTCACCAAGAACGTATGACTATCGAAATTAAAATCTTATCCGCCTCGATGAAGTTCATTGGCACGATATTTACAATAGTCCCATTATACCCGGATCTATTGTTAGGATAAATTTCGTTATAAGCTCAATGGCGATAAATACAATAATCGGAGCAAAATCAATCCCCCCAAACGAGGAAGGGATAAGCCGCCTCACTGTCTCATAGAGAGGGAGGGTGATTGCCCCGATAAATTTTGGACGGAAATTTATTCAAATGAGCGTTCCCCATGAGAGTATCACATCGATAAAAACCACCCATTGGATGAGCGATAGAAACATAAGCAGAGAAAAAAGAAGGAGAGTCATAGAAGTGTGTTATTTTTAATGTACCTCCATAGTACGAAAAAATAGAGAGATATCAATATTTTCTTCTCATTGTTTTTTTGACAGAATTATTATCATATGTTATGATACACTCGTATATTTCATAATTCTCCGCAACATGGGACTCAATCTTAGTTCTCTTAAAAATCTCTCTGTAGCACCGACAAAGGATTCTAGTGGAGAAAATATTCTTCCTTCACCGATAGAAATATCAAAAGAAGAGGTACCGAGTATTTTCGAAAATGCCACGAATGTCTCGGAATGTGTTCAGGAGAACAATATCCCTGCCACCGGTCCAAAAATTTCTCTCATGAAACTAAAAAAAGCTTCCTGATTGGAAAATTCCGTTATAATAGTGGAAGAATCCAGAGAAAAAGAGGTGTTTTCTCAGAATGTCTCCCTTCAAACAGAAAAAGAGAAAACAGTAGCAGAATTCTCTTCCGATTCGGAAGAGCTTCTCCAAAAAGAGGAGATTATCGATATCCCGTCCGAGAAAGAAATGATCATATCTTCTCCTTCTGTAGAAATCACTATAACGGAGGAAGTGGTACACTCTTCAGAAGAACCGCAATCAATTATCATCATAGATGAAACAATGGAAACAAAAGACATAAAACAGGAAAATATAAAACCGACGGAGATAAAAGAGTTTTTTCCAAATTTTCAAATCACAGATACGATAAATCTTGATGAAGATTTACTCGATCTTCAGGATTCCATCACTATCAAAGATCATCAAAAACCAATAATTAACAAGGAAGCCATTCTTATAACGGAAGAAATTTCTCCAATAGAAGTATCTACGGATACTTTTTCCCCTATTTCCAATGTGGAAAATATAATTGTTCAGGATATTGCAGAAATTTCCCCAAAAGAATCAAGTACAGAGACAATATCGGTATCCGAGGAATCTACAGACACCGGTATTATCACTCCGGAATATGTTGCGGAAGTAAAAATGGAGCTCAGCGAGGGGCGTCGTGCGGGATTTCGATTTTTCCTACAGAAAAAAACAAAAATTCTGGCCGGTGCCGGTATTGTTGTTCTCTCTCTTTCGGCAATAGCACTGTTCTCTGGAGCGTTTTTCCAGACCGATGTACAAAAATCTTGAAAAAGCAGCGTGCAAGAAACAGTACAAAACAGGGAAATGAATATTGATCAGGGAAATATTCCTCAAGGAGAAATTATGCCAGAAACTATTCCCAATACAGAAACGATAAAACCTATCGTTACTCCTTCTGTAGAAACCACGAATTATGAGATGGGACGTGACTACAGCGTGACAAAAAATACCAAAAAAAATATACGAAATAAAACTTCGACTGGTTCCCTCACGGGAACGGAAATACCAACTCTATAAAAAAATTTGATAAAATAAAAAATACATATATACTCTCTCTTGTATTTGGGAAGTCGAAAAAAGAATTTGGATCTCCCTCCAGATTCTTTTTTTATACCAAGACGTTATTTATTATCCTCATCCCCCCTATTATGATAGATATAAAAAAAATAGAAGCTGCCATTAATCAGATTTCCGCGGAAAAGAAAATACCACGCGAACGTCTCGTGGAGATTATCGAATCTGCTATTAAAACAGCGTACCGAAAAGACTTTGGAAATAAAGATAGCGAGGTAAATGTCCATCTCGATTTCGAAACGGGTGCCATCGAAATCACAGTGGAAAAAACTATCGTGGAAACTGTGGAAAATCCGGATACCGAGATGACTCTCGCGGACCTCGGAGAGGACGCAGTTAATTTCTCTATCGGAGATACCATCGAAATCGATGTAAGCGATGAAGTTCTTGAAGATGCGGAGGGATTCGGTCGTATCGCGTCCCAAGCAGCACGTCAAGTCATCATCCAAAAGATACAAGAAACGGAAAAAGAAAAGATTTTTAATCTCTTTAAGGGAAAGGAAGGAGAAATTATCAGTCTCAAAGTAGACCTCGTAGAAAAAAACCGTGTTCTTCTCGATTACAACGGAAACCAAGTAGTTCTCCCGAAGTCCGAGCAAGTTTCCAAGGATAAATACACTCCGGGGCAACGAATCTACCTCTCGGTTGCGAAACTCGAGGAGGATACTCTTTCCGGACCTCGCGTAACGCTCACTCGAAAAGATACCAATCTCATCGTGAAACTCTTCGAGATGAACGCTCCGGAACTCGAAGATGGAACCATCGAAATCGTGAGCATCGCACGTACTCCCGGATTCAAAACCAAAATTATCGTCGCTTCCGAATATGAAGAAGTAGACCCGGCAGGATGTCTCATCGGACCAAAAGGAGCCCGTGTTCGTGCGGTAGTCGACGAAATCGCCGGAGAGAAAATCGATATTATTAACTATACTGCCAATCGAGAAGAACTTGTGCGAAAATCTCTCGTACCGGGAGTGGTCGAAAAAGTAACGATTGATGAGGAGAATAAAATTATTCGATGCACGGTAACCGAAGAAGAAAAGGCAAAAGTCCTCGGAAAATGAGGAGCCAATATTAATCTTACATCCGAGCTTCTCGGGTATAAAATAATTTTGGATGCGAAAGAGGTTGTATAGTCCGTACGATTAAATAAAACATTATTTCAAAACATAACTATTTTGACATGTTCATCTCTGCTGACCAATTTCCAAAAGATAGAGAAAATCGTGATGTGTCTTTTGAGGCATACCAAAAACTTCCTGATATTAATTCTCCGGAAGGACAACTATATCTCCGAAACCTTTCTGGCGATATCGTCACAAAAGTTTTGGAACTTATCTTTATAAATGCGTGTCCCGGATGTGGAAGAAGCCTCTCTCAAACAGAGAGTATGTGTGAACACTGTGGAAATACCAATGATAATCTCTATGATACTATTTCAGCCCAGACAGACAAGCATCCCATCGGTCGAGTTATGGGAACACGCGGTCACTAATCTTTCTATGTAATTTAACATTCTAATATTTCAAATTATGGCAAATAACACGGTGTCTGTGCAACTCCTCGAGCGAATTGCCAATGTGGGAAAGGAAGGAGAAATTATCGAGGTAAGCCATGCGTATGCGAGGAATTTTTTGATCGCCAAGAACCTTGCCAGGCTTGCAACCCCCGAGCTCATAAAACGAGAGGCAGAGAAAAAGAAAAAGGCTCAGGATAACAAGAGCCATCTCGTAGAAGCCCGTCATGAAATCGCAGAAAAACTCCATAATACCACTCTTACATTTGAGCTCGCTGGAAGCAAAGACAAGATTTTCGGCTGACTTGGAGAGCATGAGATTGCTCAGGAGATAAAGAAAAAATATGGAGTAGAGCTTGAGAAAAAACACGTTCTCCTTCCCGAAGGACATAAACTCAAACAAGTGGGAGTTACCGATATCAAAATCAATCTCGGAAGCGATGTGAATATAAAGATGCACATCGAGATAAAGAGCAAATAACACTTACCTGCCTTCTATGCCCACTCTTGCCATCGATTATGGGACGAAAAAAATCGGACTCGCAATAGAAGTGGAGGGAATTGCCTTTCCGCTCGCGATTATCGCAACCAAGGAAGTATTTTCCTCTCTTCCGAAACTCATCAAGGAACGCAAGATAGATATGATTGTCATCGGGATTGCCAATCATATGGATGGAACCACTTCGGATCAGGCAAATCGGACTCGAGAGTTCCAGAAGAAACTTCAAAACATCCTCCCGAAAGATATGAAATATATCGAATGGGACGAGCGATTGACGACTTTTGAGGCGAGAAGCTCCATGGGGCACATTGGGACGAAATTCATTCGAGATAACATCGATGATGTTGCGGCGAGTATCCTGCTTCAAAGTTACTTGGATTCAAATAAAAGCTTGGCTTTTAACTCTTAATTTTTCCTCTCATGCACTTCTCTTTCATCATGGATGGTAATCGTCGATGGGCGAAGCAACATATGCTTCAAACGCTTCTCGGACATCAGGAATGACGCATTCGACTCGAGGAAATGGTGGAACTTTGTTATAATGAGAGGATAGAGTATTGCAGTTTCTGGGCACTTGCCAAAAAAAATATCGAAAATAGAAGTAAAGAAGAGCTCGAGTATCTCTACAAACTTTTTTCGGAAAGCATCGAGAAACTCCTTCCGAAGCTTCTTGAAAAAAGTATTAAGTTTGAATGGGTATGAAATCCCCTCATACTCCCCTCTTACACTACAGAACTTCTGAACAGTGCCCGAGAAAAGACAAAAAACGGAACGAACATGACCTGTATTCTCGCCATCGGGTACGGAGGACAGGATGAGATTATCCGAGGAATACAGAAGTTTATAGAGCAAAATGGTGATATACGCTTGCTCGATGAAACCACCTTTCTCTCCTTTCTTGATACGGGACGATTTCCACCCCCGGATCTCATCGTACGGACGGGTGGAGATACGCGTCATTCCGGATATTTCCTCTATCAGAGCGAGTACAGCGAGTATTATTTCACAGAAACTCTCTGGCCGGATTTCAAAGAACGGGAATTCTACAAAGCGTTCGAAACACTAAAAGACGCGAATAGAAATTTTGGAAAATAGAGACTTCTGAAAAGAACAAATATTTTTTACCATCATTATGAAATCCCCTACCACCTCACTTCACGTCAATAAGAAAGCCCTGTTCGATTATGAAATCGTGCAGGGCTACGAAGCGTGAATCAAACTCACGGGACCGGAAGTAAAAAGCGTACGGGCAAAACAATGCAATCTCAAAGGAAGTTATGTAAGTCTTGCTTCCGGACGGCCGATTCTGAAAAGTTTTCACATCTCCCCGTACGAGCACCTTCCCCACAAGCTCGGAATCAATCCGACGGCCGATAGGGAGATATTTCTCAAGAAAAAGGATATCGATTACCTCACTGGAAAGCTGAAAGAAAAAGGTTTTTCTCTTATCCCGACGGAAGTTTATTCCAAGGGAAATCTCATAAAAATATCCGTTGCTCTCGCCCGGGGACGAAAGGTTTTCGAGAAGAAACAGGTGCTGAAAGAACGGGATGTGAGTCGTGATATGGACCGAGAAATCGGAAGGTTTTAGAAACCTCTGAGGATATCTTCATGTATCGAATGTGCCGCAAGACACCCCTCCGCGGCACTCATAATGGTTTGTTGGAACTTATTGGAGCCCGTAGTGATATCGCCTGCGGCATAGAGTCCCGGAACACTCGTCTCTTGACGAGCATCCACGACGATATATCCGGAGTCGTCCTTTTCAGGATTAAGACCATCGACGAGGGTGGTATTCGGTTGATTTCCGATGGCAACAAAAATTCCATCAACTGCCAATTCATTTCCATCCGATAAAACAAGTTTTTCCACGCTGAATCCTCCCTCTATGGAAGCGACACCGGTTTCAAAATGAACATGAATATTCGAGTGTTTCTCGATCTGGTGAATCCATACCGTTTCCGCACGGAATTTCGCTCCGCGCACGAGGATATGAACCTCTTTGCAGACTTCCGCAAGGAATAACGCCTCGGTTACCGCACTATTTCCTCCGCCCACCAATGCAACAACACGATTCCGAAAGAACATTCCGTCGCACGTAGCGCAGTAGGAAACCCCGGCTCCGAGGAATTTTTCTTCCCCTGGAATTCCGAGATGTCGGTAACGGTTCCCGATTGCAAGAAGCACGAATCTGGATTCGAATGTTTTTCCACTCGCAGTTGCTACCGTGAAAGTATTTTCATTTTTCGTCACTTTCGTCACTTCGTCCTGGATAAGTTCCGATCCGGCGGAAACGGCATGCTCGGTGAATCGATCCATAATCTCGCGTCCGGAAGCGGAGAGGGTTCCCGGATAGTTCTCCACTTTATGGGAAGTGGCGAGTGCCCCACCGGGCATAGCTCCGATGATGCAGTTTTTGAGTTTATAGCGAGAAGCATACATTCCTGCCGGAAGTCCGGCGGATCAAGCTCCGATAATGATGAGATCGTACATAAATAATTGAGAATTTAGAATGTAAAATATAGAATTAATGGTCATTTCTCTTTATCCTCCTCATCCGAAGAAAAACGAGTGATAACGAGAGAGGAATTACCGCTCACTAATCCTTCTTCTCTTCTGTCTGCTCTTTTTTCTTCGCCTTGTTATCTTGAATAACATTCCGAATAATACTCGCGTTATCTATGGGGGAAGGGGCAAAATGCATAGTGAAATTGGAGTTTTCCGAAGCGGTATGCATGGAAACCGTTCCGAAATTGAGGAGATTTTCGAGAAGACCCTTGGTTTGAGCATTTACTTCCTTCACATCATCGAGCGAACATTCGGAAATAGTTCGGTTGAGAAAAGAGATTTGCTCTATTCCCCGTATTCTCTGATCGGTGATAACAAAGAGATCCAGTTCATTATTTGCCCAAGTGATGTAGAGAAAGAGGAGATATACAGACCAATATACGATGAGAAATAGAGTAAAAAAGTTGCTGTTATCAGAAGAAAATATCGAAGAATGATAGATAATGAGTATAGCGGAAGAAAAAAAGAGAAAGAACGCATAAAATCCCAGATATAGATACACTATCCAGTGACGCTTCAAAACGAGTTTCAGCTCTTCATTCGGACGAAAGGTATCTCTGAGACCGACGAGATTAAGTCCGTGAATATTAAGTGACATACTGACAAGGATTAGGAAATGTTAGGTTTTTTAATGTACAGTGGTTCTACCTTTTGTATCGGGTTTTCATTTTGAAAATTCCTACAAAATACATCGTATCGAAGATTTGATTGTATCGAAATCGTGCCATTTGTAAAATCATTTGCATCCCCTATTCAAAAATAGGATCCGGACGGAATATCCGAGACAGCAATAAATATTGGGGAAGTATTTTTCTTTTTTTGTATCAAGTACTCACCCCGATTTGCCCGCAGGAGTATGGGATAACCACTCATAGAAAGTTCCGAGAGAGTAAAATAATCGATGCCGTACAATGGGATATGATGCACGAACGAGAGGGTATTTACGGTGAGTGTAATAATACGCATCGCGGTAAAACTCCCCGGTCCGTTCACGACGACTACCCCTTTCAGTTCCCCGTACTCCAGATTATTCTTTTCAAGAAACTCCATAAGAGAGACGAGAAAATGTTCCGATTCTCGTCAAGAGAGCTTCAGAAACTCTTGCGACACTATAGTCCTTTCGGAATCGAAAAGGATATAAGTCGCGGGGGCCGATATGGTGTCTATGAAGAGGTACATAGAATGTAAAGTTATTTATTTTAAAACATACTCCGCATCAATCTTATACAAAATATCTGCGACAGTGTTCTTCCTCGAATCTTGAATTCGAAGAAGGATATGCGAACCTTTTGTTGCATAGGAGAGTTCATAGTCCGTGTCGAGAATATAGATATCTCCCGATTTTGAGATACCGGCGATTGCCTTATGATTTGTATCGATGACATATCCTCCACCCGGAAGATTCGGACTCGATAGAGTGTTTTTTATAAAGGAAAATCCAATAATTGGAGAAACAAATATGCCGGTTCCGGTGATAGTATCGAGACTCGATACCGATTCCATATGAGATACGGTTGAGATATTTATGCTCTCGGAAAATACCAAGTTATTGGTTGGGGAAAGCACTTGAATATGAAGTGGCGAATCTTTGGTTGCCGGAAGAACAGAGATATGAAATGAAGTATCTTCAAGGGTAATCTTCCCGGTTCGTTCCTGTATCGTGGCGATATTTTGTCCGGATTGCGTAAGAACAATACCGCTTGTTTCAAGCGTAGGAAGAGTGAATGTTCCATTTTCTTTTGTTTTTGCCAAATCCGATGCAGTAGGTTCTATGCGAGTAAGAGCACCGTTTCTGAGTCGGAATATATCAATGGGTTCATTCCCGAGAATTTCACTCAAACCTCCGGAAACCACATTTCCAGAAAGAGATACAATCTCTGGAACTGGCGGATACACGGTAAGAGTCAGATCTTTTGAAGATATATTTCCATTCCCGTCCTGTGCAAAGAGTCGTATTTTTTTCGTAAAGAGAGTGTCAAATGGTCCCACTTCAAAATTCGAAAGGGTATTTCCTTTTCTGATTCCATGAAGCGTCGTAGTATCGAGGCTGTCTTTATCGTTCTTCGTGTCTCCGTCTCCGTCCGTATCTTTCATAAGATCTGCATCAATCCATACCTTATTCACTCCCGATATATCCTCCATATAGGTCGCGAAACTCAGTACGAGCTTTTGATATACCGGTACTCGAATCGCATCCCCGTAGGTGATGAGCGGACCTTCCATATCAGTATGTTTTTGAGGAGAGAGAAGGTGGAGCGAAACAGGAGTGCTGTTTATATTTTTTGCCGTGGAGTACAGTTTCGCATAGTACCAATCATTTGGAGCTGGAAGCGATACTGTATATTCCTCTGATTTTTTTCAAAGTGAATAATACTGGTAGGTTCCCGGTCCGTCCAAACGCAGAGAACTTCCGTCATGAGAGAAGAAGGATATGAAGCTGTTCTCATTTGCAAGTTCCACTTTTGTTCCCGGAAGAACGGGCACACCATAGATATCTCCCGCATTGAGAGTCTTTTGTTCCTGAGAATTCTTGAAGAGATAAAGCTTTCCGCTCCGTACCCATATCTTGGTGTTTGTCAGAAATTCATAATTCGTATTTCGGTCAAAAGAAAGCGTTTGCATTTCCGTTTCACCGTCACGAATATAAGAAATGGTCGCACCTCCGGCATCGGTATATACCGTGCGTCATTCGGCAATAATAATGGGATTTGTGCCATTTGTTTCCGGTGTCGCATACTGATAAGCATTCATGGTTACCGTTGCCTCTCATGATCCGCGACCAAAGGTCAGGGTATTTCGTCGTCAGACGAACCCTGTATGAGCGGTATCCATAACTGTTTCACTCGAAAGTTCCGGAATCAAATCCACCATATGAATCGTTGTTTTCGGGGAGATGGAAAGGGAATTTTCTCCGGAAGTGATTCTATCGAATCGATCGATATAATCATAGTATTCGAATCGAAAGAGATTGTCTCGAAGTGGGTTTGCCGGGCGGAAAGAGAAATCAATCTCTCCGGAAGTGATAAACGTCTCTTCGAAATGATTCGGAGCAGCAAGAACTCTGGAAGAACCGGCATCTGACACGGTATTGAGAAAATCTTGCAGAGAAAGTACTTTTGGCGAATCGGAAGAATGACTCGTCTCGATATCTTTGGAGAAATTCTGCTTCAGATAGAGACTATTATCCATTCGATAGACGATATCATCGTCTCCGTCTTTATCCACATCGCTATATACGAGTTCTTCTTTCCCATCCACCGCATCGATATAGTCAAAAAGTCGGACCTGTTTATTGTTTTTGTCTAAAATATAAATACCCTCGTATTGATAAGAAGCTGCTGTTGTGGACGGTTGTGTTGACTGCGATGGAGAAGGAGCGGAGGTACTCGTAGATGGGGATGATCCACTGGTGTTGATAGCGAGAAGTTTCTTCGTACTATCGGCGTAAGCGAGGGTATGGATCGAATCATTTCTCTTCGTGTCACGAGCAAAAGAGGAGAGACTCTCTTGAATCCCCGTCACAAGAACATTCCCCATTTCTTGAATCTCCTGAGTAGCTTTGTCTTTCTCACCATTTTTAATACGTTCGAGGCTGGGAAGTATGCGAGCATTGCCCCTGAGAATTTCTTTCTTTAAATCATCTGCGACTCCGGTATCGGTGGAAAGAGAGCTGGCTTTTATATTCTCGCTTCCGATAGAGATGAGCGTAGGGGTGGTTTCCTTATTCATCGTGCCGGTTCTGAGTATCGTGTCCATCTCTGTCTTGAGTCGCGTCGCCTCCATTTTCTCCAAGAGTATATAATCCTTGATGAAATTGAATTTCTCCGTATTTTCTTTTGTCAGCTCTTGTATGAATTTCGTTTCGCTTTCCCCTTGATAATTCACCGCTTTTTGAAGGGTTTCAGCGATTGCAAGAGCTTTCGGTTCGTGGATACCTCGGATTTTTTGTATGTTTTCTGTCAATACGTCTTTCAATCCCTGCACCGTTACCTCTTCTTTGGAATGTTTCTCCATATACTGGTTGAGAGCGATAAAATTATGGAGTATATCAAAAGAGAATTTCTGGAGAAGCGCTGACATTATTTCATTTTTAGTCGCTTTTTTCTTTGGAACATACCCTTGAGGTCCGAGATTCACGTTGATATTCTGCGGGAGAGTGTCTCGCAGATTAATATCCGGTATCGTAATGGATCCGATATTGGAAAGATCGTTCGTGAACTGATTGAGTGGATCAAGCGTCGCTTTTGACATAGCGACGATGAAATCGATATCAAACTCGAGATTCACATACGTGGTGACTTTTATGGCATCGATAAAAGAGAGTGAGAAATTCGGAAACTCCACATTGAGGAAATCAAGTCCGGGCATAGTTCCCTGTCGTTCGGTAATCTGGGCGATTTGATCACCCGCTCTCCATTCCGGTACAAATGGATTGATACGCATAATACAGAGAATTTTCGCAACAATCTTAAAGATATCGAGCACCGCAGCGATACCTCCGAAGAGTTTCGGAATGGTCGGCGGTGGCGGAAGATCGGGAAGTTTAATATTTGGAAGACTCGGAAGATCGGGAAGTTCCGGGAGTTCCGGAAGTCGAGGAAGTATCGGAAGATTCGGAAGTCCGATGTTCACGGTCGGAACATCCGGAAGATACAGTCGAGGAAGCTCGGGGAGAATCATCGGCACGAAGTTGAAATGAAACTCCGGCATAAGGATACGAAGTCATCCGCGAATATTATGCAGATCGAGCCAAATATCCGGCCATTTTGGGAACTGGATAATGGGAATCTGTGGAATAATCGCAGAAATAAGCTTCATAACAAAGTGCTTCAAATCGTATCTCTCATTGCGACATACGCTGCATTCTGCCTCATATCCGTAGAAAAGATCCACGATAAGTTGCCAAGACTTGAGAATGGCTTTGATGAGGATATAGAGTTCCACCCAAGTACGGAAACGCTTTCCGTTGTCGGATAGCCATCCCCCCATCATCTCTTCTATCGCTTCGATATTACAGAGAATCTGACTCGCATACCGCTCTTTCCAAGTGAGGTACTTCTGAAGTTTCTCGGGGAATCTTTTATATTCCTCGATAATCTGAATATTTTCCTGGAGAGATCCTATGAGTCACTCCGTATCTACCATAACTTTCTTGTCTGCCTCGCTCAGATTTTGGAGACGGGACCATTTGTCCTGCTTATCCGCAAGCTCCATTTTCCACTGCTTCATGGTCAATTTCGCACTGATGAGCCACTTATCCATCTCTTCGAATGAAAGCCACGGTATCGCGATATCTATCATCTCCGTTTGAAGTTTGATGAGCGGAAGGTGCGACATAAATTCATATGCCGCTTTGATCCCGGAAACATTTTTTCCGAGAGAATTAATCGTATCTTTATTATCCGTGACAAGAGAATTATACTGCAATTGGGCTAATCAGAGAGTGGGATTTTCCAATTGAGAATTTGAAAGCATCGATGCAGAATAATCTTTCCCGTCGGCCGATTTTCCTGCTGAAAATTTATCGAAAATCTCACCATACCCGGTAAGATCAAATCCATCGAAATCTGGAAGGATGATATAGAGAGTCGGAAGACTCGTGAGTTTATTTACTATCTCTTCTAATTGTCGATTCGCCCAATCCATAAGGAAATCCGGAAAGGCAGATACTCGTGAGTTCTTGATTTTTATAATATTTCCAAAATCAAAGTTTTTCATAGCCGCGGTATCGAGAGAGACTTCAAAATTCGCTTCTTCTCCCCCTCCAAGTCCGATACCGACGAGCGGTCCGGCGGAAAGACTTGAGAGATTTCATTGTGCCATACTGGCATTGATCTCCGGAAGATGTGCATTATCTCCCGCAACATAGGAGATAATATTTTTCCTGTCTTCTGGAAGAAGTGCGGTATTTCCTCACTGTTTTATACAGGCGTTCGCATTGACATAGGAGTTATTTGTATTCATTCCGAGACCGAGAGACCCGGCATTCCCATCAGAACCGTCACTTTTACAGCCGAGAAGTGGCTTCGCTGCGACGATACAATTCCCTCATGGAACGAGCGGAGAAACCCCCGGAGGGGGGATTCTTCCACTTACCGCTGGAACCACACCAAAACATGCTGCCATACCGACAGCACCGGTAATAGTCGGGGTGATATAGAGTCGGAAGAAATTAAACGGACTCGTTGCACCAAGCCATCAACCCGCATTGGGAAGATTACTTCCGCAAGTGTTCTCATAACCGATGGGTGATAATGGCCATACCGCTGGGATAGGAATACATCCCCATGGACCATAGAGTGGAACTCCCGTAAGTGCTGAAAATATAGGCAAACCGGTGCTCGGACTCATCTCTCCGAGCGGAAATCCAAATGCCGTGGGGGCAGATCCCGGAGCAAGAGGTGCCCAGTTGAGCGGGAGAGAAAGACAAGATCCTCATCCGAATCCACACCCGAGTCATCGAACGATTTCATCGATTCAAGAATTGATAGCTTCGATATTCCCGGAACTGAGTCCTCCTATTTCTATGCTTCCATTGCTCGGATTATAAGAGACTATCTTCGATCCTTTCGTATCTCCGCGATCCGGGATGCTATTGCCGTTCGTATCTGTATTGTATATCCCGAGTTGGGTATCAGAATATGTTTTCAGGAGCGACGTACCTTCTTTTCCGCTTTTTATAAGCTCATCAATATAGTCGGGAATGCCGTTTTTATCGAGATCGATGGCATTTTTTGCGAGAGAATCAGGGAGAACGGAATTATCTATAAAATTCTTGCTTCCTTTCTCATAACTTCGGGCGAATGGCTCCACGGATCGCCACATCATAAGACTTCCTCCGCATATATTGTTGGGAGAGAGACTGATATCGCCATATATATCATCCCCTCATTCTCCTTTTTCAAGAAGTCCTACAGCCATCTTTCCGAATGCCGTGGGAGTGGCGGTTATGAGGTATTGTATCCTGATGACTTCTCCCGAAGCGATACTCGTAAAATCAAATCCATAATCAAATTCTCCATTTGTGAGGTATTTGAGAGGACGTTGTTCTTCCGTTCCTCCGTTTCTCACAAGAGTATATACCCCACTCTGGTCTTCCAAGAAAATCTTACGGTCATTGGAATCGAGATATACGGCATCCCGAAAAGTTTTATTTGAAGTATTGGTAAGTACGATTTCCACCCGGATTTTATCACCCGTTTGCATTGTATCTCTCGTTTCACTCGTCATAATCTTGTAATTTTTCTCTACTTTCAACCCCTTCCCCTCGGCAAAAGGCGAGCGAATGAACGTTCTCTCGCTTCCTCTGCTGGAAGCGGAAAGGGCACTGAAATCAGTATTTCCAGAACCAGCGAGAAGAGCAGTATCTGCTATCATCTGAGATATATCCGCTGTCAGTTGGGTATTGTTCGTATTATCTATGACGTTTGTACCGACGCTCGCCCCGATCGCTGCATTCGCATTGCGGAGCGAAGTATTGTTCGTAGTGTTGTCGGACTGATAGTTGTATCCGTAATAGATGATATTATTAATCATACCCTCATTGATAGCTCCTGTGGAACTGTCGGCCGAGAGAAAATTTCCGGATGAATTGGGAGACTGGAGTCCCGTATAGGAAAACGCCCCGCCATCATTTCGCACTCCCGTTGAGAGTCTGAGTCCGAGACCGCTTTCTATAAGATGTTTTGTGAAAAAGTGCTCTGTTTTTCCTGCTATTGTACGCTCGGTTCCATAGAGTATGTTGATTTCTCCGCTATCGTCGAGCGTTACGATGTCGGATTTCCCATCGCTGTCCATATCAAATACTTCCAATTGCTGGATGTATCCGTGAATATCCTCCGTGGCTCCGGAAGAGTTTATGATAATGGGAGAAGTGCGTGTAAGTTTTCCTTGTATATTGTCGAGGACGATAAGTTTTCATTTTGCATCGGTGAGGACGATGTCATCGTACCCATCACCGAAGAAATTTCCCACTCATTTTCGTCATGCCCCTCCGTCCGAAACATAGGCAAGATACCCCATGTCTTTGAAAGATCCCGAATAATTTATGAGAAGCTGGATCTTCCCGCTTTCATAGAAAATCACCATATCCGGAACTCCGTCTGCGTTTATGTCGATCTTTTTGTACGATTCTATCTGCTCTCCATTTCCGACAGAAATCTGAGTTCCAATAGTCTGGTCAAAATTGCTCGTCGTTGAAACCCTCGGAAGATGTGAAACCGCATCTCCGAGAGTGATAGTCGAGAACGTCTGATAAAACTTCGTGGCATTACCGATAGAGGTTCCTGCAGACACTTCCAAAAGCATCCGATTTGTTCCTTCCCATCCGATACCTGTTTTTTTCGGATAGTCTTCCAAACCGTTCAGTCCGGATTTTGTAATATATGCAGTATCGAGAGCACCTATCTCACCAGTTGCACTATCCTTGAAAGCAAACATAATTCCTTCGGATCCTCTCGACGAAACCCCAAGGTGTGTTTTATGAGAAATATACCTATTGGAGAGAGTTTCAAACACGAGTGCATTTTTGTGTAACCGAAGAGCTGAGTCAAGTCCGGAGGAAGTAACTGTTTCTACGGTATCACTCGAAAATCTGATACCCAGATACCCTATCTGAGCCCCATTTGAAACGATGCGGATACCGAGAAGATTGGAAATTCCTTTGTCGTCGAGTTCCAGATTTATACCCGGATATTTCTCCATTCCTCCACTCGGATTTATCCGAAGGAGCGGTATATTATTCTGGGAATAAAGAGAAAGTCATCCGTTTTCTCCTACACTCGTATTCCCATTGAATCCCTTCATAAAGACGGTCGTCTGTGAAGCGATTTCACAATTCGTTATATCATTCCCGGATCCCGTACAAGGAAGATATCTCGTAACGCTCGGGTCGATATTGAGCCAGGCACGAGCGATGTATTCTTTACGGTACGCGTCATAAAAAGCGATGTAACTCTTTGATCCATTGTCGATAAGACTGGTTTGCAGGGATTGCGTATCATCCGCTTTTTTTATATAGGAATATTTCCCTGCCGGAGTGAATCCAAATATATCCTGTTCTTTCCATGGATTATTCAGAAGCGTGGTAACGGCCAGAGATTTGGAATCATGATTGAAGAGAATCTCACCGCCCAGATATCCATCAACCGTCACATCTCCGTATTCTCCTCCGAGAAGGACGCTATATTGAGCATCGTATCGCATGCCATCGAGCTTCGATTTGTTGAAAATATAGTAGGTATCGAGTGGAGTGACATTTTCTGAAATTCCCGTGACAGTGAGAGTTCTATTGGATTTATCGGTGATAGTAAAACTGTTTGATTCGAGTCCGGGAGCAACTTTCCCTATGATATACGCCTTTCCCGGAAGAGCAGTGGCTCCTATGTCGAAATCGAGAGTACCGCCGGAGAAGGTGTGTTCCGTATCCGCTATACTCGCATATTTTTGAGATTCTTCCGGGATACGGAGCGTCAAGTTATATCCCATTGCGGTATAGGCAATATTTCCATATCGGTCATAGAGAGTTGCTCGAGTGGTATTCAGATTTCCCTCTCGTGCTTCCATGCGATCGTCTTTTTTTACAAAAGCGAAACTCATAGGAACATCGGGCAGAATGGTAACGACGTCCCCCTCCATAGCACTGACTCCGGGAATCTGCGATAAAATGCGGAGATTCTTTTCTGCAACATATCCGGGAGTGAGGAAAATATCTGTTTCGGAAACTCCTTTGGCAATGCGTACAAATGGGGTACTGAGAGTTCCGGAAAGTTTTGGAAAATCGAGGGAAAGAATCCCGTTGTACCCGCTCAATACTTGATTATTTCTATCCAGCACCCTGATGCGTACGGCATGTTTCTCTTTTCCGGCAACTATATGCTCCCTGTCTGCCACTTCTACGGAAACTTTCGCGAAATCTATAGAACGAAGGAGTGCCGAATCGGAAGAGATATTGGCTCTGTCGATACGAAACGAGAGATCCATAGTATCGCTCGTTTGGGAATTGGTCACGTCAAAACTCGCATATCATTGGATAACATTCTTGGACAGAGTACTTCCGAGTTTCTTTCCATCCGAATCTACGAACTCTGCCCCAGAGGATATAGATCCGCCGAGCTTATACACTTCTCCTTGTGCGAGATTCCCGAAGGCATCGAGAATACGTACGAGAACCGTGGTTTTTTGCCCAACAACAAAAGTATTGGAAGAAGGAGTCACTTCTATTTTTGTCGGCAAAGCAGGAAGTACGGTGAGAGTCGTGAATCCTTTAATCCCTTTCTGGTCGATGAATTCGAAACGATAGACTCCCGATCTATCCAAAAGCGATGCATCACGGAAAAGATAGGTATTCCCGGAAACATTTATGGGTCCACGCAAAAGCGTATTATCGATATCATCATAAACACTCAGAGTATAGGGAAGATTTTCGGAAAGTATTATTCCATCTTTATTTATCTTTTTGAGATTAAAAAGAGCACCATTCGGGTTTCCCGCTTCGATAATAGAACTGAAAGCGAATGGAAGAGCTTGGTTCTTTGTTTTGCTCTGAACAGAGATTCGCTCGGAACGCACGGAGACAGTCATCGGTGTTGATCTCTTGTCGACGATAATTTTTCCGTAACGATCTTTCGTGAAAATGCGTGCATCGAATACTACATCAACGTCATCGTATTTCGTAGAAAAATTATAGCTCGCAAGACCATTTTGCGCCCGAATTTCCATCGGTTGGAAATTGATATAGGGGAGGATATTGTCGATATTGGCAATCGTCCCGGTTCCATTTCGGTCGTATACCACTGTAGAAGCGGGATGTTGTGCCGAGGACAGTACTGTGAGTTTTTTGATATCAAAAGAGATCACGTTAAAACTGTCGATATCGATAATCTTTCCGTCTTTTCTGAGTTCTGCTTCGAGTGGCACATTTTCTCCGTATCCAAAAACCTTCTCCCCATTTCGAAGTTTCAATTCTCCGGTGGTGGTACCGATAAGTTCATACCCGTCGAGTACGCCGTTTCCATTCGCATCGAGAGCATTTGCAGGAGTCGCAAAAGTGGAAGGAGTATTCTGTGGATTCCCTGTTTTACCGTTGGATCCGCCACAACTTCCCGCACTGATGGTCGGTGGGAGAATAGTTCCAAGCCAACAAAATATCGCCGGCAACCACTCCCAAAGAGGAACTCATTCCGGCGGTCCGCATGTAAATACCGGTTCACCCGAAACATTGGCAATATTCGTTCCGTCAATAAGTCCATGATAATTATTTACTTGGTCCATAATACCGGCCACTTCTGCCGAGGGAGGAGACTTGGCCTCCGGATCCACCTTGAGATACATATTCTTCGCATCACCGGGTGCTCCGAGATACGCAATCTCATAATCGTTCTTTGTATCGTTGGCACTGATTTTTTGCTCCCCATCGATATTGAGGCTTCGCTCCAAAGTATTTGAATACTTGAGAGTCGCATTCTTCATATTATTCCAAATCACTCCTTCTATAACCGCATTCAACACTTTTTCATCGGCACTCAAAATCCGGTAGAGATCGATGGTACCGCCGAGTGCTTGAATCTCTGCGGTTTTTGCATCCAAAAGATTCTTGATCTTGAGTGTTGCAGCAGGATAATTAAGCTCGGATCCAGAGAGAGTTATGCGAAAAAAATTCGGATAAACTATTTTTTTATAGGCGAAGTTTTTGTCGAGATAATCGACATATCTCTCCCGATCAGATGGGAGGGAAGGGGTTACCATTTCTCAAAGTTCTATACCGTACTCCTCGTCAGTGGGAGACTTGTGCTCCATGATGCTGGAACCGGTGAGTGTTTTGAAACTATATACTTTTATCTTGTTGACGAATTCACAAGTGTCATCGGTAACTTCTCGTATCGTCGCTCCGTCGAGCTCCAGTTTCGAAGTGGTACAGTTTTCCAGGGGAAGATTATTGAGGTACGCAGAATAATCGGAAATGGGCGTGGCAAGAGGCTCATGTTCGGTGATACAGCTGAAACGCTCTCCGTTCGTCTCTATCGGCCAACCCTCCTGAGTTCCGTCTTCATTAGTCCCAATAATGTACGGTTGGAGCAACATACTGTTATCGAGACAATCCAGTGGAGTCGCTATATGAAGAGGAGAATTGGAATCGAGTTCTCGGGAACCGGCCATATCATAAATCGGCTTTGCAAAGCCTTTATATCCATGAGATTTCAGGACAATTTCTCCGCTTTGTGCCTTGTTTGTATCAAAATTCAATGGAGAATTTCCTCACCAGTAGGAGCTCGTCGCAGCGGTAGCACCGCGAAAACATGCGGCATTCGGAAGGTCCGCTTGCAAAAGATTCGCATCGAGTTCCGCATTTTTTATATTGTATCCGCGATTCGCTTCCACGGTAAGAGTGCTTCCTCGAACAATGGTACATTGTTTCATGTCGGTAATCGTACTGGCGTCTTGTCCAAAAAGGTAATTTTTGTAAATTTTTGTGGTAGTTTTCGTTCGAAAAGCAGGAGCGGATGATGTTCCGCCCGTTGTACCGGCAGAAGATATGGGTGTGCGGGTTCGAGTGGTGGTTGCATAAGATGTGGCAATCTTCACTTTCTCTGCGAGTGAGTTTTTGAGAAGAGTGTCTATCGCTCACTCAAGAGCGGTATTCACATCTTTCAGGGTAGTTCTCATGAAGAGATCTTTCTTGGCAATCATCACCGGAGTGCTGTCTGCCCGAACGTTATTCGCATCCCCGTATCGACCGGCATTATACACATATCGAAGAACATCCCCCATATACTTCGCATTGAATACTTCGAAAAATTGTTTCACCGATTTTTCTATGATGTCTTTGGTCGTGATATCCGGAGCCTTAGAGATATCTAAAGTGGAACCGGAATACGCCTCAAGAATGGACTTGATAGCTGAATTTGTTGCCGATGCACTACCGAGACTATAAAACCCCTGCGAAGCATCATAAAGCTTCTTGGCAAGATATTTATTGAAACGATTGTACGCGATGTCTTCAATATTCTCGAGATACAGATTGTACGATTTCCACATCTCAGGACTACTGGTTTCCTGATCATGAAAAGTATCCATATAGAAAACTCGCGGTTCCAAGAGCGTGTTTTCGGGAGAAAAAAGCCCCTGTTTATTGTAAAAATCATGCGTTTTGTTGAAAAAAGTGACGAGCTCACTCTCGTTCTTGGTTGCGTCACCCGTATTAGGTCGAATTACCGAGTGCCAAATCTCCGGTTTCTCATCGATCAAAGTTTTGGTCGTGTATTCATAGCTATTCCTGGTCTGATCGTACACAAAACTCTTATTGTCAAAATCCACGTACGGATATACGCTCATAAACGCTCTTTCCTCCTTATGAACTACCGGGAGCGGAACTTCTCCGATAAGTACGGTTCCGACGAGTCGAGAAAGCCCTTCGCCGTCCCCTTCGTAAAAAAGCTTCTCATTAACCGAAGCGATCGAAAAAGGATTCGCGGTTTTTTGAACCGGGAAAATAACGACCCGAGTGTTCGGAAGGTACGCCTGCACATCCTGTGCGTACTGGAGAACCCGGGATTTTACCGCCCCGCTATAGATGGCATCATCCACGATAAAAGACACGATATCCGCGTTCACCTTGGCTTCCGCTTGCGTAGTATTGAGCACCGGAACCTCGAAAGTCTGGAGAAAAAGGAGAGAGAAAATCAAAAAGGAAGAGAGCCATTTTTGGATTCGTGAATAGTGCATAGATTTTTTGGAGTTTTGATTCTATAGTAATTCCCTTGTATAGTATCATATTTGGGGATATTTGCAAGAGATTTTTGAAGGAAAAACAGAAGAAAAATCCTGAAGGATTTTTCACCCCCTATGAATAATATTTGACTTTGTAAAAAATATCGTTATACACACTTGCACTAATTAATACTCCGCTTCTTATGAACATGCCTTCGGAAAATAATAATATAGGAATGGTGCGATCCGCACTCTACATAATAGAATCCGGAGATCGAATAATACAACAACTTCAAGAAAGTGCCCGCGGTTTTGAGACATTCTTTTCTCTCCTCAGTCCCACCATATGGCAATCCCCTTTGGAGCTTGCGGAAGCATGGATATACATGGTTGCCAAAGAGGATTATATGATACTCCTTGAGCCCGTGGAAGATCAAGAAATGGATGGAATAAAAACACAGATACGCAAAAATATCCTGGGTTTCGTTTCCGAGAAGATACGCATCTTTCATGAAAATCCCTCTTTTTTGCAACGAATGAAGTCGAGATTTCTCGTACTCCATACACTCTCTCAAAGCCTTCCGCTCCACGATCAGGACCGTATCATAGCAAAAGAAATGGGAATTCCTTATGAAACATGGCAACAAATGATGGGTTTCTTTTCCCATAATACCGAATTCATAGATCTTTTTCAGCTTCCGGGCACTTCTCTGGAAGAATGAAGGGATATTACCGGAAAAAAGTGATATATTCTTGCTATTCCAGAATGAGATTCTGAACAAATAGCACCTCTCTGATCCATACCAGGAATACAATTTGAGAATCAGTCGATGCTCGTAATCGATATAGACAGAGAAAAAGAGAAGGCTATATCCTATGAGATACATGTTTCTTTACTTTTTATCAGTGAAGAAGTGCTCAGACGATATAATAAGATTATTCGATTGGAGGAAGAAGAATCCGCTGTGAGAAACATCGCATATAATCGGCTCGGAGATATCCCCGTATGGAAGAAACGTTTCGATGGAGGAGGACACAACAAACCGGAACCGAAACGAAAATATAAGCTAGTCCCAGAAGGAGGATTCTAATCACCTCAGAAATCACGAATAATCCCCCAAAAATTTGGGGGATTATTTAAATGAAACTTGATTTACAAAAAAAAAAAAACGATAATAGATTCTATTTGTGCTTGTATTTTATTTTTTTACTTTTTCATCGTATGAAACTCTTTAAAAATATAAGTCTCTATTCTCGTCTCTCCCTCATAACCTCTCTCACACTTGTGACAGGATATGTACTCGTATTTGCTTATACCAATCTCGTACTCAGCGATGCGGACTCGGGGAAACCATTAACGAGCACTCTTATGCAAACAATCATGAGCAATGTAAACGAACTAAATACCCGT
The DNA here is from genome assembly GCA_028713325.1 of Candidatus Altimarinota bacterium. Classification (GTDB taxonomy): domain Bacteria; phylum Patescibacteriota; class Gracilibacteria; order BD1-5; family UBA2023; genus UBA1545. The sequence goes on along the minus strand of JAQTON010000001.1, from coordinate 89,084 downwards.
CTCACAAGTGCAGAAGCAACTATTACTTCTCAAACGACGACTATTTCTACTCTCTCACCATCGGGGGCTGTCATTGCTTTCAATCTCGCAAGTTGTCCGACAGGATGGACTATAGCAGACGGGGGCGGAGGAAGACCTGATCTCCGAGGGGAATTCATCCGTGGACTTGATAACGGAAGAGGGGTGGATATAGGGCGTACTCTTAGAAGTTCGCAAGCTGATATATTTGCTAATCATACTCATAATACGTCTAATGTTGTTGATACTTCTTCTACCTCATGGAATGATGCAAATACATATTATCCGGCAGCTACAGATTCAAATAATAGTGGTATAGTTCCTGGGATGGGTGTATCTTCAACAGGAGGCTCTGAAACTCGTCCCCGTAATGTTGCTCTTCTTTATTGTGTGAAAAATTAAAATTCAAATCCATATTACAAAAAATCCTCAACTTTCGTTGGGGATTTTTCTTTCAAAAATATCTTATTTCTCCTCAACTTCCGCATCTACGCTTTCATCTTCTTTCTTCTCGTTATTGTCTTTTACGTTCACTCCCTCTTCCGTCTCGGGAGTTCCGCCTTTGGAGTAGATCTCCTGTCCGATTTTCATCATGACTTCATTGAGTGGATTCATAGCAGCATCGATGGATTCCTTGGAAGCGTCGGCTTCTCCGAGCACTTTTCGAAGTTCCTCGATCTTCGCCTGAGCTTCGGTTCCGAGAGCGGCGTCGAACTTGCCTTCGTTGTCTTTGAGAGTCTTCTCGGCTTGGTACACGGCACTATCGGCGTGATTGCGGGCTTCGATGGATTCTTTCTTCTTCTGGTCGGATTCTCGGTTCGCTTCCGCCTCTTTTACGAGTCGGTCAACCTCCTTGTCGTCCATACCGGTCGAACCTTGGATGGTGATTTTCTGTTCTTTTCCGGTTCCCTTATCCTTGGCAGTCACATGAAGGACTCCGGAAGCATCGATATCGAAAGTCACTTCAATCTGCGGAACTCCTCGTGGAGCTCAGGCGATACCGGAGAGGACGAATCGTCCGAGATCTTTGTTGTCCGAAGCCATCTCGCGTTCTCCTTGGAGAACATGGATTTCTACGGAATCCTGATTGTCCATTGCGGTGGAATACACCTGAGATTTCGAAGTCGGGATAGTCGTGTTTCGCTCGATCATCCGAGTCATGACTCCTCCGAGTGTCTCGATTCCGAGAGAGAGCGGGGTAACATCGAGGAGGAGGACGTCTTTTACGTCTCCCTGAATAATACCTGCTTGAATCGCGGCTCCGAGAGCCACCGCTTCATCGGGATTCACTGATGCATTTGGTTTCTTTCCGAAGAATGCCTCCACTTTGGAGAGGACGAGCGGTACGCGAGTCGAACCTCCGACGAGAATAACCTCGTCGATTTGACTGATATTCACTCCGGCGTCTTTCAGAACTTTTCGGCACGGCTCGATGGAACGCTCCACGAGATCGGCGATAAGTTCTTCGAACTTTTGACGAGTGAGCGTCACATTAAGATTACTCGGAACCCCGTCGTTCATCGCGATAAACGGTTGATTGATCTCAGTCGAAGTCGCACTCGAGAGTTCGATTTTCGCCTGTTCCGAAGCACTTCGTACTCGCTGTACGGCACTTGCGTCCTTTCGGAGATCGATTCCTTCTTTTGCCTGAAATTCAGACATCACCCATTCGAAAATACGTTGGTCGAAGTCGTCTCCTCCGAGATGCGTGTCTCCATTGGTGGCAAGTACTTCAAACGTCCCTTCCGATCCGATATCGAGAATGGAGATATCGAAGGTTCCTCCTCCGAAGTCGTACACGGCGATCTTATGGTCGTGAGATTTGTCGATACCGTAGGCAAGAGCTGCGGCAGTCGGTTCATTCACGATTCGTTTTACATCGAGTCCGGCAATCTTTCCGGCATTAATCGTTGCCTGACGTTCCGAGTCATTGAAGTATGCGGGAACGGTGATAACCGCTTCCGTAATAGTCGTACCGAGAAATTTCTCGGCATCGCTCTTGAGTTTTTCAAGAACCTTTGCGGAGATTTCCTCCGGTCGAACACCCTTTCCGTCCCATTCGATGAGACATCCTCCGTCCGGACCTTCGGTTACTTTGAAGGAGATATTCTTGAGTTCCTCCGTAACTTCCGAGAACTTCCGTCCGATGAAACGTTTCGCAGAGTAGATAGTCTGAGCAGGATTCACGACCGCTTGACGTTTTGCAGGCATCCCGACGATAGTTTCTCCCTTCTTATTCGCTACAATCGAAGGAGTCGTCCGTCCCCCTTCCGAGTTCGGGATAACCTTCGCCTGTCCTCCTTCCATAAAGGCAACACACGAGTTCGTGGTTCCAAGGTCGATTCCAATAATTTTTGCCATGTGAGTAATAGATAAATGAGTAAAAATGAGTCTTAAAAAAACTCTTGCCCCTATAATATCGATATTTTTTCTCCTGTCAAAACTTTTTTAGCACATTTTGTATTTTGGTGCTAATGGATGAGTTTTGGAGGGTGGTTTGGAGAAAAGAGGTGATTTTTTTGACAAAAAGAGGTATATGAAGTATTATTACAGTGTACCAAATAAATAATCCATTATGGAAAAAGAACAAATTCTACAAACAATACTCGAACAATTAAATTCCCTCTATGAACTTGATGACGATACTCTTAAGAATACATACACAGAACTTTCTGAATCATCGGACGAGAAACTCACCGAAGTATTAGAAAAACTTTTGGAGTTTAGAACTAAACAACTTCAAAATGTTCATGCTTTCAATAGAGTTAATAACCAAGAGAAAACCATAAAAAAAGAGGAAGAGGAGCGTAAAAATCTTGATATGAATCTTGATTTTTAGAAATTTCAACATATTTATTATTTGTTAACTTTATATATATGGCAGGTCTTGATATAGGAAGGAATTTTGAGGCAGAAGGCGTATCTTTAAAAGCAAAAGATCCAAATAAAATAGCTAGTGCTCTTGGTACAACAACGGAGACACTGCAAACCGCACTTGGAGAATATAAGAAAGATACCCATACATCTGAACAAGATAAAAAAAATCTTGCAAAATTTCTAAATCAATGTGATGCAGATGAACTTAAGACAGAACTCTGAATTAAAGCTTTGTCATTTAATGTAGTTGCAAAATCACCAACAGCGGAAGCTCCAAAATATAAGGAGAGCTGAGCTTATGGACTTATGAATAAGATTTTTCCAAATTTAGGAAAATATTGACGAGGAGGAGAATAATAAAAACCCAATAATCATATCATTTTTATGAATCCAGAACTTTTTCTCGAAGAACTCTCTGCCGAGCTCATAGAAACATCCAAATATCAAGATTTTCCGGAAGGGACGCTCGGAGCCATTCAGTATCTTTCAAGGCAACAGCTTTCAAAATTAGATACAACCGTAAGAAAGGGTATTTTAGAGAATGAGTTCGCAACTATATGTGAGGCTGAAGATACTATCATCAACGGATTTCGTAATTTCCTCCCTGATGGGGGTGTCCGAATTACTCTTACAAAAAAAGAGAAAACCGAAAATATAGATTTTCTTATCAAACCTATAAGTTACCTGTTCACTCTCCGAAATAAACACAATCCAACAGAGTTGAAGAAACTTGATATCTTACAAAACAAAAAAGATACACCTGAATATATCCTCTCTCTCGACTTCAAACAGAATCCGAAAATTAAAACCTATTTTATCAAAAATATTCAGATACTTCCTGTAGAAAAAGAAGCTCTAGAATAAAAACACTCCCGAATTTTCGGGAGTGTTTTTATTCTAGAGCTTGAGTCCAAGCTCCCCTTTCGGAAGGAGTTGGAGCTTGTATATCTCACGTCCGACCGTCTGTCCGGGACGCCTGTAAAGAAGGCTTCAATGTGGAGTTGTGCGGAATGGAATATTCTCTCAGAGAAGTTCCTTTCGTTCAAATCCGTATCGGTCGATAATCGGGATGATATCCTCAAAGAAGACATCTTTTCCTCGATTATCCCAGAATGGGAAACAGAGGATAATCGTTCCTCTCCATCCGATGGTTCGGAGATCTCGAAACATAGAATCATAGATTCGGGCAAGTTTTCGACATTGTTCCGTAATCTTGTCGGGGGCAACCGTTTTTGCACCGAGAACATCCCCAAGATATCATTCCGAGACGATGGAGGTTGTTTTTATATTCATTTTTTCCGGAATGGTTGCCGCGATTTTTGAAGCATCTGACTCGAAGATACATCCATCGAGATCGATATCGTTTTTAATGGCAAATTCCCCCATACTCTTATTCGCTGCCACAACCATGGCAGAGGAAAGATCACTTCCATATACGGTGTCATATCCCATATGAGCCGCTTCTATAAGCACCGTTCCGAGTCCACAGAACGGATCATATATTGCAGAATGGTCATTGGATTGAATTCCTACGAGATTGATGAGGGTCTGAGCAAGTTTCGGAGGGAGCATCCCGACTCCCATATCGCGGGTCTTGTCCATATCTCGAGCTGCATATGCATCCACATCCTGATACGCAATCGTGATTCCCATATAGGAGCTCTTTCCTATTTTTACATAGTTCAATTCCGTATGAGATTCGGCAAGATGTTCTTTCTTATATACTGCCGAGTTAATATTCTTCGGCTCTTTATTGACGAGTCGGAAAGATTTATCTTCGCAAGACTTGAGGAATTTCTTGATACGAAGTCCGGTGGCAAAGTTATCAAATTTCTCTCCATATCCCGCAACAGCAAATGGAACCTTATTTGTCCGATCGACCCGTTCGAGATAGTTCTTTGCCACCGTCATGAAATCCGGCACATCTTTCACTTCATCGAGGATTTTAATCACTTTAATAATCCCGCCCATATGAGCAAATCTCGCACAAACCTCCTTTTCGGAAACGTTCGTTATAAGAGCTATCTGTTCATTGGCTCCTGAAAAAACTGCTCCAGGAAAAAGACTATAGATTTCTGCGAGTGAGAGCCGGAACTCCCGACCGAGGATAAATACAAACATTTTTGAAAAATTAATTGACTAAAGAACAATTTAGACTATAAAGGATGGGCTTTCCCCGTTAACAAAAATATGGAGGTGTGAACAAATCATAAAACTCACAATAGGTTTCTTGAACAAAAACGACGGCCTTCCGGGCGATGATGGTTCGGAAGATACCAAAAGGAATCCCGGCGAAGGCTCGGGGGAAATCAATCAATAAAGGAGGTTGACAATCTATCTCGATTCGCAGGGTGAGACGTGCTCCCGCCCCTGTCTGGTGACGACTGACACAGTGCAAAGAATCGTATGAAGAGAGCACTCATATAAAGGGAAAAGGACGGTCATTGGCCGTCCTTTTATTTTGCCCTATTCTGCGATAATCCTTTCGAGTCCCACTCGTCCTTTCTCCTTATCTACCGCGATAATCTTCACTTGAACCACATCACCGACCTTGAGGAAATCTTCGATATTTACCACTCGCTCTTTCGCGATTTTAGAAATATGAATCATTCCGGATTTTCCTTTTGCCCATTCGGTGATAGCTCCCACTCCTTCGATAATCTTCACGACCTTCCCTTCGAGGATATCTCCTATTTCGTCATCCTTGAGAATTCCCTTGATAACATCGAGTGCCGCTTGACCGGATGCTTGATTCTTGGCGGTAATGGAACATTGTCCGTTATCGGCAAGATTCACTTCCACTCCATAGGTTCGCTCTATTCCCTGAATCGTTTCTCCTCCCTTTCCGATTACTTCTCGCATCTTCGCTTCCGGAACGAATATCGAGAGGATAAACGGTGCGTAAGGAGAGAGATTTGGGCGTGAAGCTTTCAATTCCTGAGTCATCTCGGCTCGAATATGAGCGAGTGAACCGGTCGCCTGGGCGAATACCTTTCCGATCACTTCCATAGCAAGCCCCTTCACTTTACAATCCATCTGAAGTGCCGTGATACCTTTGCTCGTTCCTGCTACTTTGAAATCGAGGTCTCCGAGGAAATCCTCCTGAGCCTGGATATCGGAAAGTACCACATATTTTCCTGTTTCATCATCATATATCATCCCCATCGCAACTCCCGATACGAGTGCCTTGATGGGCACCCCTGCATCCATAAGTGCCATGGTCGATCCGCAAACGGATGCCATGGAAGACGAACCGTTACAGGTAGTAATCTCCGATACGACACGCATAAAATAGGGGAACTCGGTAAGTTCCGGCAATACCGGTTCCAGAGCTTTTTCTGCGAGTCGTCCATGTCCGATTTCGCGTCGTCCTATACCGCGAAGCGGCTTCACTTCACCAACGGAGAACGGAGGGAAGTTATAGTGATGGATGTAACGTTTCGTACTTTCTTCAAACATATCGTCAACGATCTGTATATCTCCGGGACCTCCAAGTGTTGCAATCGAAAGCGATTGAGTAATCCCCCGCTGAAAGAGTGCGGATCCGTGTACCCGCGGAAGAATCCCAAAGGTTCCGCGAACCGGACGAACCTCGTCGGCCTTTCGACCATCGAGACGGAGTCCCTTTTCGAGGATATTTTTTCGCATATGTTTCTTGACCACACTATAGACGATATCTTCAATCTCCGCTGCATTCATCGCTTCTGAATCTCCGGTATACCCAAGAGCTATTTTCACTTCCGTCTCGAGTATAACGAGTCGATCATGAAATTCTGTTTTTCCCACGTGATAGAGGTGTTCTATTTTTTCATCGGTCACATATCGATCCACTCGATCAAAAAGCGATTCATCGATGGATTTAACGCTCAAAATCACCTCCGGAAGAGTATGAATGAGCTTGTACATCGTTAAAAAATCGGATTGTGCCTGTACGAGCTCTCGGATAATAGAGTGAGCAAATTCGAATGCACGAACCATAGTGGCCTCGTCCACCTGTTGTCCCTGAGCTTCCACCATAGTTATGGCATCTTCGGTTCCGGCAACGGTCAAATCGAGAAGAGCGGTTTTAATCTCCACAAAAGTGGGATCAAACTTAAAAGTCCCATCTGGAAGAAGTGCGATACGAACCCCCGCAACCGGTCATTCGAACTCGGTAACACCTGCCAATTGAAGAGCGAGCGAAGCCCCCGTCACTCCATAGAATCCGTAATCCGAAGCTCCGGAAGAGGACATAATAGTCGAGATAATCTGGATGTCGTTGAGGGTTCCCTTCGGAAACATCGGACGGATCGGACGATCGATGAGTCGGCTATTGAGAATCGCGGCTTCCGATGGTCGTCCTTCGCGTTTCATAAATCGATTTCCCCCGATTTTTCCTGTTGCATAGTATTTCTCTTGGAATTCCACGGAGAGGGGAAAGAAACTCGCAGTGGGATTCACCTCTCGCTTGATTCCCACTGTTGTCAGAAGATAGTTTCCTTCTTCATCGCGTACCACCACCGCACCGTCTGCAAGAAGTGCGAGACGTCCGCTTTCAAAAGTAATCTTTCGTCCACCGATGTCGTACGTCTTGGTGACCATTGCCTTGGTGAGGGCATTCTGATCGGAGAGTCCTGCTATCATAAAACATAAAAATAAAAAGATAAATCTTCTTTTTCTGTCAGATAGAAAGAGTGGAGAGATACGAATGAGAAGGTATTTCTCAGTCCTATCCCGCATCCCTTATTCTATGAAGCGAGCAAAAGAATCAGGGAGATTATATGGAAAAAACTGGAAAAAGGAAATAAAAAATCCTCCGATATTTTGGAGGATAATTCATTCTTCATTTTGTTAATTATTTCTTTTGTATTCCATACAAAGAAATCCAGAATATACTCACGATAATCGCGGAGCACACCAGACAGAGCGGACAGTACGACCCGATATAAAAGGCTTCCTGATAGATATAGTACCCGTTGAAACACATTCCCCCGAGTGCCATTCCGGCAAGAATCGGGAAGGCTTTTCGGCAGATTCCGAGATATCCGAGAAGAGCTACCAGGAAGATAATCGGATAGACCACCATCGCGAGAGCGGGAAAGGGAAATCCGAAAAACTGAGCTCGCGGCGAGAGAAGGACATTGGAACACGAGAACGTGCTGTTCAAATCGCAGAAAGTGGAATACATTCCCGCGGATTCCGTCATTTTCGTCTTGAGTGTGTATGCTTGATTCGTCAGGTACACCGCATTTGCAAAGGCAATGGTCGCAAGAACCATAACGGCGATAAAGAGTTTTTTCATACAAAATAGATAAAGAATAGTGTCTGGGGAAGATTATACGGAAAAATAGAAAAACTCAATTTTTTGCAATATTTCTCCATGTATGGTACAATAAGAACATTATCTCTTATCAATATCCATTATGACATCGGAAAAAACAAAGTCGCAGCCCCTTCCAACCGAAAAACTTCGTGAGGAAACCGAAGCAAAACAGCTTTCGTATCAGGAATATATGAAACAAAAGGGATATACCGAAATGTCCACCAATGTTCCGGGAATTCAAATGGCCTATAAAGTGGCTCGAAGTGAAAAAATCAATGTCATAAGCGATTCTCACTATACTATTGACATTATCGCGAATGTTCAAAATCTGGAAGATATCGGTCAGATTATAAGCCAGAATATCGAGTCGAAAGGAAAATACGGATCGAGCACCGTCTACGAAGTAAAAATTACCTACGGAATAAAAAATGCTTCCGCTATGAGAACGACTGTTATTTTTATAGCAAATCCGGAAAATATTTCCAGCAATCCGGAGGGAAACAGAGCAATGTTCCCCCTCTGAAAACTTTTTTCCGTTTGAAGCCTCACAATCTTTAAAAAATAATTTTCTAAAAAAAACTTCCGAAATTTCGGAAGTTTTTTATTGGCAATCTTTATATTTTCAATACCGCATCGATTATTCCAAAAAACTCCTCTTTGGATTTGAATTTCATAATCTTCCCATTGAGATAGACCGAAGGGGTTCCTTCGAGCCCCATAGCCTCTCCTTCTTTTTTTTCTTTGGCAATCTGATTCCGATACCATCCTTCATCGAGACTTTTCTGCATCTCTACCGGATCGAGTCACACTTTTTTCCCGAGAACTGTTCGTTCTTCGTCGGTCACTTTATCCCCTTTCTTCTGATCTTCAAGATCGTACATAAGAAGGTTGAATTCCCAGTACTTCCCGTTAGACAGGGCATAGAGTGCCGCGAGTGCATCCCGCTCGGCGTTCTTGTGTTGCGGAAGGGGGAAGTTTTTGTAAGTTACCGAAATTTTATTCGTCTGCACATATTTCTCATAGAGCTCTTGTCCGATGGTTTTCTCGAAGTAGATGCAGGCGGGACACTCGTAATCCGCAAAAATAGTGAGTTGTACTTTGCTCGACGGAGCTCCGAAAACAGCACTCTCGATATCTTTGGAAATCTGAGGAGCGACTGGTGTCGATTCACCACAGGAGAGGAGGAAAAATGGGAGAAGGAGGAAAAGGAGTTTTTTCATAAAAAATAGGGAAGAAATATACTGGAGTAATATATGGATAACGAAGAAATATGCAAAATATTTAGCAATTCTTTGCTTTCTCTCGGAAAATAATTACAATGATTTATCTTATTTCTCATGCAAATTCCTATGATTCACACACTCCCCACTCTCTCTTACGCTCTTGATGGACTCGAACCTTATCTCTCCCAGGAAACACTTGGGTACCATTATGGAAAGCACCATAAAACATATGTTGATAATCTCAATGGACTTATTCTTGGAACGAAATTTGAAAATATGACTCTCGAAGAGATTGTAAAAACCGCTCCAGCTGGACCGTTTTTCAATAATGCCGCTCAGACTTGGAATCATACCTTCTATTTTGAAGGACTCACTCCTTATGGAAATACATTGGAAGGAACCAATATCGGAGAACTGATTTTGGAAAAATGGGAAACCTTTGAGGCATTTCAAAAAGCTTTCAACGAAATCGCTCTCAAAACCTTCGGTTCCTGATGGGCGTGGCTCGTGAAGAAACCCGATGGTTCACTCGATATTATCTCCACCTCCAATGCTCTTACCCCTTTCACGACAGATAATGTCCCGCTTCTCACCTGCGACGTCTGGGAGCATGCCTACTATATCGATTACAGAAATGCCCGAGCAAAATACCTCGAGAATTTCTGGAATATCGTCGATTGGAGGAAAGTGGAAGAGAGATTTAATAGATAACTACATAGTTATGAAGAATAAGCCCTTCAATATATCGGATGATATCAAAATACAGGCGATAAAAAATGTGGCTGAGGATTTTTCGCGTTTTTTCTGACCGACAAAAAACTTCACTGATACGGAATACCTCGAAAAGTATCGAGATATTCTCTCGTTTCGAAGGCTTCACACAGGAACCTCTTTTGAAAAGTCTTTTTATCCACGACTTCAAGAGATGATTCAGGAAGAAGTAGAATATATTCTCAAAAATAGACATTAAAAAAGAGCCCCAAATACTCGAGGCTCTTTTTTTGATTTTCAAAAGAAAATTAGATAGCTTGAACATCAACAGCCATAGGACCTTTTTGTCCATCTTGAACTTCGAAAGAAACTTCCATTCCTTCCTGAAGAGAGTTGAATCCATCAACCTTATCTACACATCCAGAGAAGTGGAAGAAAAGATCTTTGTTTCCATCAGCTGGAGTGATAAAACCAAAACCCTGCTGTTCCTTCTTTACTTTAATAATTCCGTTCATAAAAAAAATGTAAAAAAAATATAAAAACCATGTAGGGGGTGAAAATTCTAACAAACTTCTGCTTCCATACACTTACTGGGTATTGTATGGTAAAAAATAAGAAATGCAAATAAAAAAGCTTTTTTATATGATTTCTTCTCGAAGAATATCGATATCCCCCGCTCAAAGGAGCACTATAATGGTGTTACTTGGATTTTCTTTGTCGTATTTTTTTATGAACTCTCCGGTTTTTTTGAGACCGCATCCATTCTGTACGAACGGATAACGACTCTTCAGGGTATCTACAAAACGTTCGGTGGTCATATATCGGACATCCTCATCACTGTCTCGGGAATAATAAATATCGGGAATAATAAGTTCATCGGCAGCATCAAAGCAAGTCAAAAACTCCGAGAGAAGCTCACGGGTGCGGGAATGTTGATGGGGTTGAAATGCCACAAAAAGTTTCTTGTCCGAATATTTATCATGTATTGCCTGGAGCGTCAGACGAATCTCGGTCGGATGGTGTCCGTAATCGGACATGAGAATATTTCCACACTTAGTCGTCCGAATAATCTCCGATCGCCTCCAGCACCCCATATAGGATTCGAGTTTCTCTGTAATATATGTATCCGCGAATCCAACAAGTTTCCCGACGACAAAAGCGAGTTTGGCATCGAAAAGCAGATGATTGCCGGGAACCTGCAGGTTCATCGGAGGAAAAGCGTGAAAACTCCCCTCTGTATCAAAAAACCCCTCGTGATTCACTCGAACCGGTTTCGCTCCCGTTTGCGAAAAATCGAGCTTCTGCGCATTTACATCGTCCATATCGTAAACCACGTATCCGCTCGTTTGATTGATGAGCGATTGAAAAGCGGAAATATAATCCTCAAGATTACGATAATAATCGAGGTGATCGAGATCGATATTCGTGATAACGGCGATATACGGATGATAGGAGAGAAAAGCCCGTTTATATTCGCATGCCTCGATGGCAAAATAATCGCTCTGCTCGATGTGGATATTTGATCCCCCGAACTGCGGTACTTGCGTCCCGACAAGAGTGGATCCGCCTATTGAAGAGCCGGCAAGCATTACTCCTACCATGGCGGTCGTCGTCGATTTCCCGTGACTCCCCGTGATGGCGATGCACTTTTTCGCATTCACGATCTCTGCAAGAGCATCAGGATAGGATATGAGAGGAGTATCTCTTTCCGTTCCAACAATCATTTCAATATTATTCCGATACCCTTCTTCGAGAGTGTTTGCCGTACCGAGAACCGCCTTGGTGTAGATGATGCGATCCGTATTCGGTGGGATATTCTCTGCTCGATGTCCGATGGCAATACTCATTCCCTCTTTTTGAAGCACATGAATAAGTTCCGAATCGCTGTCCGTAGATCCGGAAATAGTGACTCCGAGTTGTTTATAGTATCGGGCGATGGCGGAAATCCCGATGCCTCCGATTCCGATAAAATGATAGTGTTTTGGAAACATAAAAGTGTGTAATTATTATTCTAAAAAAAGTTCCGAACGCCGGCTTTCCAGTATCGCAACGAATTCCATCCACATGCCGTAGAGTTCCGGTGATTGTCTGATTTTCTCATCTTTGACTTCCCGTAATTTTTCAATAGTAATGACTATTTTAGTAAGATCCACATCCTTCCATGTTCGTCAATTATCGAGGTACATATTCATGACCGGAATAATTTTATCAAGTGCATATACAAAGAGTGACTCTTTGTCACTCTTGTGTTCATATCGTTCCATAAGTCGGAGCAAGTCAGGAAACTCCGGGAACTCTTTCTGAATCTGTAAAAGTGCATCCATCTCCCTCTGGGACTTCAATTCGAAATGCTCTTTATCCTGCGAATATATATATGTATCGCCCGCATATACTTCTACAAGATCATGAACCAAACAATACTGTAACACCAAATCTTTATTATAATTCAGTTTATATACCTCCATAATATACCAAGCAACCATCGTGAGTTGATAACTGTGCTCTGTATCATTTTCTAATCGATCTTCTCCAGTATTGTACATAACCCGCTTAATTTTTCGGAACTCATCGAGAAAACGAATATAGGCGAATATTTTTTGAAAATCAAACATAATAAAAAAAGGGGTGATTATGACAAATTTTCTTTTCCGATAAATCGGCGAGACGAGAGAAATCCGGAAAGAAGCCCCACAAAGAGTATGACGCAAAATTCCAAGAAAAATACTTGTCCGTAAAGAACGAAGAATTTATCGATGAATACGGGAAAATCTGTAATGAGCGAGAAGTTGATATTCTTCACGAGAAGCGAAAATACGAAAGTCCCGATGATATAGGCAAGCCCGGTATAGAGTACACCCTGAATGGCAAAAGGTCCGTATATGAAGAAGTTCTCTCCTCCCACCAATCGAATGATTTTAATCTCATCGCGATAGAAAAATACGAAGTTTCCGATGCTGTTGTAGATGATAATGAACACCGCAAATATAAAGAATCCGATGATTGAGTAGATTCCATAATGCACGGACAAGAGGATGTTTATGAGCCCTTGGATTCGTTCGTACTGAGCGTGATAATCGGTCAACGATTTTTTCGACCGTTCTTCGTCGTACTGGATAATCCCCGTGTACCGTTTCACGACCGCATCGATATTCGGATATTCTCCGAGAGGGATATTTTTGATGACAATCGAGGATGGAAGCGGATTATCCTTGTCTCATTCGATAACTCGCGAGAGTTCCGGATCTCGTTTTTTCAGAATCTCGAACGCCTCTTCGCGGGAAATATACTGTATCTGAACGACGGTACTCGCCTGTTTGAGAGCGGAAATACACTCGATAACCTCGGCATTGTCCCCGTCATATCCCGCTTTCAGATTCAACGATATACTCATCCGATCGTTGATATTGGAAGTGATGGAAGAAGTGACATATTCGATGAAAAAAAGAATATTGATAAAAAACACGAGAAGTGATATCACCAGAATCGACGAGAACGACAGAAAGGGATTTCGAATCGTATTTTTGAGAGCATATTTCAGGATGTGCATGAGAAAAGAAAATGAAAATGATGAATGAATATTCCATTTGAGTGGATACGATTTTTATTTCGATGTTCATATGGCTTCGGCAAGTTTCAGTATAGCTACCGGCTTCATATGGACGAGAAATAAATATCTTATTCGCGAGAATGATTTTTTACTATTCTGACTATACCGATTTCCCCTCAGAAATCAACCCTCGTCGACCGAAATCACACATTTCCCGAATCGGGCAACTCCCGCACTTCGGTTTTCTCGCCATACAGTGGTATCGTCCGAAAAGCACGAGAGGATGGTGGATAATCATCTTTTGCTCATACGTCAGCTTCTTTTCGAGAATCCTGTCCGTCACTTCGGGGGATTTCGTTTTCACGATACCGATTCGGTTCATGACTCGATGCACATGAGTGTCAACTCCTACATACGGGGCATCGTAAAGCACCGCAAGCACCACTTTCGCAGTCTTGATTCCGACTCCCGGAAGCGTCTGAATTTTATGGAGATCATTGGGAATCACCCCGCCGAATTCCCGAGCGAGTTTCTCTCCAGATTTCCATATAAACTTCGCCTTGTTTCGATAAAAATTCACGGATGACACCATACTTTCCAGTTCTTCGAGAGAAAGTTTCGTCATATCCTCCGGTTCGCGAACGCGAGCAAAAATCGCGGGGGTGATTTTATTGACCTGCTTATCGGTTGTTTGAGCGGAGAGAATCACCGCAATCAAGAACTGGAACGGCGTTTCATACCGGAGTTCCGTTCGGATATCGGGGTACATTCGAGCGATTTCCGTGAGGATGTGGGAGATTTCTTTTTTGGTTTTCATTTTTCCTATTGATGTATATAATAATCCTATTATACAAAAATTTTCAGAAATACCATATCTATTTTAGGTACAATCTTTATGCTCTTCGACACCCACACCCACTCCTATTTCCCCGAACTCGCCGATCGTCAGGACGAGATTGTTGCGAATATGCAAGCGAATAATATCCGTTATGCGACCCAAATAGGATGCGATATCGAGACGAGCCGACAGGCGATAGAACTCGCGAGGAAGTACGAACCCTATTATGCCACGATCGGATACCATCCAACCGAGGGACAATCTCTCTCAACTGAAGAAATCCCGGGGAAAGTACGAGAACTCGAACAACTTCTTGTTATGAATCGCGAATATATCGTCGCTATCGGGGAGATTGGATTCGACTACTATCACCTCGAAGCGGGAAAAGAAGCGGAACAGAAAGAAACCCAACGAGTGCTGTTCTTTGCGATGACCGAACTCGCCCGGAAATACAATCTCCCGGTGGTTATCCATACTCGGGAGGCTCGTACAGACACTCTTCGATACTTGAAAGAGTTCGGAGTGAAAAAAGCGATTATCCACTGTTTTTCCGAGGATTACGGTTTTGCGAGGGAACTTATGGAGTACTCCGATGAGATATATTTCAGTTTCTCGGGAATCGTGACCTACTCGAAAGCCACAAGCGTGCAAGAAACGGCAAAACTCCTTCCTCTGAATAAAATCCTCATCGAAACCGATGCTCCGTTCCTCTCCCCGCAAGCGGTTCGCTGAACCGTGAACGAACCGGCGAATGTCCGATATGTTCTCGATGCCATAAAAAATCTCCGAACCGAAAATGGTGCGGAAATTGAGAGGGTGGTTTATGAGAATAGCCTGCGAATGTATGGAAGAGAAAAATCTTAACGAATCACTCCTACATCAATAACGAGATGAAGTTTAGCATTGGTTGATCATATATCAATCGTCATCTGTCTGGAAATAGTAGTGGATTCCCTGTATATACTACCTCCTTTTGGAAGTGATGTAACTATCCCCTCTCGTATAACTGAATCTCTTGGAATAATTACTGAATAGATTTTTCCTTCAAAACCTAGATCCAATCGTGTCATATTTGACTCAAACCGAATATAGATTGGTTTTGTAGTAAAATAATTTCTTTTTCGATCCATTTTTAGATGGAGATCATATCTTTGAAAACCTTCCTGGAGAAACTTTTCATCATTGTAATGTGGAGTAGATTGAGTACTTGCCGGTCAAAATACATTGATTACAGAGTAGCGACCATCAGCAAAGCCTCCAATTGTATCGATATCACAATATCCCGATACAACATTGAATGGGATATTGTTATTTGTTTCCTTAGAGGAGTGCATAGTAGATTGCTCTTTTATATCATTTTTCAATTGCAGTATTCCATTTTTTTTACGGGGATTGGATTCCATAAAAAATTTTTCATCCAAATATTTAATTACTTCGGTTTTTTCATGATTATTTAAACCCTGGATATAGCTTGAAAATAGTTCTCGCTGATTCGCTTGTTCAGGATTTCATTTTTCTGTAGATGTTAAAAATTCGTTTACCATAAATTCAATCTGACTTTTTGTAGATTCAGACAATTTCTGTTGATTATTTCAATAGCGAGAATCAATGTCTCCCATATAATTTTTATGTTTAATAATAATTGTTAGTATCTTATCACATCCTTCTTTCTTTTGCAAAAAAAATGAAAGTTCTTACAATAAAACTGGAAATAGCCATTAAAAAAAACTGAAAATGACACCCGAAAAAAATATTCATTTCAAAAAGGACTGATTCACTTTGATAGAACTCCTCATCGGAATCACGCTTTCGGCCATTCTTATGACCAGTATAATAGTGTTTGTCTCGAGTTCGCTCGGATCGAATATGACAACAAAAAAAATGTTGGGGGAAGGAAATAAAAATGATATTTTTGAACAGCAACTGACAGGAGTGCTCGGAAATATCTCCGAAAGCGGAATATATGCGACAGGATCTGATTTTACTGGAGGGTATCTGACTGGTATTTTTCTCGCAACTGATTGACCGAATCCACCGATAACCTTTCTCGGTCTTCAAACCCAGACCGGGTACTGCGATAGTTATTCTGGGACGGAAAGCGAAACAGGTACCATCATGAAACTCGTTCTTCGACAATTTGCGGTTCCACAAGAACAAAACAATGCTACCGGATACATTCTTTCATCATCCGAAAACACTGTCTTTTCTGAAACAAATCGAATCATAGGAACGGGACATCGGGGAAATACCCTGACAAATTCCGGAATCGATACGGAACTCTCCTCTCCGAGTGCACTTATATCGTTCGGAAACCACCTGTATATCGCCGATACGATGAATGATCGGGTTTTATCCTATGATATACCTTCTGGTAGTATAACGAAGCTTCTCGGACGAGAAAACGGTATCCGAAAACCGACGAGTTTGTATTTCTCCGGGAATACCCTCCTTATAGCGAGTAGCGGAAATGGGAAAATATACGGTTTGCAGGATGGAGATTGAGACGGGTCTGTTTTTTCGAGTACGTTCCAAGTTGCAAAAAATTTTTCCGCCGATACGCTGAAGTTTACATTCTCAGGAATACCGTCCATTGTTTCACCGACAATGTTTGGAAATTTTACTTTCAGTGGAATAAACCAAACATCCGATGATGTCGTAAGTATGGGAACCAATCTTCAATACACTCTTTCATGAGGAGCTCAATCTTTTTCAACAGGAAGCATCTATAAATTTACGATAAACAATATATCGCCCTTGCCGACAACGTTTGGAAATCATATCGTACAAGTAGATTTTTACAATGGAAGTACTCTTCAGTATTCCGATAATTTTCATCACTACGTAAAATGAGAAGGGTCTCTGGAGGGTGCCGCTGGAAATATCCTCAAGGTTATATCGGAGGGAATACCCTATCCTCATAATATCACCGAATCAAATAACTGGAATGAGAATATCGATTGGAATACTGTTCTATGACAAAATCCTTCGGAAAATGGGATGCTTTCTTCTTTTCCGGTTCAAGATCTGAACTTCGAAAAAACAGGAAATATTCTCACCATCAAGTATCATGAGTATCGTTACTATGACTGTCTGCTCGGAAAACACCAAGTAGAAGAGAAAATAAAAAAAGTATTGTTCCCATAAAAAAACTCCCCTCTCATTTTAGGAGAGGGGTTAGGGGTGAGGTGATTGTAACACTTTTTTTATTTTCTTATAAATCAGAAAAATCAGAAGGAAGAGTTCCTCCTCCCGTTGATCCTGGAGAGAGGTCTATTTCGTTCTTATTTCCGAAGAACTTTCCGGAAAGATCCTGGATTGTCGAGAAAATCACTTTCGGGGAAACATAGGTGGAAACATTCAATCCGAGAAGATCTCCTACCTTCGGTGCGACGAATATGGAGAGAATAATAACGATGAGTCCCACTACGGCGTACCGGATACTATTGATGGCAGGCTTCACTTTTTCATCCTTTCCTCCGGATAAGATCAGCATCATCCCTCACCAAAGGATAAAAATAACGGAAAGAAAGCCGGACACAAGGACCACGAGAGCAATTCCTACACGAATAATATCATCAAGTTGGTATACCTGATTTGGATCAATGGCAGAACCTGCGGCAAAAGCTATATCTATCATAAAAAGTGGTGAGAAATAAGTATTGTTCCGTACTATATTCACCTAAGCAGAAAAGTAAAGTTTTTAAATACAAAAAAGGACTCTCTGTTTTTTTTAGAGAGTCCTTTTTTTGAGAAAAAATGAGAATTAATCTTCGATGACCTTTAAATTCACACGTGCATCCATTTTAGAACCGTATACACGAAGAACCGTACGGATCGCGTTGATAGTCTTCCCTTCTTTTCCTATGATAGTACCCATATCCTGAGTATTTACCTTCAGAGTCAGGAGCGTACCAAGCTCGTCCTCCCGTTGTTCTATTACCACATCCGCTTCATGAGAAACCAGAGCATTGATGATAAAAGAAAGGAAATCTTTTGGTGTCATAGGAGAAAATATAAGGGAATAGGAGATTATTCTGAAATATTATTTCTTCGTTCTTGCAAGAACTTTTACGAGAGTTTCAGAGTATTGTGCTCCATTCGCAAGGTATGGTGCCGCGTCTTTTTCATCGAATTTAAGTTCTTTGGTGATAGGATTATAGAATCCGAGAACTTTAATATATCCGTGCTTTGCGGATTGTTTGTGTTCAGTGAGAACGATGTGAAAAAATGGAACATGTTTTCTTCCTGAGCGAGAAAGTCGAATCTTCAACATAAAATAGAATTATTAATGAGTAGTTATTTTGAAATTATATATCATTATATGGTGCCCCGGATGGGAATTTCCTTCGGACCTCCTTGCGATGAAGAATGTCATTCAAGACATTCTTTTCCCGACTCATTATTTCGTCGGTATCGCTGCGGTTTCAATTCCCATCCAGACAACCAATTTGATTGTTAGCTTCTATTTGGTGCCCCGGATGGGAATTGAACCCATACTCCCATGAGGAACAGGATTTTAAGTCCTGCGTGTCTACCATTCCACCACCAGGGCAAAAGCGGTGAAAAGAAGATAGAACAAACCATCCTCTCTACCCTCTTATAAAATACCTTTTTTCTTCAGTGTTTTAATAGCAGTTGCGGAAAGTTTCACACGGAAAGTTACCCCTGTAGCAGGATCTTTCACATTTCTCCAAAAAAGATTTGGGTAAAATTTTCTTTTTGTTCTTCTCATAGAATGAGAAACATTATTTCCAACAGCGGTTCTTTTACCAGTGAGTTGACAAACGCGAGACATAGTCGAGAGGGATTATTACAAAAACGAATAAATTATGATACTTTGATTTCTACTCCTACTCCAGAAGGGATATTGATAGATTGAAGAAGCTCGAGAGTTTTAGCAGTTGGCTCTACAATATCAATAAGTCTTTTGTGACGACGAATTTCAAATTGCTCACGAGCATCGGAGTTAACGAATGTTGAACGGTGAACTGTTACCTTTTCAATCTTCGTTGGAAGTGGAACTGGTCCTACAACAGTAGCCCCAGAATCCTGTGCGGTTGTAACGATTTTTTTCACTGCTTCGTCAACGAGTTTGTGTTCGAATGCTCGTACGATAATACGAATGTTTGCTGTTTTCTTAGAAGCCATAGAGAGTGAAAGATAATAGAGAAGTATATACTCATCGTCCAGTACCACTTTAATAAAAGTGATACTGGACAGATGAAGATACACGAGATGTGTAAATTAAATTCGATTAGGCCAATACTTTAGCAACAACTCCGGAACCAACCGTTCGTCCTCCTTCACGGATCGCGAATCGAAGCCCTTGTTCCATCGCAATCGGAGCACCGAGTTCGATAGTCATTTGGATATTGTCCCCAGGCATAACCATTTCCACTCCTGCAGGAAGCTCGATCGCTCCAGTAACGTCAGTAGTTCGGAAGTAGAATTGTGGTTTGTACCCCTTGAAGAATGGAGTATGTCGTCCACCTTCATCCTTTGTAAGTACGTATACTTCGGCAGTAAACTTCGTATGTGGTTTGATAGATCCTGGTTTTGCAAGAACTTGTCCTCGTTCAACCTGCTCTCGTTCGATACCTCGAAGAAGAAGACCGGCATTATCTCCAGCTTGACCTTGGTCAAGAAGTTTGTGGAACATTTCGATTCCAGTAACAGTCGTAGTTTGAGTATCTCGAACTCCAACGATTTCGATAGTATCACCTACCTTGATCACTCCTTGTTCGATCTTACCAGTAACTACCGTACCTCGACCTTTGATGGAGAATACATCCTCAACCGGCATGATAAATGGCTTATCAAGAGCTCGTTCTGGGATTGGTACATATTTCTCGATAGCTTCGAAAAGTTCAAGAATAGTCTTTGCTCCCCAAGCCTTGTCCATATCTTCCGGGAAGTCAAGAGCGACTTTTCCAGAACCTCGGATAACAGGAAGAGTGTCTCCAGGAAATTCGTACTTCGTAAGAAGTTCTCGGATTTCCATCTCAACGAGATCAAGCATTTCTGCATCATCTACCATGTCGCATTTATTCATAAATACAACGATGTATGGAACACCTACCTGACGAGCAAGAAGGATGTGTTCACGAGTCTGTGCCATAGGTCCGTCAGTTGCAGCAACGATAAGAATCGCAGCATCCATCTGTGCAGCACCGGTAATCATGTTTTTAACATAATCGGCATGTCCTGGACAGTCAACATGTGCATAATGACGAGTAGCTGTTGCATACTCAATGTGGGCAGTATTGATAGTAATACCACGTGCCTTTTCTTCTGGAGCTGCATCAATTTTATCAAAAGCAGTAACATCTCCTCCGAACTTTTTTGCAAGAACGATAGAGATAGCTGCAGTGGTAGTAGTCTTACCATGATCTACGTGTCCGATAGTACCAATATTTATATGTGGTTTGGAACGGTCATAAGTTGCCATAATAGAAAAAAATTATAAAAAATAAATAAAAAAGCCTATAAATAATATGGAAAAAACAAAAAAAGCAAATAATTATTTGTTAACTTTTCTCATCTTTCGAGTAATTCGGTCTACTGCTCGTTTGAGCTTTTTGTGTGCATGGGTTGTGAGACGTGCCATAATTAGATTTTGTTAATGTTTACAGAATACTTTTTAAACTTTCGGAGAACGATTTCCACAGCATTGAGAAGCCATGTAGTGTGTCCCTCAAAAGCAATGCGTTCCTGGAGTTTCTTATAGTGTTTAATGGTATTTGCTACCTTATTTCCAGATTTTGCCCCTTTGACATTTACCGAATAATTCAGTTGTCTAGGTCTTTTGTTACTAACTCCCATAAGAGAAAAAAATAGATAGATAAGATAGAAAAATGAAAATGGTGGAGTCTAAGAGAGTCGAACTCTTGACCCCCTGCGTGCAAGGCAGGTGCTCTAAACCAACTGAGCTAAGACCCCATGTGTAAAATTGATTGTAATGGCGGAACTGACGAGACTCGAACTCGCGACCTTCCGCGTGACAGGCGGACGCTCTAACCAATTGAGCTACAGCTCCATAATATAATAGGTCTATGATTAACAGAAGCGGGGAGGAGTATATGAGAAAATATTGAAAATGCAAATTTATTTTAAAAAAACTCCCCTGCTTTTAATAGAGGGGAGTTTTTTCTTGATTATGGCGTTTTCAATACTATAAACTAAATGCTTTTACGACTACTTTTGAAATTTCAGCACGAGTAATGGAATCGTTTGGACGGAATTTGAGTTTTCCATCGATAAGCTGTCCGGAGAAGAAACCAAGTTCCTTCGCAGTCTCTATATATTTCGCAAGGTCGGAAGAGGCATCGACATCTGCGAAAGTAATCTTCCTATTTGCCGTGTTTCCTCCGAAGATTCCCACGATAATCTTTGCAGCTTCCGCACGAGATATTGTGTCATTTGGACGGAAATTCGTATTCTTGTTTGATATGATTCCCTTGGAAAGAGCCAGAGAAACGTATGGAGCATACCATTCGGAAGATGCTACATCTTTAAATACTGTCGTGTTAGTCGTTGTCTTCCATCCAGCAGCATTCATGGCAATCTTGAGGAATTCTGCACGAGTCAGATTATTGTCCGGATTGTATTTCTCCGTGTTGTTTACGATTCATCGAGAAACGAGTTTTTCGATATATCCCTTTGCCCAGTTGCTCGAAATATCCTTGAACTGTATGTCTTTCAGTGTTTTGAGTACCTGACCAGGGATATTGAATACGTTCGTAACTGTACCACTTGCGGTGGTAGTAGTAACGATAATTTCATTATTTGTTTTTTGTATATCAATAACAGCTCCGCTAAGGGATTCGGGAGTTCCGCATAATCCATCATAGTAACTTGCGGTATAATCTCCACTCGGACAGACATCCTTTGATATCGATCCCCCTCCACCACCTGAGCTGGATTGACTAATCGCTACAGAGGTTGTTTTTATCGTAGAGAAGAAACTCAAATGATCCGTGGAGAATGTACACATTTTTGAAGCGGTCAATGTACAAGTGGCATCGGGAGTATTTGCAATCCAACTTGTACCGTTGGAAGATCTAAAGAGTTTCAGTACATCTCATGCGGTTCCGAGTGAAACAAGTACGCTAATTTGGAAATTAGCACCGCTGGCGATAAGCGAAACTCCGCTTCCTCATCAGGCCTGTATTGTTTGTAAAACAGTATTTGTATAGTCAACTGTTGAGGTATCTTGGGATACGAGACTTCATAACTCTCAAAGAGTTGCATTGTCCGTAGATCCGCTGGCGATACTGGTAGGAGGAAGGAGGATTCCATCCCAAGTAGAACCGGAAACCGTGATGAGAGTTACTCCTGATATAGTAAGTGTACCGGATAGTGAAGCACTATCCGATCAAGTGGAATTGACGAGCAATACAAGTGCACTCGTATCGATTCCGCTACCTGAACTTATTGTAGACCCAGTTAAATCTGCTGGTCATGCTACGGTTCCACTTGCCGTCACCAGAGTCGCAATAACCTCAATGGACCGAGTAACAGTATTGGATACATTTCCGACAGCATCTGTCTTTATGTAACTGAGAGTATAGGTTCCCAGTGTCGCAGTATCGACGGTTCCACTCGCAGTGAGTGTACCAGTACCATCCAGATTATCTGACCAAGTGGCTCCAGAATCCGTATAGGTGCTTCAGAAGTTGACAGTTCCAGTGGCTGATCAACTCAGTACTACTACCGGTGCAGTGAAATCTACGGTATAACTCAGGATATTGGATGCGGAAGCGTTTACATTTCCTCCGGCGTCGCTGAACGATCCGGTGTTAACAACGGCAGTCATCGGAGTTGCTCCGGTGGCTGTTACATCGAAGGTATATCCGGTTCCCGAACTTGCAAAGTTAGAAAGAGTTCCGTTCGTAACGGTTACGTCACCGGAAGCGAAATTGGTCGATGTTTCGGAAAGAACAACGGTTACTGCGGTAACGCTCGTTCCAGAGAGCGTTTGTGAAGTGGAACCGGAGAGGGTGACGGTTGGAATAGTGAAATCTACGGTATAACTCAGGATATTGGATGCGGAAGCGTTTACATTTCCTCCGGCGTCGCTAAACGATCCGGTGTTAACAACGGCAGTCATCGGAGTTGCTCCGGTGGCTGTTACATCGAAGGTATATCCGGTTCCCGAACCCGCAAAGTTAGAAAGAGTTCCGTTCGTAACGGTTACGTCACCGGAAGCGAAATTAGTCGATGTTTCGGAAAGAGCAACAGTTACTGCGGTAACGCTCGTTCCAGAGAGCGTTTGTGAAGTGGAACCGGAGAGAGTGACGGTTGGAATTACGGAATCAAAAGTTACGCTCGATCCATCGGTTGTTCCAGTAACGGATGTTCCGATATTATTATTTACATCAAAATAGCTAATGGCAAATGGAAGCGCTCATTGAGCTTCACCTCAAGTCAGAGTATAGGTGGCTACCCAAGAATTCGTTGCTCAGGTCACCGTTGCCTGTTGACCTGCAACAGTTGCGGTAACTCAACTAAGAGTTTCGCTTCATGAAAAACTCAAGCTTATAGTATCTCAGGTTTTTGCAAGAGCTCAGGAAGCATTATTTGACTCTATGTGTACGCTGGTTAAATACGGATTGAAGTCGAATGTTGTGAAATGATTGCTTCCAAATGTACATACCTGATAGGGAATCCCCACTCAAACGGCACAAAGCAAGGTTGAACCACTGAGTGCATCTACTACGAGGTTACCAGCTTCATCTCTTGCAGTGACGTAATCAAGAGAATTTCCAGAGAAATTTGGTACATTTGCTCCGGTAAAGTACATAAAAAGCTCTGCTCCGTGATTTTGAAACACCGAACCAGATGCATTGAAGCCTATATGACCATCCGTCATATCGAGATAGTTCGGAAGACTTTGCAAGAATGCTATGGTTCCGGAGTTCGTGAGATCCAATCAGGTAGAGAATAATATCTTTCCGTATTGGGACTTTTCAAAATAGAGACCAGAGAAATTGGTTACATTGTCATTCGTTACTCCCGTGAAGTTATTCACTATACCGGAGGCGGTGATGGCAGTTCAAATAGTGTTATATAATGCCGCGAAATCAAACGGTGTTGAGAAGGTTCCGGCAGGCAAAGTAACAGTATTTCCGACTACATCAATTGCGGTGATTTCATAATAGTACGTTGCATTTGAATCAAGCCCAGAAACGGATCCGGTAAGCTCGGCCGTTGTTCCGTTCAAATCAATCGTTCCAGTAAGAGAACTATTTGCTACTCATGAATAACTAAGTGTAGCTCAAGAGAAATTTGTTTCCGTAACGGTAATTCCACTGAATGTAGCGGATCATGTATTCGTTACCACGGATCATGTAGAAGTAATAATTGGAACTACCGTATCCTTTGTTCCAGATGAGGTTATACCTGTAGAAACCTCCACTCAAGTTGATGTGAGTACGCTTCAGCTTAAAGTTATAATTCAATCTGCCAATGCGGTTGCATCAATGTAAATCGTAGCTCCGGTTTCTCATCATGCAGCAGTAAATCCTGATGATGAAATTACGGAACCGCTTAAGTCTATACTCACAACATCTCATGCATCCAAAGTACCGCTGAAACTAAAATTTACAGGATACACACCGGAGTTTGAAAGATTTATATGCCCACTATTTCAACCGGAAACGGTATTTCATGTACTGTCTATAGTAGCAAATGCCACATTCCCCCATGGGCTTAAAATAGAAAAAAGCAACGCGAAGACAAGAGTCCCGGAAGTTGCTTTTCTTAATTTCTTCAGAAAAATAGTTTTCATAGAGAAAAAAGTAATGAGATAGAAAGTAATTAAAGACACTAAAAACTTATGTCGTACAAACTTTAGCACTTACGTAAGGTGCTCAAGAACAAAAATTGTATACAGTAATTCTCTTGATATCAAAAGCATATCCATTTATTTTGCCCGATAATATTAAAGAGTGTTTATGAAATAAACTGAGCCTATTATAGACGAAAAAAAGAAAATACAATAGAGGGGATTAAAAATCCGGAATAAAAAACTCCCCCGTTCGAAAAACGGGGGAGTTTTTTATGAATCATTTTATTCTTCATCATCGAATTTCACTCCACGTTCTGCTCGAATCTTTTCAGTAAGAGCTGCCGGAACTGCTGAGTAATGAGAGAATTCCATAACATAGGTCGCTCGTCCCTGTGACATGGACCGAAGGTCTGTTGAGTATCCGAACATTTCTCCAAGTGGAACGTATGCCTTGATAATCTTCGCCATTCCCCGTTCTGTCATCTCGATGATTTGACCTCGTTTCGAGTTGATACCTCCGAGTACGTCTCCCATATATTCTTCTGGAGTATTTACTTCCACAAGCATCACTGGCTCGAGAAGTGCTGGTCGAGCTTTCTTTGCCGCCTCACGGAAACATTTTGAAGCTGCCATCTTAAAGGAAAGTTCATTCGAATCGACATCATGGTACGAACCGAATGTCAGAGTCGCTCGAACATCCACCACCGGATATCCAGCAATCATACCTCGAGACCAAGAATCACGAAGACCCTTTTCAACACCGGGGATGTATTCCTTTGGAATCGTTCCTCCGACAACCTTATTGATAAATACATTCTCTTCTTTGAATTCTGGATCTGCCTTTCGTTCATCTGAAGTGATTGGCTCGAAGGTGATGATAACATGCCCGTACTGTCCACGACCTCCCGTTTGTTTCTGATGTTTAAATTCCGCGTCCACCACTTTTTGAGTAATGGTTTCTCGGTATGCAACCTGAGGTGCTCCGACATTGGATTCTACCTTGAATTCTCGTTTCATTCGATCTACGATGATTTCAAGATGGAGCTCTCCCATTCCTGAGATGATTGTTTGGTTCGTTTCCGGATTGGATGTTACACGGAAGGAAGGGTCCTCTTCGGCAAGTTTGCTAAGTGCCATACCCATACGTTCCTGATCCGCTTTTGTTTTTGGCTCTACTGAGATAGAAATAACCGGCTCTGGGAATGTCATTCGCTCAAGAACGACTGGCTTATCCACTTCACAGAGAGTATCTCCCGTTTTCGTATCCTTAAGTCCGATAACGGCTCCGATATTTCCCGCTGGGATTTCATCGATTTCTTGTCGATTGTTTGCATGCATTTGAAGGAGACGCCCGATACGTTCTTTCTGTCCAGAGATAGGATTATATACGTACGATCCTGATTTGAGAGTCCCTGAATACACTCGTACAAAGGTTATTCGTCCGACAAAAGGGTCCGTTGCAATCTTAAACGCAAGAGCCGTAAGAGGTTCATCTTTATCCTGTTTATAGGTGATTTTCTTCTCGATATCGTCTTCGTCAGAACCGGTAATCGTTCCTTCGTTTACGTCAAGAGGTGATGGAAGATAATCTACTACCGCATCAAGTACGAGTTGAACTCCTTTATTCATAAGAGAAGATCCGCACATAAGTGGGTAAATAGAGCTGGAAACCGTACCGATTCGAAGGCCCTTCTTAATCTGTTCCACAGTAAGTGTCTCATTCTCCATGTATACCTCCATAAGCTCGTCGGATTGCTCAGCGGCTTTTTCGATAACATCGAGACGCATTGTTTGTGCTTTTTCAAGATACTGTGCTGGAATTTCCGCTTCGATAACTTTCTCCCCCATCTTTCCTTCGAAAGTATAGGACTTCATGCCAACGAGATCGATAATTCCTTCGAACTTGTCTTCTTCACCCATGGGCATCTGGATAGCGATAACTTTATTTCCGGAAAGACGTTTCTTGATAGAATCGTAGGTCATCTGAAACGAAGCACCGGTCTTATCCATCTTGTTCGCAAATGCGATTCGCGGAACACCGTATTTATCCGCCTGTTTCCATACCGTCTCAGACTGAGGCTCCACTCCCTGAGATGCGTCGAATACCGCAACTCCTCCATCAAGCACCCGCATAGAACGTTCTACTTCAATCGTGAAATCCACGTGACCCGGGGTATCGATCAAATTAAATTGAGTTCCTTTCCATTCGCACGTCGTTGCCGCTGACGTAATGGTAATACCTCGTTCCTGTTCCTGTGCCATCCAGTCCATAGTTGCAGCACCTTCATGAACTTCTCCGATTTTATGAGTCTTTCCCGTATAGAAAAGAACACGTTCGGAAGTAGTTGTTTTACCTGCATCGATATGGGCGATGATACCAATATTTCGGATGTTTTTTAGTTCGGTTGCAATTGCCATAAAAATAATTAAGAGAAAAATAAAAAATATTCCTTATATAAAAGAATTTGGCGAGATTGTATAGGAAAGAGAGTATTAGTCAAATTTAATTTTCTCTTCCACTTCTGTCCGTTCCTCACTTCCTATTATCACCCTTGGGGCAAGAAGTTCCTCAGTCTGTCGTTCCTGTTCACTCATACTCTCTGAGATTCTCTTCAGCTCGGCTTCATTGAGTTTTTTGGTTCGCATCCCTTCCTTTCTATTGATAATCTCTTTCTGAATTTCCGAATGAAGCCCTTCCTTGGAATTCATAAGTCCTATGGATTCGCGGGTAAAAAGAATATTTGCGGCATTTTGGAGAGAGATATGTCGATCGTAATTCGCGATGAGATTCACGATAGTCTCGCGATCCTGCGGATCGAAATCGGCAATCGTATCGTACTCCGATATCTTTCGAAGGCTCGCGAGAATCGGCTCGACGGATTCGGAAGAGATGATATAGAAGGAGAATCCTTCCTCCACGAAACTGAGCGTTTTTAATTCTCCTAGTTCATTCGCCGGAACCACGAAAAATACCGTCGGGTAGATCTCGGGGATATCCTTGTATTTTCGGGCGGTGGATTTGACCTGCTCGCCTATATAGGTTCGGATGCTCCTCGATTTCTTCGCATCGAATACGACATATTGTCCGAGAAACGGTATGACTGCATCGGGTTTGAGTTTGGTGAAAAGAGGCGGAAGAGTGGTATTGTCATGGAGAATAAAACCAATGGCGGGTTTCTGACACACTTCTCGCAGACGGGAAAGAACCGTCTGTTCGTGATCATTCCAGATACGAGCCTGCTCCTCGAGAATATTCGACTGCTCCTCCTCATCCTCTCGACGGATACGTTGTCGCTCATCCTCGAGAGCTTTCTCGGCACTCGCGAGTTTGTGGATTCGCTCCTCGAACTCTTTCTGTTTCCGCATCTCCTCCGCTTCGTGGCGAGCCAATATATCCTTGGTTTCTCCGAGTTCCTTTTCGAGGTATTTCCGAGTGGACTGGAGTTCTGTTTTTTCGAGTGAGAGAGTTTCGTATTTTCCAGCGAGTTCGTCCCGTTCTTTGGAAATTTTCTTCACATCCCCTTTGAGTTCCCCGAGCTCCTCGGACTTTCTCTCCAGTTCCGATTCGAGTCGTATTTTGCTTTCCGTGAGTCGGGTTTTGTCCCGTTCGAGAAGCAAGAGTTTCTCGTTGAAACTTCCTCATTCCTGTTTTTTGGAGAGGAGAAAAATCGCATATCCGATGGAGAGGATGAGGATAAGGAGAAGGATGAGGATGAGAGTGTTCATAAAAAAGAAAAGTGATATATTGGTTTTGATTATATGAAAAAGTGGATTTAGCCAAATCCTTTTCTTGCTTTTTCCTATTTTTCCCTATAATCAAAGCATTATCAATGCCCTCTAAAGACTATTTTCCTCCCATGTCCAAAAAAAAGACAAAGAAATCCCGACCGACTTGGAGCTACGAACTCCGCAACACGATTGTCGGATGGCTCCTCCTCTTTCTCGGAGTTCTCGTACTTGCCGGAGATACCGGTTCTACTGTAGGGGATATTGTCGCGAAAATAGGAATCATTGTTTTTGGTACGGACTTTCGATTCATTTTTGCCCCTATCGTTACTATCCTCGGATTTTTGATCGTCATCAACAAGCTCTCCTGGAGTATGGTGCGACTCATCGGACTTCTCATGTTCTGGATATCGGTCGTGTCGCTTGAAAATATATTTACTCACCCCTATGAAGCGGGGCTTTTGGACTTCGGAAGTTTCTTCGTGTCGTTTCTCGGATATGCACCCGCCCTTGTTTTCCTCGTCGGTGGATTTCTCGTTTCTCTCTATCTCACTCTCCGAATATCGTATCGCAAAATATTTGGAAGCATTCACTCGACCCTCCCGTCGATTCCGTCGATTCATAGCGTAAAACAAACGATGAAAGATACAGGGAAAGCGATAAAAGACGAGATGAAAGAGGATAAAAATGATGCCTTTTATAAAGACAAAGCGAAGGAACTCGAGGACCAGATCAATCTCCTCAAGAAATCTCGAGCCACGCCCGAGAAGGGAGTAAAAGAATCTCCAAAACATATTCAGATTGAAAAAAAGGAGAATAAGGGGATTCTCGGTGGTTTCTTCGGTGCATCGAGTGAGTCTTCGGGAGAACCTATTTCCCGAGCAAAACAACTGAGTGTTGCGGATATTCCCAAGAAAGAAGCAAATAAACCGGATTTCGGCAAGTGGGAATTCCCGAGTACCAAACTCCTCGACAATGTTTCTCACGAAAACGTTATCGATGCAAAAGAAATCGAACAGAAATCTTTGGAAATTCAAAAAACCCTTCTCCATTTTAAGATCGATGTGACAATGATCGGGGAAAAAGTGGGACCGACAGTGGTTCAATACCGTCTGAAGCCTGCCGAAGGAGTGAAACTCAATCGCATCGAGAACCTGAAGAAAGATCT
This sequence comes from Candidatus Altimarinota bacterium, assembly GCA_028713325.1. Classification (GTDB taxonomy): domain Bacteria; phylum Patescibacteriota; class Gracilibacteria; order BD1-5; family UBA2023; genus UBA1545. The sequence continues at coordinate 58,885 of JAQTON010000001.1, read as the reverse complement.
CTCGCTCGCACTCAAAGCGAAGTCCATCCGTATTCAGGCTCCTATTCCCGGAGTCGGTCTCGTCGGTATCGAAGTGCCGAACGATAAACGTGATATGGTCGGGATTCGGGAGGTTCTGGAACATCCGAATTTTACGGGTCATAAATCGAATCTCGCGATGGCGGTCGGGAAGGATATTAACGGCGAATATGTCGTTGCCGACATGGGAAAGATGCCCCATCTCCTCATCGCTGGACAGACCGGATCGGGAAAATCAGTCGGGATGAACGGATTTATCCTCTCTCTCCTCTACAAAAATTCGCCCGATATGCTCCGTATGATTATGGTCGATCCGAAACGAGTCGAGCTCGGTATCTATAACGGAATCCCTCACCTCCTCACTCCCGTTATCAACGATCCGGAAAAAGCACTCAATGCTCTCAAGTGGTCGGTAGCGGAGATGCTTCGTCGGTATGACATCCTCCAAGTGGCACGAGCCCGGAATCTCGGAGAGTACAATGAAAAAATCGGGAAAAAAGATAAGATGCCTCATATCGTCATCATTATCGACGAGCTTGCGGATCTGATGATGAGCGGAAACAAAAAAGAAGTGGAGAATGCCATTGCCCGCATCGCTCAGATGGCTCGAGCGGTCGGTATGCACTTGATCGTTGCGACTCAGCGTCCGTCGGTCGATATCATCACCGGGCTGATCAAGGCCAATATCCCGAGTCGAATCGCCTTTACGGTCGCTTCGCAGATAGACAGCCGAACGGTTCTCGATAATATGGGAGCGGAGGATCTCCTTGGAAACGGAGACCTGCTCTATTCTCCAGTCGGTTCCAGTGCTCCGGAGCGTATTCAGGGGGTGTATGTGAGTACCGAGGAAGTCGAGGCGGTGGTGAATCATATCAAGCGAACCATCGACCCTGCTATGCTCGAGGATATCTACGATGCCTCCATCGTCGATGGGGATCGGGGAAATTTTGAGGGAAGTATGAACGATGGAAGTCGTGAATATGATGAAGATCCGAAGATTATCGAGGAAGCTATTCATACGGTTCGAGCAGAATGAAAAGCCTCCACATCCATGCTTCAACGCCGCATGAAACTTGGGTACGCTCGTGCTGCCCGAGTGATCGATATCCTCGAAGGGATGGGAATCGTCGGACCCGCGGACGGGAGCAAGCCGAGAGAAGTGCTATAGGAGACACAGAATAACTTCAGACTTTGCGTTCAAAATTCCGTTTCCTCATTCTCCGTATAGCCGTACGGTTCACTCCGGTACTCGTTTTTCACACAAATTCTATCGTTCTTTTGTATCTTAATGAATCCTGAAGTTATTACGCGTTTTTTTCCAATCTCACGACTGTTTCTATGTGGTGCGTATGGGGAAACATGTCCACGGGAGTAATATCAGTCAAACGATAATCAGAATTGGCGAGGATATAGTCGAGATCTCGTGCGAGGGTGGCAGGATTGCAACTCACATAGATAATCTCTTTTGCATTAAATTTGAGGATATCCGGAAGAGCGTCGGGGTGCATGCCATCCCGCGGTGGGTCGATTATCAAAGAAGTATTTTTAATATCACTGTTTTCAGAAAGAAATTTCGGCAGGAATTTCTCCGTTTTCTCATTGATAAAAGTAATATTCGTCACTTCGTTTTTCAGAGCGTTTTTTATTCCGTCCTTGCTTGCTTCCGGTGAAAGTTCGACACTATACACGTGTTCGAATCGGTCGGCGAGAAGTATTCCGATGGTTCCCGTTCCCGCATAGAGATCGAGGAGTATTCCTCCGTTCGTTTTCATAAGATCCCGAACGACCGTATAGAGCTTCTCCGCCCCGAGGGAGTTCGTTTGAAAAAAACTCTTCGGATTGATTTCGAACGATTTCCCGAGAAGGTTCTCGGTTATGGTTGGTTTTCCCTTCAAGAGAATTGCTTCTCCGGTGACGATATCCGCTCTTCAGGAGTTATAAAGGAGATAGATGGACGCGATATGCGGAAATTGTTCCATGAGTTTCCCCGCGAATACAAGGATATCCCCCTCATGTTTTCGGCTATATCCCTCAAACTCGTGATTCACGCTGAGAATGAGCATAATCTCTCCGGTAAAGTGTGCTTTACGGACGACAAAATGTCTCCAAAATCCGACATTTATTTTCGGATCATACGTCGGAAGTCAGGATGCTCGAGAATAGGTATTCATCTCGCGAAAAATAGCATTTATTTCATCATCGGCGAGCACGCAGAAATCACAATCGATGATTCTATCAAATTGTCCTTGGGCGTGGAATCCGAAACGGAATTCATCTCGAATATTTTCTCTCTCTGAAATATATTTCCCGAAAGAAAACTCCACTTTATTGCGGTACCCGTAGATTTCCGGGGATGGAACGATGGGGTGAAATACTGGAGGTTTTCTGAGAACGATACTGGGAGCTTCAGTCTGAGGTATTCATTCATGAGATGATTCCATCTCCATAATCTCGCTCGTTTTTGCTCATTTGGAGCCATCCCAGTATTTTTCCACATAATGAAATGCTTCTCTCACCTGCTCTTCTTTGATTCGAAGTTGCTCTGGATAAGAGATAGGAAGCCACTTACATCCGCCATATACTTGAAAATGAGCGGGAAGATCCTGTTCGAGCGGGGACTTCTTCACGGTATCTACGATCTGTGCTTCGAAATAATTAGTGCGAGCTTTAAGTATTCGAAGATTCACAATACTCCCGGGAACCGCACCTCATGCGACGATAATCTTTCGACCATCGGGAGCGACAGCGAGCCCTTTTCCTCCGAATATGAGTTTATCGATATGGATGTTTTCGAGAATGGAGTGTTTTTTCATATGCATGTGATGATGAGAGATAACGAGCCGGATTGTAGCGAAAAATACAAATTTATCAATTAAAAAATCCCCTTTGTTTATTTAACGAAGGGGATTTTTACGGGATTTTTTAGAATTGGAGGGAGGTATTTGTGAGATTATAGAGTGTTCCGTCCAGACTCACGAACTGAGTTTCTCCGAGATTGAGGACGGTTTCCGGTACGGTTTTTTTGTATACAAGCGTTACGAGAGAGGTTTTTTCTGCGATATTTCTCGGTTTCTTGAAGAGGAGAGTAATGGCAGAGTTCCCTGGAATATTGGAATTCTTTATAACCTCCACCTCCTTATCCTCAGAGAAAACATCGTTGATATTGAGTCCTTCCGGATCAAAAGCAAGGGAAAGATATATTTTAGAAACGTTCTCCAGACGACTATTCGTTTGAATTTTCAACATATCGGTACCGGTACCGGCACTTATAACGCTGATATCAGCAGAAGCACCGGGAGTCTTGGTAGTAGAATTGATAACCGAAGTTTGGAGACGAGTTCCGATGTCAGTGCCGAAGAGAAACGTATTGATAGAGAAAGCAAATGCAAGACTTGCCACGATAATCACCGTATTCTTCTTGGAATTCTGTTTTTTATAATCCTGAAAGAGGTCTCTCATAGAGGTATGGGACAATAAGATAAATACCCGTGTATTGTATACGATAATGGCACGCAAGTCAAATTTTTAACTTTTTTTCCAAAAATTTTGACAAACAACTACTTTTCTATACAATGCCCGCACTTCTTTGGGGAGAAATCTCCATAAAAGTTCATTTTTTTGCAAAATTTATAAAAATTTTTGCCGCTTTAGCTCAGTTGGTAGAGCAACGGTCTTGTAAACCGTAGGTCGTCGGTTCGACTCCGACAAGCGGCTCCATTGTATTTTTTGAATGGTTCAGTCGTAAAGGTTGAAAGATGAGAATCTCTTCTTGAAACTGGAAACTATGAACTTTTTTTCTTTTTGGGTCGGTTCCAGAGTGGTCAAATGGGGAGGACTGTAAATCCTTTGGCTTCGCCTTCGTAGGTTCGATCCCTACCCGGCCCACCATTTGTCATCAAAAAAGATCCTGTTTTTACAGGGTCTTTTTAGTGACAAATAATGTGACCCGAATGAGTAGGGATCGAACGTGAGGTATTTTCGGAGTGAAACGGAGAAAATAGAAAGCCACTGACGTGGCTTTCGACCGAGTGCGTTTTTCGAAGCGAGACCCGATGGAATCGGGGCGACACTGAGAAAAAAGATCCCTACCCAATGGGGTGCTTTAGATTGTAGATATCGAAACCGTAGCATCGCAAGGAGTTTTTCTGGAGCGTAGCGGAAGAAAAAAGATCCCTACCCGGCCCGCATCTTCCGTCTGGGAAAGACTTTTTTCAGAAAGTATATTATTTCTCCTTCGTATGAAAGCAGTGCCTATTCTCACATTTATCAAGCTCATATGAACATCGAAACAAAATACTCTCTGAAACTATGGTATCGATAGACTATTAATTTCACATAAAAAAACTTGCTTTCCATCCATTTTCTATATACTATCCTCACATCAAACCTGCCCGGGTGGTGAAATGGTAGACACGACGGTCTTAGAAGCCGTTGCCTTACGGTGTGAGAGTTCAAGTCTCTCTCCGGGCACCAAAAAAATATAAGCCCTCTTCCGAAAGGAGGAGGGATTATTTTTTTGTGCACATTGAGATGAGAGACTTGAAGCCGCAGCGACACTAGTGAGGAACGAACTAGGGAAAAAGCCAACGATTTGGCTTTTCGTCGCAAGGAGTTCCCGGGACGGGACAAGTCTCTCTCCGGGCACCAAAAAATATAAAATCTCCTGTATCTTGTAAAGATATGGGAGATTTTATTTCTTCACCAATTTCTTCAGAAATCCCATATCCTTATCGAATCCCGCTATGTCTTCCGCATTCTTGTGATGGAAGGCTTTTCCCTTCTTGGGAACGAATACGATATCGTTGCTCCCGGTGGTGCAGATATCGGCGACTGCGTCATAGAGTCGGCGACGGTAGAAATTGCGTGATATGGACGTACGAGTATGCTTTCCTGAGAAAACTACCCCGAAACGATTGTGTCCGGCTTTATTCGGGAGTATATTCGCTATGAATCCATACGCAAAAAAAGGTTTACGAAATCGTAAAACCTTTTTTACCTCGTTTTCATTGAGCCTATATATTTTTGGAATCATAAGAATTTTTGGAAAAACTCGTTCTTCAAGTTTAAATCTCCGTTTCCTCAAATTCAACTCCGGTGACACCACAATGGTGCACTATGGCGTCGATTTGCACTCGAATTACTTCGTTTTTGCAATCATTCTCGAGAGAGACTATTATTTCGTGATATTACTCGGCTTTTGCATCTACCTTAGAGTATCGCGCAGAGTTATCTACGCGGAAATGCTTGCTGGATCCTGGGTATTGTACCACACGAGCGGTACCCCCGGCTACGATATGAAGTTTGGATTTTCCTTTCGTCATCTTGTAACGAGTCGGATAGCTAACGGCGAGAACATGACGACCTTTTCGGCGTCGTGCAGCGAGAACCGCTCGTCCTCCAACAGAAAGAGATCTCGTCAAGAATCCGTGAGTTCGAAGTCGTTTTCTTTTCTTGAATTTAGCGAGCATAGTGGCTGATTTATTAGAAATAATAGTAAAAAGAGAGAGTTGAGATTTCTGAAAAACTTGTTCTTTGAACTCAAAGTTCCGTTTCCTCGTTCACTGTACTACTTTCGTACAGCTCACTCCGGTACTCACTTTTTATTCAAATTACTTCGTTTTTGAGAATCTCATAAAAGCTTCTTTTTATGAAAGTGCGGGAATTGTATGAAAAAATGTCGGAAAGTCAAAACAAATTATATTTTTCCCGGTGAAACGCCTCGAACAGCTTCTATAATCGTTCTTTTTCCGCTCTCTGTAAGAATAGGATCAAGATGTCATCCTTCTGCAATAATTCCATCGGTCTTGTGTATGGATATATTCTGGGGAATTCCTCATATTCCCTGAACATCTGTTCCGATAAACTTATCCTTTTTGGCGATAATAGTCGTGAGTTTTTCTATGGGCTCTCTCGGGGTAACTTGTTCATATACTTTTGAGATATTTCGTAGGTCAATCATGGCTGGAATAAACCCCAATCAAGATATCTTCGCTACAACAGGGGCTTCATTTGGTGTGGATATCTGTACAATATGTTGTGCTCGAAGTTTTTGAGAAACCAAAAAAGCAATACTTCCACCAAGGCTATGACCGATAATAGTATATTGACCATCTTTCTTGAGCTTTCCTTCCTGTTCTAATCTTCCAATATATATAGCAATTTTATCAGCCATTTCATTGAGAGAAAGATGAGAATAATCAACTATACCAATATCGGGGTACACAACATTCATGCTCGCAGAAAGCTTGTCACCAAGTCCTCTCATAACACCCTGATTACAAGCGAATCCTGGTATAAGTATCGCTGTCTGTGCATCTTTTCCATGATGCAAATCATCCGCAGGCTTAAGTATACCACGAATATTGTCGAGAGTTTGTTGATAAAATAATCCGTAAGAAAGCATGGAGCTTGCCGCACTTAGACCATGAATATTCTGCATAAGAATTCATTCTTCTTCGGAGGATTTCTTTGTGATAATAGCTTTTGAATTTGATGGTACTATTTCTACTATTTTTTTTGGTACTTCTAAGACTGGTGGTGGAATATTTGTTGCTGCTTTTGGTTGTTCTGATGATTGTTGAGAAAGTATCATCAACATTCTTTGTAAAGTTTCTTTCCCTGGTTGTCAATCTATTTTTTTCAATCCATGTTCACTCTGAAAGCGACGGAGAGCATCCATCGTATGGGAGGTTATAGCCGCTTTATCCTTAAATATAGCATCAAGTTTTCCGGGGGAGTATCCGAGCTTAGAAAGAGCTGTTTGAATCGCGAGAATATCTTTCGCATTTTTTGGGACTCCTCATAGAGAGAGAATCTCTTCGATAGCTTTCGGAACAAGAATAGAAGGATTTTCTTGTACTTCCTTTGGAACCTGAGCCTTTGCCCAATCTACACTCACTCTTCATTTTTCCATAAAAACGGCAGTTACATAAGTAAATATGCTTTCATACTAACACACATTGTCTTTATTTGCAAATGCTTAATTTTTCATTGTTTTCTCCCAAATTTTTTGCTGTGACAGAGCATTTTCTGCCGCTTCCTGTTGTGCTTTCTTCTTGCTTGATCCGGATCCCGTTCCTACTTGTTTGGTTCCTATGTAGGCACCGACCATATAAGATTTGTTATGATCCGATCCCGACTCTCAGAGCACTTCATAAGTGGGAGTAGTGAGGTACTTATCCTGAGCTATCTCTTGAAGATGAGACTTCGGATCGACATGGAGCTCTTTTTCGAGAATTTCCGAGAGCGTAGAGAGAACGTATTTCTCCACGAAAGATTTTGCTTCTGTGTACCCGAGATCGAGATAGAGGGCTCAGAGAAATGCTTCAAAAGTATTGGCAACTATATAGGGATTCGTATTCCCCCCTGCGAGAAGCTCTCCCTTGGATACGAGCACATAATCTTGGAGATTCAGAGTCAATCCGATAGATGCAAGATTTTTCCCGCGAACGAGAGCACTCCGCATATCGGTAAGTTCTCACTCTGGCTTGCTTGGGTACGCATGGAAGAGAAGTTCTGTAGTAATAAGCTCGAGAACTGCATCTCCGAGAAATTCAAGACGCTCATTGCTCTCCGAGACATGGATGATGTTTTCATTCAAAACCGACCGATGAATAAACGCAAGACAGTAATTAGTGATATCTTTATAAGAAATGGAAAGAGAGGATACAAATGATCCTATTTTCTCTTCAAATGCCTTGCTCGATATGGAGACAATTTTTTTGGACATAATCGTGGATTAAGAATTAACAATATTTGTCATTCCCTCGAAGGAGGGAATCTTTCACTTATCCCGAAGGGAAAATAATAGAAAAATTATATTTTGTGGTTCCATTGTATTTTGAAATACAAGGTAGATCCCCGCCTTCGCGAGGATGACATTTTTCATTACACGAAAAATCTTGCTTTCAGGGTATCTTTTTTAATGGCTTCAGATATAGTCGTCTTCTCATTTTTGAGAGCGTTGAGAACACCATTTACCATCGTGCGAGCAGTATCATCAGAAAAGATTTTTGCCAGTTCGATTGCTTCGTTGATGCTCACTTTTTCAGGAATGGTATCGATAGTCAGATACAGCATCTCATATGATGCTATCATAATCGGAAGAAGATTACCGACCGGCATACTGGTAATATCAAACTTTGGTGCATATCTATGTATAATCGTCAGGAGTTCTCCTTCTTTTTCTATCACTCCGGTAAACATCGCTTGAAAATAGGAACTATCGAGAAACGAAGGAGTGGCTTCATCGAAGAAGGCCAAAAGAAAGCTTGGCTCATCGAAATTTATTCCGCCCATAGATCGAGCATAAAGTGCTTGGAGCAGATAAGAACGAGTCTTGCGACGAGAAACTTTAATCATAGATTGTAAATGAGCGGAGAAAGAGATAAAAAACGAAAAAACTTTGCGAAAATTTCTTCTCGCAAAGTTCTCGCCTGTATTTATTATAATTTTCGTAAATTATGCACGAACGGTTGTAACTTTCTTGGCAGTCTTCCCAACAGAATACACTTTTCGTCCCTTGTATTCTCCGGTAATAGGAGAAGCGAAGTGAGAGAGTCCTATAGCATTCCCTTCTGTATCATACTGAAGAGAAACACTGTTAAGAACTTTTCGAGTCTTGAGCTCGAGCCATTTACCATGGCGTTTTCCAGTTTGAACTTTGGAAGCTTTCTTTTTAGGTGCGAAAGACATGATGGTGAATCGTAAGAAAATAGGATGATAGAGCGATTTTCTCGCTTCCTATCGAATAAGTGGGCGTTATTATATGGAAAAATCTAAAAATGCAAAGGAAAATGTGGAAATTTTTCAGAACTCGAAATTTTTCTCTGTATTTGAGGGGTTCCGAGCCAACTTCGAGAAGTGTTCAATTTTTTTTATCCCCCTTTGTGCAGATGAGTTCTTTCCACTCGTACGGTTTCAATTTTTCCATCCTCGATATCCTCAACTGTGAGGATAAGAGAATTTTTTTGTCCGGCAAGAGTGATGGATTCTCCGCTTTTCGGAAATCTCTCCAAAAGAGAGAGGATCAAATAACTCACCGTTTCGCCGATATACTCTTCGCCAATGTTTACTCCGGCATTTGTGAGTCCGTATTCTTCGAGAATATCTTCTACCAGTACGCTTCCCTGAGCAATAATCGCTCCATTCGAGGTTTTTCGAATATATTCCTCTTCTTGATCTTTTTCATCTTTTATATCTCCGAATACTTCCTCGATAATATCCTCAAGAGTGATAACTCCGTCCACTCCCCCGTGTTCATCGAGCACGAGTGCGATGTGTTTATGGGATTTCTGGAAGATAGTAAGTATGCGGTCAATCGGCTGTGTCGAAGGAACTTTGATAATCTTTTCAAGATCCAATTCTTTGAGCTTCTTATCGCCAAGTCCTTCTTTCTTCCAGATAAAAGCCTCCCGGAAGGTAACCACATAATCAATATCGTCCGGGGTCTCGGCATACACGGGGATTCTCGAATGACTGGAACTCAGAAAAAAAGTACAAAGTTCCAGAACCGTCATTTCACGGGAAACAAAGTCCACCGATACTCGCGGAGTCATAACAGACGAGGCTTCAGTTTCAGAAAGATCGAGAATATTCTTGATCTTTTTGTGTTCATGGGATTCCACTCCTCATTTTTCATGGGAGATGTCGATAAATGCCTCGAATTCTTCTGTGGTCATTCTCTTGTTATGAAGATGGGCATGGGCTCCGGTAAGAAAACTTATGAATCGGACAAAGTATTCTATAAGCCAATTGAGCGGAAAGAGGAGAAACATAAGAACTCGATATATCGGAGCGACGATAAGTGCTACCTGATCGGAGAAGCGTACTCCAAGAATCTTGGGTGCAATCTCTCCAAAAAGGAGAATGATAGTAGAAACAACAAGAAGAGCGAAAGTAACGCCAAGTTCTCCGGGGAACTGGAATTGCTTGGAAAAATCGAGAGCTACGATAGTGGAAAAACTGGAGATAGCAATCGTAACGGCTGTTGTCCCCACCAAATTTGTCATGAGAAGACGCTCGTTCTGAGTCTTGATAAATTGAAGAGTTACTGCACCAAATCGACGTTTTTTAACAGCGGATGCTATGACATGGTCGGAGATGGACATGAGAGGAATCTCGGTTCCCGCAAAAAACACAAGGAGGAGGAGGAGGATGAAAAATATACCGAGCGACGCAGGGTCCATAATGAAGGAAAAAGAATAGAATGTGAAGTATTATATTGGTTTCTTCTAATTTGCAAGTTTTTCGAAGAAAGGATTTTTTTTTTGACTTTCTATTTTTTAAGTATAAACTTCTCGGGAATACATACCTCAGTTTTTAACTATTATTTTTTTCTAACTATTATTTTTATGGCAATCACAATAAAAAAACAAACAAAAAAAGCCTATTCTTCTCTTTCTGGTTTCACTCTTGTGGAGCTTATCGTTGTTATTTCGATTCTTGCCATTCTCGGAACCATCGCTTTCATTTCTGCCAGCGGATATTTAAGTAGTTCCCGGGATTCCAAACGTATTTCAAATGCCGCTCTCATTGCAAAAGGATTCGATATAGCATTTGCCGCAGGAACATTCGTTAATACTTCCAAGACGTCTACCGGTTACAATATATCGCTTGTCGGATCCGGACTGACGATGACCGGGTATTATGGAATAATCAATGACACACTCCTTCAGTCTATTAAAGTAATGGGGAACGATACCGCTGTTTATGACGGATTTCAGGAATACCGATACGGTTATTTCCCTAATGAGAAAAAATATCAGGTTCTCGCAACATTAGAAAATCCGGAAAATGCAAAATCTGCGTTCATTCTCCCTTCGTTTGTAAGTCAGGCATTTGCTGCAAGTGGTGCAGTGGGATACGCTTTCATAAAAGGAAACTTCACCGCTACCGGAGAAATCAATAATCTCGTGGTCGATGCGGCCGCTTGGGACACAGAACCTATTGGAGCAGACGGAATAAAAACTTTCTCTGGAACAGAAACCATTGTTATGGGAGGCACATTGGCTCTCGTCCCTCCAACTAACGTACCGGAAGACGGATCATGCGGAACTGCCAATGGACAACTCTTCACGGTAACACCAACGAATAATCTTTGTGCAGTCGGAACTTCTACGGGAATGCTCGACAACGGTTGAGTTGTTAACAAGTGGACATGGGGGTGTACTGGGGTAAACGGAGGTGTTGATACGAGTATTACGAGTTGTAAAGCAGATCTTGATACCTCGGTGAATTGCGTATTTGACACAGATCCTGTGAATGGGAAGTTTGGTGATGGAACAACGAATTACTGTACTTTCGCACCATAAAAGTTTCTCAGTTAACCCAATAAAAATACCCTACAAGTTTGTAGGGTATTTTTTAATTCATTCAGAACATCTTCGGATACGCCGTTGTAACCCCATTTGTATTCCCTTTCGGCGGTAATCGCCATCCCCTGTGGGGACGACGTGAGGAGCAACCTGGAAGGTACGATGACCACACCATTCTTGAGTCACTCCTTTGAAAGCGTACAAAATTGTAGAGAAAAAATCGAGGCAGATGCACGAGCAAAACAAGATGCGTTTCGATTATAAGGATTTTCCGGAAAAATCAAAAATAAACTCCCCTATTTTCCCTCCCGTTTTCCCGAACGACTCAGTCGTATATCGTGAGAAATAGCTTCCTTTGTCCCCTCCTTGGTTTCACGGAAAAGATTGGACGCATGAGAGATCTTGGTGATGAATTGATCGAAATCCTTGAGTACATCCACCAGGATATAGAAAAGCGGAACTCCGATGAGAAGTCCGACAAATCCGAAGATATGTTCGGAGACGAGAAGTATCAAAAATGTAAGGAATACCGGGAGTTCCATATAAGAGGAAACTATTTTCGGATTGAGATAGTACGCCTCTACCGCGTGGATGAAAATCGCCATACTGATAATGGCCATTATAACACTGGTGCCACCGTAATTATATCCGATAATAAGAATGGGAACAGCGGAAAGAAATGTTCAGAGAATAGGGACGAATCCGAAGATGAAAACGATAACCCCAAGAGTGATGATATACGGGAAAGTCCCTCCTTCATGAAAAAAACTGATAATCAGAAGTCCGAGAATGGTAAGTACTGCGTTCACGAGTGCAATGATTGCTTGTGCCTTAAAGATAAGACCGAATCCTTTGGTAATCTTCCCGAAGATAATACGGTATTCTTCATAGAGAAATGAAAAATTCCCTCCTTTCATCGCTTCAAGATAATCACTTATCTTCCTTCTGTCTATCAGAAACACATAACTCAAAATAAGAGCGATGAAAAATTTTGTCAAAAATATTCCGATATTTTTAATATTTTCAAATGTTCCTTTTACAATTTCTTGAACCGATACCGGATTAAAAATACTGCTCAGAGCCTTATTGATACCGAGATCCATATTTACGCTATTTTCCAGTCTGGCAATAGCACCTTGAAGCTGATTGGTGATAACCGGAGCATCATGAATAAGTCCTTTTCATTCCTCCAATAAGTGTGGAATGAGCGTATAGAAAAGTGAAACCACTACGGCGATGAAGGTGATGTATACAACCGTGATGACGATAGGAAGAGAGGATCCTGTTCGAAAAAATTTCCGAACCAATCTGTGAGACACATGATCACTCAATTGCATCATTTTGAGACTTATAGCCTTTGCTACGTCGAGAAAAAGATAGGAAAAAAGAAAGGCTATGAGGAAGATAGCGAGGAAAGACTCGAGAAAATAGATTCCTATGAAAAGAAGGGCTACGGCAAAGAGCTTCTGGAAAAAATAACGATTGAGAATAAGTTTGAAAAGAAACGGGAGATGCATAGGGAACGAAAAATAAGAAATTAAGAATGGCGAGATTAAAATATATCCGTTGCATCATCCGTAAGAGATGTTGTTTTTTGTTCTTGTTTCCCAATCCCTCATTTACGGATACTGATCTGATACCCTTCTCCGAAAAGAGCATCGAGTGTTTCTTGAAGAAAGAGCCGCACGTCGGCGGAATCGAGTTTTTTGTAATTAAAATCATTGTCCGGATGTATAACAATCGTGTTTCCCTCCTCGCTATAGGTTGATACCCGGAGTCAGAGTCAAACAAAAGATCGCTTTGGTACTGTGCGTATATGTTCAATGAATCGACTGAAATCAAAAGAATTCGTTGGTTTTTTCTCGGAAATGGTTTTTTCTTCCGAAATGATGGGCGAGATGATGGCTTTTTCTTCTTTTTTTGCGGGAATCGGGAGGGATATGACTTCTGTCTTTAGGGTTACGGGAGACTCCTTATGAACAATAGAGTGACTGGCAATGCATCGGAAGGCACTCGTTTCCAGAAGAAGGAACGGATCCGGAGAAAATTTCAATCGTCCATACACTCCCTCAAATATCTCGAAAAGTCCCGCATACGAAGAGAATTCTGTCTTCTTTAAAGATTCTTTCATGCGATCTCGGAGAAAAAAGAGGAGTTGTTCCAAAAAGAGTCGTACGTCGAGACTTTTTTCTCGAAGAAAATCCAGATTTTTGAGAGTTTTTTCTGCATCTTTTGCAACAAGAGCTTCCGAAAAGTCCGAAAGAAAATCATCCCCGATGAGTTCGAGATTTTCCTCGATATATTTTCGCTTCAACACCCCTCCGACGGAGTACTGTTCAAAAAGCGTTATAGCGTCCCGAAGTCCTCACTTGGCAAGCCTCGCGATAAGCTCCAATGCGGATTCTTCCACCTGAATTTGCTCTGCATGAGCGATAAAATGAAGTCGTTCGATAATATCCTCAGCATTGATTCGCTTGAAATCATAGCGTTGCGAACGGGAAATAATCGTATCGGGAATGCGGTGAATCTCCGTTGTCGCAAGGATAAACTTCACATGCTTCGGAGGTTCCTCAAGAGTTTTGAGAAGAGCATTAAATGCTCCTTTCGAGAGCATATGCACCTCATCGATGATGTACACTTTATATGGTGCCTGGGTCGGTTGAAACTGGGCACGCTCGATCATATCTCGGATATTATCGACTCCGGTATTGGAAGCGGCGTCTATCTCGATGATATCGAGGAGACTTCCGTTTTCCGCATCGCGACAGTTCTGACACTCTCCGCAAGGATTTCCGTCGGCGGTGAGAGAAAGACAATTCACTCCCTTCGCGAGAATGCGCGCGACGGTCGTCTTACCAGTTCCGCGAGATCCATGAAAGAGGTAGGCTCCGACCGTGCGGTTCTGCAAAAGGGCATTCTGCAAAACCTCTCGGACAAATGTCTGTCCGAAAAGGGAATGAAAATCTTTGGGTCGATATTTTTGGTAGAGTGCCATTTCTGTGGAGAAAAGAGGAGAAATATACAGGTGAGTATATGGATGATGGAGAAAAAACAAAATTTAACCGAAAAGTTTTTTCATATCGTCATTGCTTTTTCGAAAAAAATCATTATATAGTATCTCATATCAGATACGCCGGTTCTTTTAGAAAAACCATTTAGTGTTTAAAAAATATAATTCATATGATTCATAAATTACATCCGGTTGCTGATAATGAATGAGTTATTGGTAGCAATAGAATGTCTCAATGACAAGACAATATTCAATCCAGAGTGCAAGAAGTATTAACTATTAAAAACCCCATACTTGATATTCAAGAGGAAACACTCCAATTTCTCTGTGGATCAAGAGCGATAAATGGTCCTCAGGAGCTTATCCAGATACTTCTCGATGTTGGAGAAATCCTCAATATTCAACGATTCATCCTCTATCGTATCGTAAATGTAACAGAGGCGGAAATTCTTCTTATTTTCTCTTCTTGTAGTAATGAGCCTGAATATGTAGGACAAATAGTTCCAATACCTGGAAATCCAAATCTCGAACAAGCAACATCTACACAAACACTCTCACAAGTTCCAGTTCCAGGAATTGGTATTGATGTCGCTTTCCCTATAGGACGTAATAATCTCATCGTAGGACTCGATAATACCGATGGGGCAAGAGAATTCTCTCGAGAAGATATGATTACTATGAAACCTACAGCACTTCTTCTTGCTACCGCATATAATGCCTGACACGCCATACACACAGCCTGAACTGATACGCTTACAGGACTATTGAATCGTAGATCTCTCGATAATATGATAAACGAATGAAAAGATCTATTTGGAAATTCTATCCCCCAAATACAATCTGTCCTTTTCTTTGATTTCGATAAATTCAAACGTATTAATGATGGTTTTGATCATGCTGTAGGCGATGCTGCAATTTATCATGTCGCATATACGCTCAAACAGTCTATAGAGAAACTCGGAGGGACTATTGCTCGATATGGATGAGATGAATTTGCTGCAACTCTCCCAAGAACTGCCACGATTGATGAGATAGATACTATCCGGTGTAATCTATCGGAAACTCCGTTTGAATTTATTTTTAACAACAAAACTGAGAAACTCATTCTCACTACCTCAGTCGGTTTTTGTAATATACATGATATTCCGAATGATATCATCATAAAAGAGGGTATTTCTCTTCAGCAAAGTGCTATAAAATTAGCCGATGCGGCCGTCAAAGAGGCTAAGGAAAAAAGAAATGTCACCGTTCAATATCTGCCAAAGAACTTTCCATCTCCAACTCAAATTACCTAATTATTCATGCTCAGTTTCGTCGAGATAACATTAAAAAGCATCCCGAAAACAACCATTCCATAGATGGCATTGATTCCCATAGCAAGCCTTTGGAGTCAAGTTGCAGGACTCGCATCTATACCAAGTCCCGTTATTGTGGTCAGTGAATTAAAAAGATATCCCGAATAATTATAAAGATCGTCAATCATCCGAAGATTTGCAGGGGCAAAAAAATCTGCAAGCCAGTAAATGCTTCCAAATAGAATAATCGACGAAAAACAAGTGATGGCAAGACGACCAAAGCTTGTTCCATACAAAGATATTCCTTTAAAGATAGTGAAGCCAACATATAACGCGAAACGTCGATTAAAAAAATGAACGCTCCGTTTTATATCCATTCTCACCACATAAAGATCCATCACTCGATCTGACATGCTCAGGTTTTTATATATCTGTTCAAGGGAATGGATATAGTATTCGCAAACCTGAAGAAATGCCCGAATCTGATTAACTTTTACTTTATTCGAAAGAATTTTGAGACGATAGTTAATGTTTTTTGTGACATTCGAAATACGCCCGAGAAAAAATGTATTCTCAGATTCAATATTTTTTTCATAGGTAACATATACCGTACTCTTCTTCATCTCCTCCAAAAATTGACAAAAATATTTTCGAATCTCGGGCGTCTCTATTGATGCCATCTGAAGCTTTGTTAAAAGCAGATAAAAAAGCACTTCGAGCCTTTTTTCTTGGTCATAATCGATTTTTTCTAACTCACTCTTGAGAAACGCATCAAAATTTTGGAGAGTTTTTTTCGTTTCCGGTGCTACGCTGCACAAGAACCCTTTTATCTGATTGAGAGAAAATTCTTCCATATTCCTATTGAAATTTAAAAATACACCCACCGAGTATAGGGAGAAGGTAAAAAAAATCAATAGAAAAACCCATTTGAAATCCTCAATTCGAATTATAAAAAAACTTTCATAGAAAAATTTTGACAATGGGTGAGAAATCAATATAAATACACATACAGCACGATGCTGGACAAACACATAAAAGGGAGTTTATAATATGGACCTGACCGAAATTCAAACTGCAGTACGAACCACTCTCGATGCCATGAATCGGGTCTATGATCCGAAGGGAATCAAGAAAGTTTTCGACGAGGTGTTACTTGTGAGTTTTCGCGGAAATGCTTTGTGTCTGGATTGGCACCAAAGTGCGAGAAGCGAACAAGAAATCCGGGCAAGTTTTCGTCAGGACTTCAAACTGATTCGCGGGGAAGTAATGGAGGGTGAATATCTTCCCGGTGATTTTCATTTTGACACGGAAGCTGATGGGAGTATTTTTGACTCGTTTATATACCTCGGAAACGAACGATATCTCGTGTTCAATAGCATCAAACTTTCGATGAATGAAGTAAAAAACCACGGGGATTGGATTGCCGCACAACCATACTTTGTCACGCTTGCGGCAAAATTGGGGATTGTTTTTCCAGAATAGGAGGTCTTATAGGCTTGCTTCTTTGATTATATAGTCTCGATCCTTTTGTTTGATATCAGATATTCTCTATCCTCGGGGTCTTTGCTGGTACGATTGTGATGGTTTATTTATCGCACTTTGCATTCAAGAGGCTTCATGACGTACTACGACTTAGAGCTGTTGCGATGTTCTCGGTATCGGTCTATGTTTTATGACCCGGTACCGAGATGCTTCCTCGATTGCTCATATAAAAATAAAACCGCCCTTTCCGGGCGGTTTTTTAGATTTGATAGTTTTCCATAAGCATTCGATACTATTTCTATAATTGGTAATTGTTCTCCAGATTTTTTATTCGATTTTCGAGACTCGGATGCGACATGAAGAGATGCAAGAATCCTTTTTCCGAATGAATTTTGAAGGCAGTGAGTTTTCCGTCGTCCACGATTTCTCGGCTTGCAACGATGTGTTGGAGTCGTTTCAGTGCGAGAATCATCTTATCTTTCCCTACCAAGCGGGAACTTCCTTCGTCGGCACGGTATTCGCGATATCGGGAAAATGTCATAAGCACAAGGGATGCGAGAATACCGAGCAACAGCTCCATAATCATAACGGAGAGGAAGTATCCCCATCCGTGTCCCTCGTCGTTTTTGAGAATGGTTTTGTCGATAACCTCCCCGATGATGCGGGCAAAGAAGATGACAAAGGTATTAAGCACGCCTTGAAGGAGAGTCATCGTCACCATATCACCGCTCAGAATATGGCTCATCTCATGGGCAATTACCCCTTCGATTTCAGCTGCAGTCATACTTTCGAGAAGTCCGGTCGAAACCGCAACGATGGACCGATTTTTCGACGGTCCCGTTGCAAAAGCGTTCGGATCTTCGCTCTCGTATACTCCGACTTCCGGCATGGCGATACCGTTTTGTTTTGCGATATTTGCAACCGTGGTATAGACCATCTGTGTTTTGGAATCGTAGTCCATGAGTCGGCTCTCGGAGAGAAGCTGGATATTATAGGCTCTTTTTGCCATCCATCGGGAAATGGCGAGACTCAGGAATGATCCCGCAAAACCGAAGATGAGAGCGAAGATGAAGAGACTCTGGTATCCATTGCTCAGATTCGGAGTAATTTCTATGCCGAAATATCGTTCCAATACGAATATGAGAGCCGTTACTACGAGGATAATGGCAAGATTCGTCACAAGAAAGAGAAAAATACGTTTGAGAAAGTTCATATGTTATGAATTATGGAGTAAATTATTGAGTATCTGTACCACAAAAACGATAATTTTGTAATCATTCCCATGCTTCATCGTGATCTTGTTGAGTAATCATTCAACGAGGAAGTCCATGACCTGTCTGAAAGGTCTTAATAAGAGTTCTACTCGGTATGTATTTATCAGGAGGCACAGGGAGCGTATTAGCACTGAGACGTAATGTCTTTTCTATTAAATCTCCTACCTTATATGATAAAGTGCTTAATGGCGAATTTTTTTTACTTCAGTTTATATGAGATACTGATGATTTTAATGACATAACATTTAGAATTTTAGAAAGGGAGTTTACAATTTTTGTAACTCTTTAAGAGTATATGGAGAAATACGGAAAAATCAAGAGTCTAGAGAAAATGTTCGAGTACGACGATTTGTTCCTCCGGAACTTCCTCTATATCGCGAATATGCGGAACGAGAAAAGCCGACGGGACGATATGGACATGGATTTTCTTCAGGAGTTTCCTGAGAATACAAACTTGAAAATATTTACAGTACGTTGCGAGATACATGATGGGATTCTTGGAGCGTACCGAGAAGAGAAACGCTCCGAGTCTCGGGTTTTTCGAAATCATTGCTTCGCTCTCGACTTCCGAAGGAAAGGGGGAGAAAAGTCAAAGATCGTGATACGTCACCAGGGTTGAAATTTCTGAAAAACTCGTTCTTTGACTTCAAAATTCCGTTTCCTCGTTCACTGTACTATCTCGTACAGTTCACTCCGGTTCTCATTTTTCATTCAAATTACTTCGCTTTTGAGAAATTTCATGTTTCACATAATTTTTTTTATCTTTCCCCCAATTCACCACCTCCCGAACCACCAGTGGTCCGAGAAATCGGCTCACACTATGGAGCCAGATAACATCGGGTTTGAATTCTCGAATCTTTCTGCGAATACTCCAAACAGAAGAGATATTACAGAGAGAATATACGAGTCCCACCAGACGAAGCACCTTCGAAAACCGTCCTTTCGGGAGGTTCCAGCCGAAAATCTCCACTTCATACCCGTGCTGTCGAAGCGTTCGTGCAATGGTTTGTACATGCGTTTCTATCCCCCCGAGGAGAGTCGTATAATCGCTCGCGAGGAGAATCCTCTTCGTGTTCGATGGGAGCATTTCCCGAACCTGTCGTATCCATCGCCCTTCAGTGTAGCTGTCCGCGATTCGTCGCGATTCATGCGAAAGAGCATCCCAATCGGATTCCTTTTCTCCCATGAGAGAAGAAAAAGAGGAATACTTCTCCGAAATTTCCACGATTGTATTCGAGAAAGCTTCGATGTTTTCCTCATCGCTTGCAGAAAAAGGAACGGCAAGTTCCTGCGATATAAACGGAATGAGTCCTCCTTTCCGAAACCCCATCACGGGAACCCCTTCCGAGAGGGACTCGAGTGCCGAAAGTCCGAAAGTCTCGAGGAATCGCGACGGCATCAGGGAAAAGTGGGACACTTCCAAAACGCCCCGTATCGTGGAGAGCGATTGCCATCCGAAAAAGTAGATTTTGCACTCTTCTCACTCCTCCGAAGTTTCGAGGAGCTCTATCTTATCAGCGATTTCTGCGGGAGTAAGTCAGGAACAGTCTTCAAAAAAAGGAGATTCCCCGAATGCTTGAAACAACATCTCTTGCAAATCTCCTTCCCCGAACAGGAAGAAATTTCCAGGAAGTTCTCCGGTTTTTTGCATGATGTTTTCAAGGGATCGGACGAGCAAATCAAACCCCTTCTCTTTCGCGAGTCGTCAGAAAAATATGAAGTTCATGGAGAGTTTTAAAAGTACATAGTACATAGTAGACTATGTACTATGTACTTTTTTGCAAATGATTTTTCTAGAAAATTTCTTTCCAGGTCGTCAGAAGGAGATAAAGTCCATAGAAGAAAAATAGGATATCCCTACTCAATACTATTTTATATAACAATATTGTTATTAAATAAATCTCAAAAAATATTTTCTATATCTTTTTTTAACCTCTCGGCTTTTTGGAAATTATTGAATATTGTTTTTTGAGCTTCAATATTAAATTCTCCGTTTTTATTAACTGGGAATTTAACAAATATATTTTTTATAAGATTACTTCAAAGTCTTTTATTACTTCATTCTCACTCTCTATAATTTGGCAATTCCTGATTTAAAATTATTCTTACATATGGTAAATAGACCTTTCATTTATATTTTTCTTTTAAAAATAAAGCTCAACAATGACTTGTCATAGAAAATTTATTATTTCTATAAAATACTGTTCATACATAAGTTCAATCAGTAGTCCAAGTTAAACACTCATGATCAAAATCATAAGTATCTATGTTTCAGATAATTCAATCATTTGAAGTTTGAGACGAATAAACTGGAAAAGTTCATTTATTTTCATTTATAAAAGACTTCGTATAATCGGATTTTCATTTTCTAACTTCAAAAATTCATACCTCTCATCAAACTTGAAAGTCTTTATAATTTGAATCGATATTCTGAATATCAAAATTTTTAATTATCTCGAAATAATTATCTTTAGCTTCGGATGATAAAGTTTTAAAATCATTCAATTCTATAGAGACTTTTTCATTTTCAATTCATAGTTGAACTTTTTCTTCAACACTCCACCATTTATCTATAATCCAGTTTTTTTCACTTTCAAATTTTGATATGTTTTGAATTTTGCATCTCTTATCTTCTGTTTTGAAGTGAGTTTCGTTTCCATCAAACATTCTAAAAAGGTTTTTTGCTGTCTCTAAATCACTTTTTCAAGTGTCAAATCTATTTACATCTAATTCTTCTCAAATATCACTTACCAAGTAAGTAAAAATTGGAGATATTTGTTTCTGATTTTCACTATCTTTTTTTGTCAGTGCTAAAATAAAAGTTTTTTGATTTGTAGTAAAAAATGTTTTATTTGGCAAAGATATTATTCAATTTAAAAAACATTCTTTTAGAATAAATTCTCTTAAAGTTTTTTCGGAATTTCTCAACAAAATTCCATCAGGAACTACAACAAAAGCCTTTCATCATTTTTTCAGTTTATTTACAATCCATTCAATAGCTAGTGATTCTACTCATGTTCAGCTAATTTTATAAAAATCACTTATATCTCAGTTTTTCTCTATTTCTTGTTTTAATATACTGCTTCATTTAGTTACATAAGGTGGGTTTGTAATAATTAAATCATATTTATTTTCTTCGTTATCTTCAATATCTGCCAAAGTTCATAAAATTCATTTTTTTAATTTAAAAGTTTTATTGAAAATACGAGAAAATTCCTCTGTAATTGTTGAATTATTTTTTATCAAATCTGATAAATAAATAAGCATATTGGCTTTTGCTAAAATAATTGTTCTCTCACTATCTTTTTCACTTGATCATTTATCAAATCCAAAATACTCTATATTTTCTATTATCCTTCCATTTTTTATAAGAAAATCTTTATTTTTCCTATTTGCCATAACTTCCAAGGGAAACCCTCAAACTCCACAAAATGGATCACAAACCCTTGCTCAAGATTTGAGATTTTCTACTTTTGCCATTTCAACTATATTTCATATAACTTTTCTTGGCGTAAAAAATTGCCCCATTCACTTTACCCCACTATCTCTTTTCAAAAATGTTTCATACAATTTAGTTTTAAAAGCTTTTTCAACATTTGTTAAATCTCAAAAATCATCATACCTCATGAGAGATTTAACAAATAAAGATGCGAATTCTAAGACAGGATCGCTTTTCTCATTTACAAATATAGTTCAATTCATTATAGTTGTTCAATCTTCTATATCTGCTGGAAAAAGTACCGTTTTAATTTCCGGTCTAATTATCTTCGCATAATGTTTCAATATATCCTCACATTCTTTTTGAGAAATATTCTTAATATTTCTACTTACTGGCAACATCTTAATAAGGTGACCAAAGCTATAATTGTCCCTTAAAACTCACAAGTCACTTAAAAACTTGAAAATAAATATTTCAACCACATTATATAAACACTTCTCTGGTTCTTTTCAGGTTGCAACATAAATATCTTGCCAGACTGATTTAGCAAGGTTCGTGGGATCTACAAAAATAGTATCCTTCAATTGTGAATTATCTTTTCATATATCAGAATCCAGTATTCTTTGTATAACTTTTAAAGTTTCTTTTACTTCATCAGATAACTTCTCAAAATTAGTTTCATGAATTTTCTGTAAATGTAAATAAAAGTTATTACTGAGTCTTTGTTTCTCCTCATCTTTTATAAAACTAAAACTCCTAACAACTCAGAAACTATCAATGTATTCATTTTCCTTATTTTCTTGTTTTGGATTTATCCATGCTGATACATTTGTATCAGTAGCAACTCAAAAAATAGCTCACAAAACTTGTGCATAATCATTACATTGCTTTATTGCCTCTTGAATATCTCTTTCCGTTTTAAATTTCTTTGTTGATTTATACTCAACAATCGCAATAACTTTTGGATTTTTTTTATTTGATCTATCAACAAGTAATCAGTCTGGTCTCTTAATATTATAATCTCAATAATCTTTTTTTGGAATTATACCAGCTTTTGCCAAAGATTGAATTGTAACATCTCATAAATTGAAATATTCAAATTTATTTCAAATTTTAACTCAAGCATCTAGTTGTTTTAATTGTTCAGACATACTATTTGTGGTGATTTTTAAAGGGATATCCAAAGACTTCTTTTTTTAGAGAGGATATTAGAACTTTTTCTAAAAATTTTTTTATTGAGAACTATTATTTCAAGCAATATACTCACTTATCTCTATTTTACAAGTATTATATTTCAATTTTTTACAAAAAACTATATTTTCTGTAAATTTATTTCTTCCTCTTCCCCACAAACAGCCCCAAAATCAAGAACAGAATCAAGGATATATACACGGACTCGAAACTATGGAGGAAGAGATTCATGGTGAGAACGGCAACGAACGAGGCGAAGAAGGTCGGCGAGAGCGGGAACAGGATCCAGGCAATGGTTCCCATGATGGCGACGAAGAGGACGAATCCGATGACGCCTCATTCGACGAGTTGTTGGATGTACCAGCTCTCGGGAATGGAGTAGTCCTCGGTCTTCTTGATTTCCCCGCCGTAGATGGGATTCTCGGAGAGTTTCACGACATAGCGGTAGGCGGGGCCGGCGGTTCCGAGTCATTGTCCCATCGGGTGTTCCGCGAACCTTTGGAGTCCGGTCATCGCTCGATCGAAATGCCCTTGGGACGAGCCGGAACGGAGGATGATTCGGTCGATGGTTCCTTCGTATCGGAGGTAAAAGAGTCCGGAGAGTACCACGAGAAAGAGTACCACGAAGAGACTTTCTTTTTTGTATCGACGCCAGATGGTCCCGAGAGAAAACACGACGAGTGCCAAACATCCGATGACGATGCCGATGAGCGCACTTCGCGAGTAGGTAAGGAAAACGAGTCCGAGGAGGACGATAGTCCAGAGTCCTATGAGGAAATGGTACGCTTTTTTGGTTCGGAAATAGTGAAACAGGAGTCCTGTATACACGAGGAGGAAATACGCCGCGGGGTTCGGCCCGTCGAAGATTCCCTGAAATCGCTTGACCCGAGCCCCATCGATTCCGTGGTAGATGGGCGGTGTTCCGCCGAAACTCCAGTTACTGAGATTTGGAGAGAATCCAAAGTGAATGAGAATCGTTTCGTGGAACACGAACCGCACGAGAAGTCCCGCGAAAAGAGCGAGACTCGCGGAGAGGAGGAATATCTTCAAGTACTGCGAGACGCTTCCCGCGAGGAGACTGCTTCCGTGTTTCGCGATGAGGAAGGCGATGAGAAACTCGAAATCATATCGTCCGCCGTATACGAGTGACGCGAGTCCGAGCCCGTTTACGAGCGTAATTATCACCAAGTACCCTATGTACGATGCGACGAGGTAATCGAGGATGTCCAATTTCGGAAGTATCTTTTGCTTCCAGAAATCCCATACGAGCAAACCGAGAAGGAGGACGAGAAATATCTCCTTGAAGAAACTCACTCCGGGGATTCCGAGCTTGCTTCCAAAAAATACGGTTCCGAGGACGCTCCAGGGAAGGAGGACGAGAAATATGCGGAAGATGCGGTCAAACATAGGAGAATTGAAGATTATATATAGTGAAAAATACTGTCATTCCGAGCGAAGTCGAGGAATCCCTTTAGATCGCGATTACAATGCTGTACTTAAAAAAATTACATAGTATTAGTTCTGCGTCTGGAGGTATTGTTTCATATATGGTGAAGAAAAGGGATTTCTCCACTACGGTCGAAATGACAAACCTACTCTTTTTATATCAAATAATTACTTGCGTATATTAGTGAATTCCATACAATACGCAAGCAAAAATTTTATTCCCTTTCATTCGAAACATATGACGCAGATAGATCCCACAAAAGTAGCGACAACCATCACCGCTCTCAAGAGAAAGCCCGTCGTTTCCAGTGCCTGTATCGGTTGCGGTGCCTGCGTAGCGATTTCAGGAGACGTATTTGAAATCAACGAGGACGGATACTCCATAGTGAAAGATCTTCCCGACTATGAAGGGAAAGATGTGGATGATTCCATCTCAGCCTGTCCCGTAAACGCCATCCGTTGGACGAAATAATATTTACCCTCTTTTTTTCATGCTTTACCCCTCCACAGAAATAGAAAATCCGAGTCTTTACACCAAAACAGAGTTGTATTTTTTCGATGTTATGCGTATCTTAAAAGAAGATGGCGTTTGCATCGAAAAATATTTCCATAAGAAAAATAAATTCATCGATACGGTGATCGATCTCTCCAGAGAGAGATTTCCGATACATGCAAATCTTTTTCTCACGGCACACAATAGTCTTTCCGCTCATGATAAAACGATGTTTTTCTACGCCTGCATTCATCCATTTCTCTCCGAAATAGCAAGCAGACAAAAAGAGAATTTCTGCAATCGGGTACAGCAACTTCTCGCATGTCACGGATAGAAAACAAAGTAAAATCCCCGCCACACGAAATGTGTGGCGGGGATTTATTTTCCTCCTTTCCGGGAAAATATTTTTTGGGTTCAAAAAACAGAATATATCTCATTCACATCCGGTACGAGAATGTTGTCCGCTTCAGGAATGACTATTCCTTGTGCAGTAGAGTCGATTTTCCGACGACCGAGGAAGTGCTTAAATGCCAAGGTTGACGAATCACGTTCCCCATGAACCAGAACAACGCGAGCCCCGGGACGAAGGTGCAATTTCTTGTACCATTCCCAGAGATCTTTCTGATCCATATGACCCGAGATGAAATTAAAACGCTTCACCCGAGCAAGTACTTCGATGGGATGCTCCACATCCGGAAGACGAACCAGTTTTTTCGGCTTGATATCATCCGTCAGATCACGACCGAGTGTTCCTTCGGCCATGTACCCCATAAAGAAGAATGTTGTCCGAATATCGGCGAGATATTTCAAAAGATAGGTCATAATCGGCCCACCCGTTGCCATACCCGATGACGTTACGATAATTTTGAAACCTTCCTCGGCGAGAATCCCTTCGCGCAAAGTTGCATCGATGAATGAAAAGGTGCCTGAACCCGGTTTCAGTTCGTTCATCCCGCTTTCCGGTACACCATACTGTCGATAAAGATCGGTGTACACGGTTGCAAGCGGAGAATCCAAGTAGATTTTCCCTTTGAATTTCCCCTCCTGACGCATTTTAATGAGCAAAAACAGAAGCATCTGTGCCCGATCGAGTGCGAAAGAAGGAATAATGAGACGGTCTCGTGTCGTTGAGGCCTTGATAACACTCTCCTCAAATTCACGATGTCCGACATGGAACTCTTTACGAACTTCGTTGCCGTATGTCGTTTCTGCAACCACTACATCAAACGGAAAGTTAGGAACCTCCGCAAGACCAAATGGATGAATGGGCGTACGAGTCGGACCGAGATCACCCGAGAAGAGATAATACTTCATCTTGGCTTTTCCCGTTGCGACACGAAAGACAACAGAAGCAGAACCGGCAACATGCCCGGCGTTCCAGAGAGAAAAAGATACTTCTGGACAGATTTCCTGCCAGTGAACCTTTTTATCCACAGAAAATTCCACTTCCGTCGTCCCTTGTATGGCGGTTTCGACATCGTCCGGCGTGAAAATCGGAAGCAGGGGTTTTTGAATCTTGGTATAGATATCCGCTTCCTTTTCGATCTTCTGATCACGCAAGAGTTTCTTGGCAATATCGTATATTTCCTTGCTCGGACGAGCGTCATGAGTTTCGTTACGATTTCCGCCGGAATCACGCTTAACGCCGGTAGACTCATAACTTGTCACTGTGCGACGTGCTTCCTTGCATTCTTCAACGAATTTGTCATACTTGCGTTTTTCCTTCTCGTACTCGGTAGCGAATATCTTCGCACTATCGAGCAGAGCCGTATGAGCGACAAGTTTCGTGAGTTCCGAAGTGTAAATATCGCCCCCGAATGGTTTCTTTTGGTTAAACAACATCGGAAGACGTCCGCAATGATCGATATGTCCATGAGTTACGATAACCGCATGAACACTGTCGGTATTGAATGGAAGAAATGGGTTTAAATCCTGTCCCAATCCCTGAAACGCCCCCATATCGATGATGATGCTTGTTTCTGTGCCATCAGCATATTCGATAATCAGGTTGTGACAGGAACCCGTGAGACTCTGATCGTCATTCCCTATACCTCCGAAATGTTGAAGCAATATGTTTTCCACTGTACGTTTTGGCATGACAATTCTCCCGTTGAGATGTGAATGTAGATAGATTTTGTTAAAGAACTGAATTTGTTATACACACTTTTCATAAATATGCAAGTTTCTTTTGATGAATTATAGAAATTTCGACGATTTTTCATAAAAATTTCGATTGTTTTGACAAATCCGACCTTTTCCATACAATGACCGCACTTTATTATTTATACAGGAGATCCATCATGATTGTATACACTATCAAAAACGATTCCGAGTCAAACGAGAAGCTCATCCTTCGATACAAGAAGATGTTCTTCCAGACTCGTGTAGCAAATAAACTCCGAAACGGACGTTATGCTGTACGAGCTCTTTCTTCACGAAAGATTCGAGAAAAGGCGATTATTCGTCAAGTGTACCGCGATATCAACGAAAAAGCACGAGCGTAAGAGCTCTGGTTTTCAAATCCCATCCCGAGTTTTCGGGATGGGATTTTTTTGCAAAAAAAAGAAGTATATGGTACGATGGACGAGAATATAAGAAAAAATTTGAATTCTCATATATTTCATCGAAGCAGATAGGATTTTCATTTCGCCGTTCATATGGCCTTAGAGAGCTTTCAGAAACCACTGGCTTCATATGGACAAGAAGTAAAAACCTATCTGCGAAGTCCTAATCCTCTATCTGCTATGATACCGCAAAAAGTACGAAACAACGCCTCTATCTCCTATTTCTTTCTCGGATGGCTCTTTTTGCTCGCAAAAAATAATCCCAATTTCGCCGATCCGTTCATCAAACAGCATGCAAAAATCGCTACCAAAGGGCATATTCTTTTTTTTGTAGCCTACTTTTTCTACGCCCAATTTCTCAGCGGATTCTTCTCTTACTCCATTCCGGTTTTTCAAATTACAATAGACCACTGTATCCAAATCGCTTTCTTCGTTACGCTAACGCTTTTTATTATCCAGGGAGTATATATGGGACAAAAGAACGATCAGAGAGAGAGTACGGAAAATGGTAACGGATTGTTTTCCTTGCAAGGGCACACCTTTCAGTTCTCCGGAGCATCCGAGGCACAGAGAATCCTTCTCCTCCTTTCCCATATACCCTTTGTCGGAATGATTATTGCAAAAAGACTCCCCAATATCGTTACGATTACCGGAGCGAGGGTGTCTTCGATTTTTTGATTCATCTATATTCTCTCGTTCACAAACGGGGGCTTTGATTCGCTTTCCATGATTTTGCTCTTTTTGGGAATATTTATGATTGTTTTCCTTGCGGCACGGTTCTTTACAACCGATAATCACACCGTTCCTTATTTTTTTGAACGCATACCGGGAATGGAATCCGTCTATGAAACAGTTCGTTCCATCCCTCCGTATCTCATGGATATCGGCAGGATGATATTCGGGAAAAAAGATTCCGTTTCTTTTGCGAATCATCTGAAAAATACACAAGAGAAAGACAGAAACCTTCAAATATCTCTTCAGGGGTACTTCACGGATGAGAAACTTCCGTTCCAACCTTTTTGGATTTTTATCCCTTTTTGTAACCTGATATTTCTCCCAAAACTCTTTATGAATCGTGCAACACGGTATGTTCTTGCCATAGGTCAAGGGCTCGTCATTACACTCCTTGCCGTTTGTATCGGATTTCTTTTCGACTTCACGTCTCCCCTCGAACTCTTTCTCTTTTTTCCTGTATTCTATGGAATCGCCTCTCTCGAGTCGAATGTATTTATCCGAATACCTCTCGTATACGAGATATATGCGATTCTCAATACTCTCACCTTCGGACTTCTCAAAAATACCAAGCGTTTACAAGCAGTACAAAAGCAAGATACGATGGTACGTTTTACAATGGAATAGCATATACCGCTTTGTCAATTCGCTTTTTTGACTCTCATAAAAAAATAAGGTAAGATATTCAGGTCATCAATACATATCAATATTTCATACAAAAACACATACCATGCATTTACAGCAAACACCCACAAACACCCTCGATATTCTCGCTCTTCTTGATAGAGAGGAGATAATTGCGAGCAATGATGTATCAATCATGGTTGATCCTCTGAATCTTATCGAAAATCCTTCTGTAGAAATCTTTACAAACAAGGAATCGAAAAATATTTCCCGAGAATCCCTCTTGACTCGTTTTCGTCGTGCGAGCGTACCAAAAATCCAGTTTATGTTCTATTATCTGAGTATTTCCGCCATCGTATTTGTCGTACTTCTCGCCACCACAAACTGGAATTCCTATTCTACCCTTCTTTCCGCCTATATAAATCCCCAAGGACTCACCGATTCCAAGAATGATATCATCTCGGTGCTCGATAAATCACGGGTAACGGTGTATGCGGATAATAGTGTGGATATCGGAGCAAACGAGGAGGAGCAAACGAGTATCCGAAAAAAACTAGAGGAAAGCAATACGAGTGTCCGGGAAGATCGATTTTCTCCAAAACGACTGATCTCACTCGAAGCAAAAATGAATATCGATCTCGATATAACCCCCTATGATAATCGTATCATTATCCCAAAAATCGGAAAAAATATCCCTCTCGTGGATGTGAGGCTCGATGCAGGATTCGATTTTGATCATATTGAAAATATCTTCATGCAGGAACTCGAAAAATGAGTGGTTCGCTATCCGGGAACAGCGAAACCGGGAGAGACGGGAAATACCTTCATTTTCGGACACAGCTCCAATTACCCCTGGGTAAAGGGAGAGTATAACAGTGTTTTTGCACTCCTTGACGAACTTACTTTTGGGGACGAGATTATCGTTTACTATAACCAAAAGAAATTCACCTATATTATCCGTGAGAAAAAAGTGGTGAAACCGGGAAATGTAAAAATCCTTGAACGAGGCGATACGAAAAAGGAAATATCTCTCATGACGTGTTGGCCAATCGGCACAACCCTCAACCGTCTCATTATATTTGCAGAACTTCAGGAAGAGAAATAGAAAATAATTCATAACTATTCGTATATGCTTTCTACTACATACACCTTCCAATACAATCCGGAAAATCTCCACGCTTTTTCCTACGTATTCAGCATGGATAGCCTTATGGTACCGCTCATGGTGCTTGGAACCATAATTCTCTACGGATGCGTTTATTTTCTCGCACCCCATATCTACAGTTTTTTCGTGGCGAACGAAAAAAAGCATGAAAAAGAAGCAAAACGCAATGTCATTAGGGATTTGATTCTTATGAAGGAAGTACAGGGGGAGCTCGAAAAAGAAATCGAGCAATCGCTCCTCAATATCACCCTCCAAGGAAAAGGAGCATAAGTAATACAAATAAAATCCTCTTCTAACGAAGAGGATTTTATTACGAGAGCTCCACTCTCCATTCTTCCGTCTTCCCTACCTGACACCCCATTTCCATAAAATTTCCGTACATCACTTGTGCAAGCGTGGTCAGATTTATCTTTTCGGTCTCCAAAAGAGTTTTCAAGAGTTCTTTTTCTGTCGAAAGATTATTAATACCAACCGTCGATACGACTCACGAATTGATTGCCGCGAAGAGAGTTTTAACGTGTCCCGATTCGCGTGGCGGCGGGATGAAACAAATACTCTCTCGTTTGGATTTGTAATCCTTGGTGGAATACACAAGATTCCGGATATTCACTCCGATGGTAACGGGAACAGTCGCAAACGGAACCACAAACCGATTCTCTTTCGCATCGAAGTATCCGAGTTCTTCATACAGTTCCCGAACGAGGAGCACTTCCTCACGAAGGGTACAATTGATAATATGAACCTTCCGCCCATCCACAAGAGACTTCTCCACTACTGTCCGAAAAAGATCCAGTTCTTTCTCGGTTGGGTACACCTGATTCCAGAGTTTGTAATCTTTCTTGAATTCTACACGATCATTTCGAAACTCTTTCAGAAGCTCTGCAAGGTCGACAATAATCAGCGAAGCAATATCCGTCGCAAGGCGAAAAAGATACTGGTTATCGAGAGAATCAGTATCGGGGACGAGGGTGATGGAGTGAGAAAAAACTTGTTTCATGGGAATGAGAGAAGATATATTTATTATGAATTATTTCTCAGGTTTTATTTCGAAATGAAGCGAGGACCTGTTTGAATCCCAATCCCGCAAAGCGGGATGGTTGAGTTCCACAGCAAATGAAGAAAAGAACCTGAGAAATAATTTTAAATGAGGGTGTTATCCGTGATGGTACCCAGTATTCTTCCGAATCTGCTCGACTCGGTAGAGTTGTTCGAGAAGCATCAGGAATGCAAGTGAATGAGGGAAGGTCATAGGAGAGAAAGAAATTCTTTTGTGTATGGAGGGTGCGAGGATGTTTTCATCTATTCAGTATGCCCCTCATATAACGAAAATGATGTTTGGGTGGGTTATTTTGGATTTCTCGACCATATGAGCAAGGGATTCGGTCGAGAGAATCTCAGATCCTATATCGCAGTAGATAATAAGCCCTTTTTGTTTGCCGAGAAGCTCCAGAATCCGCCCGCTTTCTTTCTGGCGAATAAGAGCTGGGTTCTCGGATTTCTCCGGCTTAATATTTCTTACTTCAACGACCCCTTTCAGGCGATGGATATATTCCTCGACTGGCTCGCGGAAGTGAGCAGAGGAATCGGAAACAGTGATAATAGAAATCATAAAAGAATTGATTATGAAAAACCCTCCGAAAATCGGAGGGTTTTTAAGGTTATTTAACGCTTACAAAGATATCTCGATACACCCGTCCATCAAAACCAGTCTTACGTTTCTCTTGAAAAGAAACGAGTCCCGCTTTTGTAGCGAAGAGAGTGAAATCATGACCCTGTTGTACATTTTCACCAGGCCAAAATTTATTCCCTTTCTGACGGATGATAATACCTCCGGCAAGTACCGGTTGTTCACCATATACTTTTACCCCAAGACGTTTCGCGACCGAATCACGACCGTTGGCGGTGGAACCTTGTGCTTTTTTATGAGCCATAATAGAAAAAATTAATAATTATAGTTTTTTTTGATTATCTATTCGTAGCGAATCGAGCAAAAGCCTTGTTTGCCTCAGCCATCTTGTACGTTTCAAGTTTCTTCTTTACCGCATTTCCAGTCTCCTGGGATGCTTCGATGAGTTCTTGAGCAAGAAAGTTAGAGAATTCACCACCGCTCTTAGCACGAGCAGAAGCAAGAATCCAACGAACCGCAAGAGCGAATTGACGTTTCGGTTTCACTTCCTGAGGAACTTGGTAGATAGATCCACCGACTCGTTTTGGACGAACCTCGATTCGTGGCATAACATTCTCGAATGCTTTTTCGAAAACTTCTTCCGGATTTTCATGACCCTTTTTCTTCATGGCCTCAAAAGTATTGGAGAGAATCTTCATAGCAAGGGTTTTCTTTCCTGCTTTCATGATATAGTTTGCAAATTTTGCAATTCTCTCATTTTTGACTGCGATGATAGTTCCTTTCGTACTCATATGAATAGTTATTAGTTGTTAGTTTGTTATTCCCTCGCCTCTTGGAAGAGGGTTAGAGTGAAGTGTAGATTATTTCTTTGCTTTTGGTTTCTTTGCTCCGTAATGACTTCGGCTCTGGTTACGTTTATCCACCCCCTGACTATCGAGAACCCCACGAACGATATGGTATCGAACTCCCGGTAGATCCTTCACACGACCTCCACGAATCATAACCACGGAATGCTCTTGAAGATTGTGTCATTCCCCTCCGATGTAAGAGATTACCTCATACCCGTTAGTAAGACGAATCTTTGCCACTTTTCGAAGTGCTGAGTTCGGTTTCTTTGGAGTCATAGTATATACTTTCGTACATACTCCTCGTTTCTGAGGACAAGAAAGTGCAAGAGTTTTTCTCTTGATGCTATTCTTGATAACCTGAAGAGCAGGAGATTTACTCTTACGAGTCTTATCTCGACGAGGATTTTTTACCAGTTGGCTAATAGTAGGCATGAGGGGAATTTATAATGAATAATTAAGAAAAATATTTTATCGTTTAGACCATTGGGAAGCTTTTCGAGCTTTATGAAGTCCTGGTTTTTTACGTTCAACGATTCGAGAATCTCGTTTGAGGAATCCTTCATCTTTGAGAGATTTTCTGGCAGTAGCATTTTCGAGAACGAGAGCACGTGCGATACCGAGACGAATAGCTTCAGCCTGAGAATGTTCTCCGGAACCCTCAACCGTTACTGAGAAGTGGTACTTATCCTGTACCCCGAGAGTCTTGAGTGGGGCAAGAAGCACCGCGAAAAGGTCACTTCGATGAATGTACTCATTCATCGGTTTTCCGTTGATTTCTGATGTTCCTGATCCGACGAAAAGACGAACTTGAGCGGTTGCTGTTTTTCGGCGTCCGATAGCGTAAATGTACTTTTTATCTGCCATAAAATCTACTGATTAGAGATATATATAATTAAAGAGTGATGGTAATTGGATTCTGTGATTCGTATCCGTGAGTTGCTCCGTCAACGAGTTTCAATCGAAGCATCATCCCCTGACGAAGACGGTTTTTTGGAAGCATTCCAGAGATGGCATGTTCCAAAATCTTGTTTGGTTTTTCTGCACGAAGTCTTGAAAGCTTTACCTCTTTCAGATGTCCCATATGTCCGGAATGCGTTCGGTAGAGTTTTGCTTCTTCCTTATCTCCCGTTACGGCAATTTCTTTCGTATTGAGGATAATAACATAGTCACCATTATCCATGTGTGGAGAGAAATCAACACGATTCTTTCCAGAGATAATAGTTGCGAGTCTTGACGCGAGTCGTCCGAGAGTCTGACCTTTTGCATCCACGATGTACCACTTTCGGGCATCAAGAGGAATCTGTGTAGGTGTAAGAGTTTTCATAAAAATAGGGAACAAATGGGTAAAATTTAGAAGAGTTCGAGTTTAACAAGCTTTGCGTTATCTCCCGTTCGATACTTGATAGGAGTGATTCGAGTGAATCCGGAAGTTTTTCCTTTATACTTCGGAGCAACCTGTTCGAAAAGTGCGATGGAAGATTCCTTCGTGAAAAGATATTCCCCCACTCGTCGGATAGCGTTCATCTTGTCTTGATCACTGGTTACCGAGTTTACCACATTGATAAGAGTATCAACAAAAGGAGTTACGGCTTCTGCTCGTTTCTCTGTTGTCATAAGAGACTTATGAGTGAAAAGACTCGTCATAAGACTTCGGAGCATCGAATTTCGATGATCAACGTCCTTTTTCTTGAAGTGAAGGTTTTTTCTAACGCGATGTCGCATAATAGGGAATAGTTATTGATTAGTGGTTTTTTCAGGAATTTTCTAAATTAATCGTCTCCGAGAAGTTTGAATCCTCGCTCTCGAAGAGCATCTCGAACTTCGGTCATAGCCTTCTTTCCGAATCCTTTTATAGAAGAAAGTTTTGCCTCCGTACATCGTATCAATTGTTCGATGGAAAGGATATCTCCATTTACGAGAGCGTTGAGCGTACGAGGAGAAAGTCCCATGATTTCGATTGGAGTATAGGTTTCTTTCTCGAGTTCTGATTTTACTTCTTGTTTTTCTTTTTCGATAATTTCCTTGATATTTCCAATAAATTCGCCTTCGATCTGAAGACCTTCTTCATTGAAGAGTCCGAAGTAGGAAGTAAGCATATCTCCAGAGAAACGAAGTACGTCTTCCGGACTCATAACACCATTCGTTTTAACAGTGATATCAAGAGAATCAAGATTAGTCATTTCTCCAAAACGGATACTGGAAACTTCATATTTTACACTCTGAACCGGAGAAAAGTTTGCATCGAGGAGAAGAACATGAACGTCTTCTTCTCGTTTCTTGAGTTCTTCGATTCCCATATACCCCACTCCTTTTTCGATACGGATGCTCATATTGAGTTCAAATCCATCTCGGTCAATCTCGGTGATAACCATGAGAGGATTGAGAATGGTAACTCCTGCACTGGTCTTGATATCTCCAGCGGTAACAACTCCTGCTTTTGATTTCACGAGGTGAACCCATTCGATTTCAGAATCTGTTTTCAGTGCTACGAGGTTTTTCAAATTGAGCATAATATCAAGGATGCTGTCTTTAATACCGGGAAGAGTTGCATATTCGTGAGTGATACCCTTAACCTTGATACCGGTAACACGAGCTCCCGGAATAGAAGAAAGCATCACACGACGGAGAGAATTTCCGATAGTAACACCATATCCACTCGGAAGTGGTCCTACAGAGAAATGTGCTTCATTGGTATCAATTGATTTTTTTATAATCTTGGGAACCCCGATAGTGTGGTGGATTATGTGCATATAACGTTGGTTATATAAATAACAAAAATAGAAACGGGATTGTCGAATGTATTCGATTATTTTGAGTAAAACTCTATAATCTTTTGGATATCGATCACCTGATCGAAATCTTCTTTTTGTGGAAGTGCTTTTACAGTGATAGTAAGTTTGTTTGCATCGACAGTGAGCCATTTAGCCGTCGTGATAGTTCCTGCGGAATTCTTTTTAACGAACTCTCCGAATTCTTCCACGAGCGTCTTATAAAGAGGGGATTCTTTCATCTTTTCTCGAAGAGAGATAACATCTCCGATTTTTACACTGTAAGACGGGATATTTACTTTTTTTCCGTTTACATGGAAATGAGCATGTCCCACGAACTGACGAGCCTGCATAATCGTTCGGGCAAAGTTTGATTTGAAAACAACATTGTCGAGACGAAGTTCGAGAGCCTGAAGCATAGCTTCTCCGGTAACACCCTTTGTTTTAAGAGCTCGAGCATAGTAGGCAGCGAATTGTTTTTCACTTACTCCATACATTCTTTTTGCAGCTTGCTTCTTACGAAGCTGTACTCCAAATTCGGAAGTTTTTCCAAACTTTCCACCAAGAAGTTTTCGGTGATTTTGGGAGAGATCATATTTTTCAGAACCGAAAAGGTTAATACCTTCTCTTCGGCAAAGCTTCATCTTCGGACCAGTAAAACGCATAATGAAAAGATTAAATTAAGAGATGAGAATTAGAGTTTTCGAACTTTTTTCTTACGACATCCATTGTGCGGAACAGGAGTGATATCATAGATGGCAGTAAGGTCTACTCATGAATTGATAATACCTCGAATAGCTTGTTCTCGACCGGCACCGATTCCTTTCACGTATACGATAGCCTTTTCAAGACCATGGAGTGTTTTTGCTTTGGAAACCGCACTTTCAGAAGTAATCTGAGCAGCATACGGAGTCGCTTCGCGAGCCCCCTTAAATCCAGCACTTCCACCGGTTGCCCAAGAGAGAACTTGTCCGTCCTTATCAGAAACAACGACGTGAGTATTATTGAGACTTGCATTAATAGAAACCACCCCTTCGGAGATATTTCTGCGGGTCTTCTTGGAACGTTTCAAAACCTTTGCCATAAATAGAGTTATTAGTTATTAGTTTTTTTAATTGAATGGAGAGAATTCTTGGAAAATAATGAAATTTGAGTGCAAATCGAGACCCGGAGTGAACCGTACAACTGTACGGAGAACGAGGAATCGGAGATTTAAGCTCAAAGTTCGTATTTTACAGAATTCTTATTTCTTCTTACCGGCGATAGCAACCGCCTTCCCTTTACGAGTACGAGCATTTGTCTTCGTTCTCTGTCCTCGAACGGGAAGTCGTTTCTTATGACGCATACCACGGTAACAGTTGATTTCCTGAAATCGTTTGATATTCGTTGATACTTCTCGACGAAGATCTCCTTCAATAACAAACTTCTTCAGTTCATCTCGAATTCTATCAAGATCTCCTTCGGAAAGAAGGTCGATCTTCGTAGTTTTCTCAATACCGAGAGTATCAAGAATAGTAATCGCGAGAGGTCGTCCTACTCCATAAAGGTACATAAGAGCGATATCAGCATGCTTTCCGTTCGGGAGATTAACTCCGGCTATTCGAACCATAATAAAAAAGAAATATTGGAACTAAAAATAGATAGGTATTACCCTTGTCGTTGTTTATGTTTTGGATTCTCGCAAATCACTCGAACTACCCCCTTTCGGCGGATAACGGAACAGTGATCACACATTTTTTTAACAGATGGACGAACTTTCATAGAGAAAAAAGATAGTAAATATTCGTAAACTCCTTATATATAGGAAGATTTATTTCTTACGGAAAACGATTCGACCTCGAGAGAGATCATAGGGAGTAAGTTCTACAAGAACCGTATCGCCTTCTATAAGATTTATAAAATTCTTTCGCATCTTGCCAGAAATATATGCTCGTATAATCATTCCCCCGCCCCCAAAATCATCCGGGAGCTTAACCTCAAAAATAGCGCCGGGGAGGGTCTTTACAATCGTTCCCTCAACTTCGATTTTATCTTCTTTTTGTTTTCTGGAGTCTTGGTCGTTACTTCCCATAGGGATAAGTCAAAAATGAAGAGAATTAAAAAATGAGCTCGCGTATTGTATAAAAAAAAGTGATTATTGCAAATCTTTTTATAATTTTCTTTTGCCCTCCCTCTAACCCTCTCCCAAAAGGAGAGGGAATTAAGAAGCGATATATGAGTATATTACAGAGCGATTGTTTTTCGCTTCATTATTATCTGAGCAATCTTCCCATATATCTCCGGGTGTTTTTTTGAAAGCTCAAGAATGGCATAATCCATAATAACAAGAAGGAGCGTATCATCAACGGCTCGCACGCTTGCTATGCGAATCTTTGGAGCACTTGGATCGAAAAGTGCCATCTCTCCGGCAAGTTCTCACGTTCCTATATACCCGAGAACTTTTTCTCCATCCGAACGTTCCTTGTATGCTTTGAGTGATCCCCGCTTTACCACGTAGAGTGCTACGGCATCGTCTCATTCGTAGAAAAGCACTTCTCCGCTATGGACGAGTCTTTCCTGACAAAAGAGCGAAAGAGTGTTTCTTTCACTGTCACTGAGAGAATCGAAAAGTTCTACGGAGTTGAGAATGGACATAAAAGAAAAATTAAAAAATAGTTACTGCCGAGGGAAATGCTCCTGCGAAATAAATTTTGTCTTTCCTTAATTATATGAACTAATTTATTTTTGCAAACTATTTCTCCAATACTGCCTTTATTCGCCTCACTCCCGCCCCGGACGCTTCTTCTTTCTGGATTTTAAATGTCCCCATCTGAGCAGTTGTCTCGATATGCGGACCTCCGCAAAGCTCTCGGGTATAGATAACCCCGTCGGATCCAGTCATGGTGTACACTTTCACGATATCCGGATACTTCTCCCAGAAGCTTCCGACCACTCCCGAAGTTTTCGCTTCTTCTTTCGGAACTTCCTGCATGGTCATCGTCGCATTTGCACGGATGGCACCATTCACATACCCCTCCACCGCCTTCAATTGTTCGGGAGTTACTTTCTCTGCGTG
Organism: Candidatus Altimarinota bacterium; assembly: GCA_028713325.1. Lineage (GTDB taxonomy): Bacteria > Patescibacteriota > Gracilibacteria > BD1-5 > UBA2023 > UBA1545. The sequence continues at coordinate 20,539 of JAQTON010000001.1, read as the reverse complement.
CGTAAAATCGAATCGAAGCCGTTCGGTGGTAATATTGGACCCTGCCTGCATGACATGGTCTCCGAGGACTTTCCTGAGTCCTGCAAGGAGGAGATGCGTCGCCGTATGAAGCTCCGTCGTTTCCGTTCCGGAATCCGCGAGTCCTCACTTAAACTTCCCTTCAGAGGAGGTACGGGAGAGTTCTTGATGTTTTTCAAAAGCTTTATTGAAACCTGTCTTATCGACTCCAAATCCCGCTTCACGAGCGAGTTCCTCGGTCATCTCAATAGGGAAACCATAGGTATCATAAAGACGGAAAGCTTTTTCCCCAGAAATAGTCGTCACTTTCTGACCGCTTCGTTCAAATGCCATAGCGAATCCTCGAACAAGTTTCTCGAATTCTTTGATTCCATCTTTCAAGGTTTTTCCGAATCTTCCCTCTTCCGCACTCAGTTCCTCCAGAATCTTCCCATTATTTACCCGCACACTGTCGTAGATTCATTCAAACTGCACGATGTACATTTTCGCAATCTCGGCAATAACCGGTTGCTCGTAGTTCATCTTGTAGAACTCGCGAATCGCACGACGGATGAGTCTGCGGAGGATGTAGCCTTGGTCGACATTCTTCGGAACGACTCCGTCCGCTATCATATGCGTCGCTGCTCGGATATGGTCGGCGATAATGCGAGCGGATTTTTCGACGTAGTTTCCAGCACCGACAATCTCCTTAATTCGGGCAAGCACGGGAGCGAAAAGATCCGTTTCATAGACCGACTTCATGTGATTGAGCGCCACGGTACATCGTTCGAGTCCCATCCCCGTATCGACGCACGGAGCGGGAAGCGGAATAAGCGTATTCGCATCGACACGGTTGTACTGCATGAAAACATTGTTCCAGATTTCCATCCACATCTTGGAATCGGTTCCCTTGTTGGAACCCTCAGGCGGAAGCCCTTCGCCCATATAGTAAAATATCTCGGTGTCGGGTCCGCACGGTCCGGTCGGTCCTGCCGCCCACCAATTGTCCTCTGCTGGAAGCTTCGCGATTCGTTCGTCACCGAAATCGAGTCCGTTTTTCTTCCAAACATCCTTCCAAATTGCGATACTCTCTTCGTCGAGCGGAGCGTTTTTATCCCCTTCGAATACCGTGACCGATATCATCCGAGGGTCGAGTCCGAGCCATTTCGAGTCGGTCAAGAATTCCCATGACCACGCGATGGAATCGGCCTTGAAATAATCCCCGAGCGACCAGTTCCCGAGCATCTCGAAGAAAGTCAGGTGCGTATCGTCCCCGACGTCATCGATGTCTCCGGTTCTGACACACTTCTGCACATCCGCGATGCGTTTTCCGAGCGGGTGACGCTCCCCGAGGAGATACGGCACGAGCGGTTGCATCCCCGCGGTATTGAAAAGTACGGACGGATCGTTCTCCGGCACGAGCGAAGAAGATGGAATAATGGCGTGAGCCTTGGATTTGAAAAACTCCAGATATTTGGAACGGATTTCTGTGGAGGTGATGTGCATAAAAGTATTTAAAAATTAAATGGTATCTTTTGTTTTTTGTGGCGAAAGAGAAAAACCTGGGTCTGTTTTTAGGGGTTCGTCCATCGGTGGAATGTCAAGAATTTCATTAAACAGTTTCAGATTGTTTGTCATAAACTCCCCTCATTCTTCGCGTACCAGATGAATCGGAATACGAAGAGAACCGAGTTTCTGAGAGAATACGTCTCAGATTTTTCCTTTCACTCACTTGATAAGCTCGCAACCGGGACTCTTTCCATCATGGATTCGAGCCTCGATCATATCTCCATACTGGGAAAAGAGTATATTGAAGGCCATAGAAAAGAAAAGAAAAAGTTATAAAAACTTCTAAAGATAGTATCTATAATCCGTTTTTTTGCAAGCTCGCGAGATAGGCTATCGCAATCGCGTCGGCCGCATCGTCGGGTTTTGGAACGGCATCAAGATGAAATATGATTTTCAAAGCATTCTGTACCTGCTCTTTTTTGGCGGCTCCGTTTCCGGAAATTCCCCGCTTCACCTGAAGAGGAGTGAACTCATGAATGCAAATTCCTTTTCTCTGAAGGATAAGAAGAATTGCACCGCGAGCCTGAGCCACGTCGATTCCCGTCTTGAGATTCTTGAGGAAAAAAAGCTTTTCGATTCCGCAAACCGTTGGATGATAGATATCTATGAGGTCTTCGAGATCTTTTGCTATACCCTGGAGCTTCAGTGCAATGTCTATTTTCGGAGGAGTGGTGATGACTCCGTAATTGAGAATTGATATATTTCTCCCGCTTTTTTCGATGACAGCGAATCCGACGGTGGTCGTCCCCGGATCGATACCTAAAATTATTGACATATATTATATTTTATGTTTTAATAGACTTTATAGATGAGAAACAAAACTTTATTCAACCACTTAAAAATATTCATCATGATATATACTCTCATAGAAACCGATATCGCATCCAAAATTCGCACATCGAACGCCATCGGACCGGAAGAGAAAAACCATTTTCTCCATCTTCTCTCGTACTTTACTCCGGGAGAGATAGATGAACTCCGACTCCTCCTCTAGATTATTTTAATAGAGAACTGCCTGAGATTCCAGCACCTGATACAATAGTCCATCCTTGTCCATAAAATCACCCGCAATCCATTTGCGAGTATTTTTTGTATCCGACAGAGAGATGCTTCCTTGGTGACGCTTCCCTCCGAATACATCACTCTCTATCACTTTCTCGAAGAGAAGAAAGAACCGATCGGATAAGAGCATGTTGCGAAGATCTGGGTATTTGTCCAAATATTCTCGAAAAGTTTGTCAGAAATCATACAGTTTTTCACCGTTCCGAATCATCTTGAGAAGTCCATACAGTCGCCCGAGAGAGAAGATGAATTTTTTCGTCACGACTGAGTGGAGTGCCTTTTCCATCGGATCGTTGACTCGCAATACTGTTGCCCCCTTCTTTTGAGCAAACTTCCGAAACTGATTCACAATCATCTGTTCCACCCAAACGTCGAGGATTTTATGATAGGATCCTATGACCGAAAAACCATCGAGAGAAGGATTCTTCCCGAGATTGTAGAAACTGATTTCGGAACTTATGAGGTACTCGATGGTTTCTTTCGGAGCATTGAGAAGAAGAAGGTCTCCGAAATAATCCTGAATGCACTTGGAGATAATCGCTCCCTGATTTTCCCGAAGAAAATCATCGCGACCCGTTTCGGTCATCTTATTTACCTTTCGCTTGGATATCTTATGAATCGATTCTTCCACCTCGCGACGCATCCATCTCGTGGCAATCTCCAGATGATGTTTGAGTTTTTCATTTTCTTTTTCGAGTTCTTGGAAAGTTTTCTCTGGCATAGGCTACGTAATAAGTGAGTTTTATATGGGAAAGGATAGGAAAATATGGAAGGAAGTCAAGAAAAAACATTACCACTCTATTTCTTTCATCCCCCACTTCTTTAAATACTCATTCGTTCTCGAAAAAGGGCGACTTCCGAAAAAACCTTTATAGGCAGAAAATGGAGAAGGATGAGGAGAGGTAATTATCAAATGTTTTCACTCGTCAATGAGGGATTGTTTGGAGATGGCGTAGTTTCCCCAAAGGATAAATACGAGATGTTCCCGCTTCTCGGACAATAATCGAATCACTTCATCCGTAAATATTTCCCATCATTTTCCCTGATGTGATGCCGCCTCATGGGAACGAACGGTGAGAACGCTGTTGAGCAGAAGAACTCCTTGTTCCGCCCAATGCGTCAAATCTTTTTGAGTTCTCGATATCTTCATATCGACCGCAAGTTCCTTAAATATGTTTCCAAGGCTCGGTTGCGACTTACTCTCGTTCGGAACCGAGAAACACATACCCATGGCAGCTCCGGGCGTATGATAGGGGTCCTGTCCGAGGATTATCACTTTAACCGTATCAAACGGGGTCAAATCAAAAGCACGAAAGATATTTTCTTTCTCGGGAAAACAAGCATTTTTTGAATATTCGTCCTTGACGAAAGAATCAAGCTCCCGCCAATACGGTTTTGTAAACTCGTTTGCGAGAACCTTCTGCCAAGAAGGATGAATTCAAATGGACATAGAAATTTTAGAACTAATGGATAATAACGATATCTTCTCTTGCTATAAAACCCTGCTCCATTATCCCTGTTGCCCCATCGAAAAGACGCACCCCGACATCTCCGATAAGCCGAGAACAATTAAGAACACTGCTGAATTCGGATGGGGAAAAAGAAACACACCCTCTGATTTTTTTCGTTTCGGAATCGAGAACATAGATATCTGCCATAATAAATGAGGTGAAAAAATTATTTCTTTGCAAGAATATTTTCGGATTTCTTTACCCGATCGATAAAAAGTATCCCCTCGAGGTGATCCACCTCGTGTTGCACAATGCGGGCAGCAAGCCCCGAAAGGAGAATGGATTGCGGACGCAAAGAAGTATCAATATAGGAAACTTTGATTCGTTTCCAACGGTCTACATCTCCGTGCTCCCCGGGAATACTCAAACACCCCTCGTTATCCAGTTCCGTTTCATCGGCATGTTCGATGATTTCCGGATTTATCATAGCAATGGTTCGATAGTTTTCGTCATCTCCATCCCGCATAAGACTCACGGCAATAATGCGCTTATTGACTCCAATCTGTGGAGCCGCGAGCCCCACTCCGCCATTGTCCGGGTTTTTGATATATCGAACCATATCCTCGGCGAGTCTGGTAAATTTCCGCAGTTCCACAGAAGAGACACTCTCACTTTTAGTTCTGAGGATTTCATTGGTTTTACCGGTTTGAATGGTGAATTGCATGGATTTTTATACGGTAAGAATAATCAGAGATTGATTATAGAGAGAACTCGGAAGATTGCAAATTATCTCGGGATTTTTATTTTTCTCACGATTTCGAATGCGAACAAATTTCCGGGAAAAAACAAAGATGGAAAAGAGAAATAGGGGTTTTCTAAAAAATCTTTTTCGTTTTTCTTACTTTTCGTGTATACTCGCCCCTCGTAGTTTCACGTTTATTCATTTGTTATTTTCCCTATGTCCCACTCCATCGAAGTTATCGGAGCAAAAACCCACAATCTCAAAAATATCTCGGTGAAGATTCCGAAAAACAAACTCGTGGTCGTAACGGGAGTTTCGGGATCCGGAAAATCCTCGCTTGCGTTCGATACCATCTATGCCGAGGGACAACGACGTTACCTGGAGAGTCTCTCGACGTATGCTCGGATGATCATCTCTTCCATCAACGAAGACACGAAAGTGGATGAGATCCGCGGGCTTTCTCCGACCATCAGCATCGATCAGAAAACCGTTTCCAATAATCCCCGCTCGACCGTCGGAACCATTACGGAAATATATGACTTCTATCGTCTCCTCTTTACGACCATCGGAACCCAGAAATGTCCGAATCATCCCGAGGTTACGCTTAAAAAACATCCTGTTTCGGAAATTATCTCCTTTGTGAAACACCTTGGGGAAGGAACCAAAATTCACATCATGGCACCGATTCCGTTTTTCGGGACCGATTCTACCATGGAATCCATCAAACGGTATGTGCTCGATAGCGGATTTGTTCGATTCCAAATCAACGATACCGTCTACTCCGTCGCCGATTCCCTCGAAAATGAAACTATTCCGAAAAATTCGAAGATATCGGTCGTTATCGATCGTCTCGTGGTAAAAGAGGAGGAATCGTTCGGAAAACGTCTCCGAGATTCCCTCGAGTTCGCCTATAAGATAGGGGAGGACGTGCTCGAAATATATGTTTTCTGAGATGATAAAGTTTCTCGAAAGCGAAATAATTTGGATGAAAAGGGAGTACCGAAGTGAACCGTACGACTGTACGGAGAATGAGGAACGGAGCTTTGAATCCAAAAGACGAGTTTTTCAGAGACTTTTACTTTTAGTGCGAAAGCTTCCTGTCCTCAGTGTGGAACGTCTCAGGAAACCCTTTCGCTTTCTCATTTTTCATTCAATTCCCATTACGGGGCATGCGAGAGTTGTCATGGACTCGGTACGAAGGTGGTTTTTCTCGAGGAAAAGATTATCAATGGGAGACTCACTCTGGAAGAAGGTGCTATCCTTCCATGGACCAATCATGTGTACTATATGGAAATTCTTCGGGCGGCGGCGAAAAAATACAAGATTGACATGAATGTACCCTATAATACTCTCGGTAAAAAAGCACGGGAGATAGTCCTCCACGGATGTCCGGAGACGTTCGAGGTATTTCATACTTTTGAAGGAGGGACGGAAGCAAAAGCCTACCATACGCGATATGAGGGAGTAGTAGGTAACCTCACGCGCCGATATCACGAAACCGAGGCGAACGATGCTTTTATGAAACGGATATCTCAGTACATAACCGAGATGGAGTGCGAAGTCTGTCATGGACACCGATTGAAACAATCTTCCCTTCATGTATTTGTTGGAGAAAAGAATATCTGAGAACTTTCCAATATGTCCATCCTTCATTCGCTCGAATTTTTCCGAGAACTGAAGCTCTCTGTAGGAGAAAAAACCATCACCAAAGGAATAATGAAGAACGTCACGGAGCGTCTGGAGTTTCTCTCCTGAGTAGGACTCAACTATATGACCATTTCTCGGAGAGCGGGAACTATTTCCGGAGGAGAGTCGCAACGCATACGGCTTGCCACTCAAATCGGGACGAAACTTGAGGGAATCACCTATATCCTCGACGAACCGTCCATCGGACTCCATCCGAGAGACAACGGAATGCTTATAGAGAATATCAAGAAGCTCGTTGCCGTGGGAAATAGTGTCATCGTTGTCGAACATGACGAAGATATCATGGAAGCTTCCGACTATATCCTCGACATCGGTCCCTGAGCCGGAAAGCACGGGGGGGAGATTATGGCACAAGGAACGTATGAGGAGATTATAAATAATCCCGTCTCGGAAACTGGACTCTATCTCTCCGGGAAAAAACAAGTGCTTCTGGAAAAGAGAAGACATACGCCCCTATGATATATCACCATCGAAGGGGCAGAGGAAAACAATCTCAAGGATATAAGCGTCAAAATCCCTCTCGGGGTTCTCACTGTGGTGACCGGAGTTTCCGGATCATGAAAGTCTTCCCTCATTATGGACATACTCGCACCGCACCTCATCAACGAGCTCAGTACCGGAAATACTGTTTCTGTCGGGAAAGTTCGAAAAATCGATTGAGCCAAACAGTTGGACAAGGTAATACTCATCGATCAATCCCCCATCGGTCGCACTCCCCACTCCAATATCGCCACGTATACCGGGATGTTCAGTCATGTTCGAGAAGTATTCGCCGCATCACTCGAAGCACAGAAACGGGGGTATGGAATCGGGCGATTCAGCTTCAATACCAAGGGCGGGCGTTGCGAGACCTGTGAAGGAAGCGGAGTCAAGAAAATCGAAATGCATTTCCTTCCCGATGTCTATATAGAGTGTGAATCCTGTCGGGGAAGTCGGTATAATCCGGAAACTCTGGAGGTTCGATTCAAAGGAAAAACCATTGCGGAAGTCCTTCGGATGACCGTCGAGGAAGCGCTCGAATTTTTCACGGCTTTTCCTCGCATCAAGCGCGTACTCGAAGTTTTGAACGATGTCGGACTCGGGTACATAGAACTCGGGCAATCAGCCCCTACTCTCTCGGGAGGAGAAGCTCAACGAATCAAGCTGGCGTTCGACCTCTCCAAGCGTTCGACCAGTAAAACTATCTATATCCTCGACGAACCGTCCACCGGACTCCACTTCTCGGATGTCCTGAAGCTTCTCCTCATCCTCGATCGTCTCGTGGAGAAAGGGAATACCGTCCTCGTTATCGAGCACAATCTCGACATCATCGCCAACTCCGATTACTGCATCGACATCGGATTGGAAGGAGGGGACAGATGAGGAGAATTGATATTTTCAGGAAGGACCGAAGATATACTGAAAGAAAAACGCTCCTATACCGGACAAGCTCTAAAAAAATATCGCGAGAAGAAAAATATTTCTCATCGTTAATCGTCTATGCCTCCATTTCTCGAAAACAATAAAGATCTCTTTAAATACTCTTCTTTTCATACTCCTGCCATCGCACGGTATTTTTTCGAACTTCGGGAACGGTCGGATATGGCAAGGCTGTATGATATTTGGCAATTTGCACAAACAAATTCTCTCCCGATAGTTTTTCTCGGAAGCGGAACCAATGTGCTGTTTGCATTTGAGATATTCGAGGGAATTATCGTGCGAAACATGCTCAAGTGAATAGAATGGAGCGGGAATACTATACGAGTGACGGGGGGAGAACTTCTGTCTTTGCTTTCGCTCCATATATCAAAAAAACAGGAAGGTTCTTTGTTCGGAAAGTGGGTCGGGCTTCCTGGGACGGTCGGCGGAGCAATCGCCGGAAATGCCGGATGTTTCGGATTCGAAGCAAAAGATGCCGTTCTGGAAGCGACGCTTTTTGATATGGAAATCAATGAATATATAACCCTAAAAAACACCGAATTGGATTTCTCTTACCGTCACTCTCTTCTCAAAGAGAGACCTACCTGGTTCCTCGTCGATGCGGTTTTTCAAACCGACCTTGTTTCCGACGACACTACCGATCCGAGAACTTTCCGCTCCGGGAAACAACCCGGAGGATTCACCTGCGGATCGTTTTTTCGGAATCCTCCTCTCGATTCCGCCGGACGGCTCATCGATCAGGTCGGACTCAAGGGACACCGCATCGGCGGAGTAAAGATATCGGAGATTCATGCCAACTTCTTCGTGAACGACGAGCAGGGAAGCTACCGGGACATCCTCGCTCTACGGGATCTCGCGAAAGAGAAAGTACGGGAGATGTTTGGGGTGGAGCTGCAAGAAGAAGTGAGAATCATAGAGAATAAATAAACAAACGCAAAAACTCCCCCGTCGTCCTTTCGGACTTCTGGGGATTTTTTGAACTTTATACCTTACGAAAGAAAGAAACCTTTACTTATTATAATCCTTTATAAATATCTCACCTCGTGTCAACCGCCTCTATGAAGTACTCATCTCCTATTTTAGAAAAAATTATTCGTATTTTTCAAACTCGAAGACGAAATTTATTTCTATATCATGAAAGTTTTTTGATATCGTATCTTGCAATATCTCACACCGAAATATCAAAGATAACCTTTTTTAATTCATCCTTTTTAGGATTCTTTTCGATATACTTCTCCCATGACTGAACCATATTAAAAAGTTTTAAGAAGTTCTTTTGCAGACACTGGGGTATTCAGGATAAATTCATACTGAGACATATCCTCATCATCGATAGGATATACTTTTTTAATAGAATTAAATTCCTGTATACTAAATTTTACGAGAACATTTTTCGTATCTCGATCGAGAATCTGTGCCATAATCTCTCATAAGTTATTTATAAATAATCCCCTTCATTATATTCAAACCATTGGAAAGACAAAAAGATTTTCATTCACCTCAATTTTGAAACCGGTTTCAGTGGACGAGAAACGCAAAAACTCCCCCGTCCTTTCGGACGGGGGAGTTTTTGCCCCTTCGGGGAGAAAATTTATCGGATATCAAATTTGATAATACGTCGTTCTTTTGAATCACAATCTTCTACCCACTCCAAAAAAATATATTTTGATCGCCAAGGTAAGATAATGGTATTTAATAATGTTTTCCCAAGTACCACTTCTTGTGATAATCGAGTTGTTATAAGTGTGATAATTTCATTTTTTCTCTGTTTTGACTCCGCAATATAACCATCAATAATCTGATCTTCAGACCAGATACCGCTATCCCTATAGAGATTTTCATAATATTCCCTATACTGAATAATATAACGTGCTAACCGGGCAGAACTTTCTCGAGAAAAGTATACCTTAAACATGATCGGCAAGAATAAAAGATGATTTTTTTGATCGCAAAGACTTTCGTAAAATCTGTGATTGTTCAATAATGAGATCGTCCAATTGTTTTGAAAGCTTTCATGCTTCTATATTATTATTCATAATCTCTAAAGTTATTTATAAATCCCCTTCATTATATCCAAACCATTGGAAAGACAAAAAGATTTTTATCGACCTCCTCTCTCGACACAAAAACTCCCCCGTCGTCCTTTCAGGACTTGACGGGGGAGTTTTTTGCCCCTTCGGGGTACATTCTATTCTAAAATATCTTTCGATAATCATACTTGTCGAAGAATAGCAGTCAATAATCACTTTCCAAGTGGCTTATTATGAACTGGTATTGTGGTACGTTTACCGTTAAAATTATGTTTGAGAGTATAGTGACTTCCAGAACGGGAGTGTTGAATGAATCAATGTTTTTCCAGAATCTTTATAAGATCCATGCCATATACTTGAGAAAATTTAGGCATGAATTATATCTTTAGAAGTAATATGAAACTGATACTTTGGCAAATCTTTTTGAACACTCAGCAGATATGATGTTATAGCTTCTCGTATATTTCCATCAAGTTCCTCAAGAGTTTCTGCCATAGTAAAACATCCTGGAAGATTTTCAACAGAAGCATAGTAACTATTATCTTCTTCCTGGTATACTTGAATATTAAGCCCACCGAGCGTAACCATATATTTGATATTATCAATTAAACATATTCATTATATCCAAACCTCCCAAAAAACAAAACAAAAAATCCCCCGTCGTCCTTTCAGGACTTGACGGGGGAGTTTTTGCCCCTTCGGGGACTCTACTTCCAATCATTTTTGTATTTGAATATCGAGATAATATAGACGCTTTTATTTTCTACCTTATAAAATATCCGAAACTTGTATTGGGGTTCCACCAATTCTCTCAGTTCATCTTTTCTTGGTTTTCAGATAAAAGGATATGTCTCCAAAAATTCTATACTCTTATAAATTTTCGTGATAACTTTTTTAGCATAAAAAGGATTATCCGAAGAGATATAATCAGCAATTTCTTGCAGATCCAGAAGAGTATCTTCTGAGTAGATAATCTTATACATGAGCCGTATATTGAGAAAATAGTTTTGTCTCTATAAAATCATCCACTTGCTTTTTGGATAGAACTTTTCAAGACTTGATCTTCTTTAAACTCTGAGAGATTCTCTGAATCTCCTCAAAAGAACAATCCGTTTTGAGATCTTCTCTTGCTTCGGTTGATAACATAATTTGATAGTGAAAAATAATTTATATCTTCATTATATCCAAACCCACCAAAAAGCAAACACAAAAAATCCCCCGTCGTCCTTTCGGACTTCGGGGGTTCTATTTTGAGTACTATCCTGTTCGGCAAAAGATTTGGCGATTATATTCTTTTCCATATACTGCTTGCGCCTCTTTCTCGGAAGAGGAAGGGGTACTTTACTCCTTAACCCCCTTTCATTATGAAAGTACGGTTCACTCTATCCATCTGGATAGTGAAACTAGAGCTCATTATCGGGTTTTAGTCAAAAGAAAAAAGAGGCTGATCAGAGCCTCTTTTTTCGACATTATTTCTTTAACCCCGTACTTCCAACGGTTCAAGTGGAAGAACATGAGTATTATATACAAAATTTCAGAAAATCAAAAAGATTTTTATCGACCTCCTCTCTCGACACAAAAAATCCCCCGTCGTCCTTTCAGGACTTCGGGGGATTTTTTGCCCCTTCGGGGAGAGTTAAAATATTTCACTATGAGAACCAACTCGCAATAACTGCAAGATTAACTCTTTATCTAATAACTTATATACAAGAAGAATATCAGGAAATACATGGCACTCTCTGAGATTGGATAATTTCCCTTCTAAATTATGATCGCGATATTTCTTTTCGAGTCTTTCTCAATTCTCAAGTAAGCCTATTACTCTCTCAAACTCTTGAATGAAACGTTTATTGTTTTTAAGTTTCTTATAATCACTCTTAAATCGGGAGGAGAGCTTTAGTGTGTAGAGAGACATATTTTATTTATTAAGATATTCAAACATCTCTTTTGAACTTCTAAATTCCACCCCATTTACTTCTGTATCCTCTGCGAGTCTGAGTAATTGTTCTTTTTTATCATCGTCTATAAATGAATGAAGTCTTTTAAATTCACTGGTGCTAAATTTTACCAGTACTATACTACGTGTTTTATCAAGAATCTGTGCCATAATTTCAAAAGTTATTTATAAATCCTCTTCATTATACCCAAACCACTGGAAACACAAAAAGTTTTTCTCTCTCCTCAAAAGAGATCGGTCTCCTCATGAAGAAACCTCTGTCCTCAAATCTCTCTCTGAGAGTCCAAGAAGATTGAGACCGGTCTCATTTCTCACCAAAAAGCAAACACAAAAAATCCCCCGTCGTCCTTTCGGACTTCGGGGGATTTTTTGAACTTTATACCTTACGGAATAAGGAAACTTCTATTTAATTCCATTAAACTCTCCAATCAACCGACTCAGCTTCGTAATCGCTTCACTTTTCCCTACCGCTCCAACCTCATAATCCAAAAGAACTTGGATAATTCCATTTCGAATAATCATTACTCTTTCACGGACACTTTCTCCAAGTTTTATAACTTTCCTATCTGTAAGAACATCAAGACGAAGAGCAAAGGCAGAGAAACGAGAGCTTTTAAATAAGAACAATATTTTTCCGGTCTTTGTAATAATCATTGACTCAGTCATTCCAGAACTAGTAACAGTGGTAGTACCAGAACTCGTAGATCAAGACGAAGTTGATATGGCAGGAAGAGTCCCCTCCGCAAACAAACTTATTGGATAGGCTATACCTGAGGAATAGTTCGCACGATAATCAACCGTTCTCACTCGAATAGAATTTGTCCCATTAGGAATCAGATGTGTATGCCCTACAATACTTCCTTGGATAAAGTCCGTCCTTACGCTCAATCCACTTCCGTCAAGATAATTCACTTCCACTGCCTGTAGATCTACGTCTCATGGAAGACTTCCGCTCATCGTCAGGATATTATCTTTTATCACTCAAGTAAAGTTCATCATTTCAGCTGGAGAAAGAGTGTCCTGGTACACATACAGATCATCTACCCTGAGACCATTTACAGATTCGCTTTCAATCATTCCATCACCATTTATGTCCACACCGATAGAACGAAACGAATCCTGTTTGTAGTAGATAATCACTTGAATTCCAGTAAAAACGAGAGAATCTCATTTCATGAGTACTGAGGTGAGGGGGAAGCGGATATGAAGAAGATCCGGAAGAACACTTCCACTCGCAGCGATTTTGTCAGAACCTGTTCCCGAGATAGTAACCGAATGGATATTTTTTGAACTGAAGCGGATATTCGCTTCAGTTGGCAAGCTCAAAGTCAGATACGAACCACTCGATGTTTCATTATCGCGATCAAAAGTAATCGTAAGCGGGGTTATCGTCTGTTCTCCTTGGTTTGGGTGATAGGTCTTTGCATCCTGTAAAGAAACACTCAAAGCCGAGACGGATGAGAAAAAATAGAGGATTGAAAGTAACGAGAAAAACCCGATACGGAAAATGAAGATATTCATGGAGAGAAAGAAAAAATATACAGTATCTGCCGATATTATATCCAGAATCGACAAAAAACAAAACTCTTTCCACAAAACAAAACCCCCTCCATTTGGAGGGGGTTTTGAGAATAACTCTCTGAATTATTTCAGATACTAAACGATTAGTAGTTGAAAGTAGATTCTGAAGTTGGAAGACCAACATTAGAGTAATTAAGAATACTAGAAATAGTTACGTTAGCACCAGTATTCATCATATCGATGTAACTAATGTCTGTAACCTTCATGATTCTCTTAGAGTTAACAGCTACAGTAGTAGCACCATTAACTTCAAGAATAAATGTCTTTGTACTTCCAGCAGAAATTTCTACCTGTGTACTCAAAGGAAGAGTAAGAGTTACAGTTGCTCCAGATGAAGCAATAGTTCCTGTAGCCACTTCATTTCCAGTAACTTGTTGATCCTTATAGAGGATAAACGAAGTAGGACCATTTACTGGGTTAGCCAATGTAAGAGTTACTCCAGAAAGAGTAATTCGGTTATTAGCATCAGCAGTAACAGTGAATGTATGAGTAGAGTTAGTAGCAGCTCCGCTTACAGCGATAACTGGTTTAGATCGTACAAGAAGACTTGTCTTAGAAATAGCTGCAGTAGCAGTAGTTCCAGTAGCAGTATTTCCAGTACTCTGAGATACAAGTCGTACCCCATTATTAGTACCGTCAACTACAGTAACACCAGCAAGTGTACCAACAGCAAGCTGAAGTGACGTTGCATCTTGTGCTCCGTCAGTAATGTCATTGAAGGAAGCCTTAACAACAACTACTGAGTTAGATGTATTCTTCGCAACAACAAATGATGAAGTAGAACCAAGAGAGAACTGTACAGTTCCAGTTCCAAGAACAGAACCTCCAGCAAGCTTAGTACCATTTACATCGTAGAGACCGATAGTCTTAATTCGAGAAGAAAGATCAGCAGTTCCAGTATTGTAAACATAAAGATCAGTCAATTGAAGTGCATCATTAGTAGCAGCAAGTGTATAACGAGCCACTTCCGTTTCAACAGCAGATGCTGTAAGAACAGCAGCATTTGGAGTAGCAGAATTTTGTGTCAATGTAGCAGTTCCAGCACCTACAAATGTGTAGAGTACTCCAGTAACAGGAAGAGTAGTAACCGCAGCTGTACCGAGAGTGAGACTATTTGAATCTCGTGCCTCAACAGACTGAAGTGCCACCTTAAACTGTTCACCAGAAGTAAGAGCCGTAGAGAAGTTAGCAACTACCTTAACAGTAGCGTCTGTATTCTTTAGAATCTTAATATTGATGTCATTGAAATCAGCAACACCAGTAGACATACTCTTTGTAGAAGCAACTACTCCATTTACAACGAGTTGTACATTAGTAACATTTGTAGTATTAAGAGAACCAGAAGAACCAGCCCCTGTACCGAATGTTAACTTCGTAACTGTTACGTCAGAAACATCGTTTGCTCTCATAGCAAATTGCATAAGAGTTTGAGATGTCGAACCGATAGTAAGAGCCTGATCAGCAACACCGTCATTTCGTGTAAGAGTAAGAGTAGCAGAACCGATAGTTGTACTTACTCCGTTTGAAGAACCAACAATCTGAGCTGATTGGATAGTATTTCCATTAACTGCATATTCTTTAATAGAGAAAGCAGAAAGAGCCACATCATTAAGTTTATATTTACCAGTAGCACCAGATCGAACATTTCCAAGAATTTGGATAGTCGTAGATTTACTTACAGTTACTGTACCTTCAAACGTGAATGAACTCGTAGTTGAAGCGGATGGAGTAAATGTAGATACAGTCTGTCCTCCAACCACTAACTTAAGTGAGCTGAAATCATGAGAAAGATCACCAGCAGTAGCACCAGAGAATCCAGTAGTATTAAGCGTAACAGCAAGATCCTGAAGATTTACTGGTTGAGCTACTGCAAGATCTGCAGAAAGAAGAACTACATCGTTTGTACCAGGAGCAACAGTTTGTGAACTTGGTGCAGTCGTAGACTTACTAAGAATCACATCTCCACCACTTACAGAGTAAGAAACAAGACTTACGCTTGAAGTAACTCCATTAACAGTAGATTTGAATCCAGTCAATGCTTCAGTAACATTAAGATCATCTGAGAAACGAAGAGAGAATTGATATGTGTTTCCAGTTGTATTATCAACAGAAGCAATATCAGCTCGAATATAGTAAGTTTCTTGTCGACCAAAAGCTACAGAATCATTTACTGTGAAGGTAACGTTTTTACCGTCAACAACAGCAGCAGTTGAAATCTTAGCACCGTTCTTGTAGATAGCAAGGTTTGTAAGGTTTTTAGCCATATCACCAGTACCATCATTTCGAAGACTAATAGCCTTGAATGTAACTGACTTATCATCAGTTGCATCATTTCGAAGTTTGAATTGACCAAGTTCTACACCTGTATCACCTACTCGGTAAGTAGATGTAGTACCTCCAGTAGAGAATAGAACTGGAGTTACAGTGTAAGAAGTAGTTGTCATACTAGCAGTAGAAACTGGGAAAGTTCCCTTAACAGCAGCAGCAGATGAAGTTACATCTGAAGCAGAAGCAATAGTAAACACGTGTTGTGAATTACTAGCACCACTCATAGAAACTACAAGGTCAAGAGATTCAGTAGAACCAGCCTTAACAACAAGAGCAGGGGAGAATGTTACAAATACTGTACCATCACTTCCTACAGATTGTCTTCCAGAGACTCTCATTCCATTCTTTTCCATCCATACACGATTAACATCTGTACGACTTCCAAGACCTCCTCTATTCATCTTAACAGTGTTAAGAGAAATATCAGAACCACCAGCAGTGAAATCAAATGTACCAAAAGATACAGTTCCAGCTTGAGGAATAGATTTAGCACCAGGAGAAGTAGGACTAAGTGCTACTTCAAGATCACCAGCAGCTACAACAGTAGTTGTAGTAGTAGTTCCAGTAGTAGTAGTTGTAGTAGTTCCAGTAGTAGTGTCAGTAGTGTCTCCGAAGAGGTCACCAAGGTTAAGATCATCACCAGTTTCTGCAGTAGCAGTAGTAGTAAGACCAGCTGAATTAGCAGCTACCTTGAATGCTTCTCCACGAGATGCCGTGTTGTTTGGATTGAAGAGAAGACCCTTGTTAATAATACCAGCCTTAGCAGCGGCATTAATAAATCCATTCAAACTAGCGTCAGTACCAAGATCCTGGAATCCTTGATCCTCGTCTGTAGCAGCGATACCCTTTGCAGAAAGGAGCATCTTGAGCATTTCAGCACGAGTTACGAGGTCCATAGGACGAAACTTAGAAGCAATCTTGTTAACAAGATTAGCAGTAGCAGCAGCCTCTACGTATCCGCAAAGGTCACCAATTGCAGAAGTAACGTCAGAAAATACTTTACCAGTACATTCAGTTACGGTTACTCCCTTAATGTTTACAGCAACTTTAGCCATTTCAGCTCGAGTTACATTATTACCGAGATTATATCCTGCTTCAGTAGATTGCTTAGCAATAATACCAGCAGTAGCAAGTGCGTCAGCGTAAGGAGTGAATGTACTAGCGGCATTAGCAACAAGCGTTGAGCTCATAGCAGATGCAACGATAGCAACCACACTTACAGCAGACGTAACTTTCTTTAAAAGAATACTCATAGAAAACTGTGAGTTAAAAGATAAAAAGTGTCAGGTGTCTTTTTCTTTTTTTATATTTCTTTCCATCATAATGGCAAGTTCTGCGGACGAGCGTCTCATGATATGAGATCTATAAATAGAGAAGATTAGTGTAGGGGTCTTGCGGACTTACCTACGAAGTTAAAGCTTTAACCTCTGTTATTTACATAACAAGAGGAAGAATAACGGAGAATTGAATTTTCCATCATCACTTCCTCTTGTTACGGTTCACAGCAAGGATGCACGCTAAAACAGAGAATATTTAGTTATATATAGGATGTTAAAGAACTTCTGAAACACGAGAGAATCTGGGTATCAGTACGGGTGATTATATAGAAAAGAGTATAAAGTCAAATGATTCCTCGGTCTCTTCACTCTTTCTTCACGGTCTTTCAAATATAAAATATGGTACCAGTACTTAAAAAGGGTACCGATACCTCATCTCAAAAATCATAACCGGCAAAAAATATAACAGAAAAGTTTGTAAAAAGCAAAAAAATGAAATATAAAATTTTGATTCTCGCCTGAAATCGATATGATACGCGTCTATCTTTTCCCCTCTGATTTCATGTCCATAAATATCCGCTCCATTCTTCAAAAGACCTTCGATCTGGAGGACTTTCGCGAAGGACAAGAGGATATTATCAAGAGTATTGTATCCTGACACAATACCATGGTGTTTATGCCCACGGGCGGTGGTAAAAGTTTGACCTATCAGATTCCGGGTATAGCCTTGGATGGAATCGCTATCGTCATATCTCCCCTCATCTCTCTCATGAAGGATCAGATCGACAAGCTTCGTGAGCGGGGAATCGCTTCCGTGTGCATCAATTCGACCATATCTCCTCAGGAACAACGCGATATTCTGGAAGAGATTCGGTATCCCGGAGAGAATCCCATCAAGTTTGTTTATATCGCACCGGAACGACTTCATAACGAAGAATTTTTGAATGTCATCAGAAATGTGAAAGTGAGTCTCGTTGCCATAGACGAAGCTCATTGTGTGAGTCAGTGGGGGCATGATTTCCGTCCGAGCTATATGAAGATCAAGGATTTTATAAAAAGCCTCAGGAATCAAGGATGAAAAAATATGTCATTTCCGTGAGAACGGGAGTCTTCCTCGTATGAAGAAGAGGGAGACGAAAGCTTCGAAAGCAATCCCTCCGAAAACCATACTATCCCCATCATCGCTCTCACCGCAACCGCTACCAAGAAAGTTCGTGGCGACATCATGGATCGATTGGGACTTGATCGGGTGCAGGAATTCATCTATGGATTCGATCGAAAAAATATCGTCATGCTTGTACGAGAAATACCCAAAAAAGAAGAAAAACTTGAAAAAGTGGCGGACATTATCGCAAAAACTCCCGGAAGCGGTATCGTCTATGCCGCCTCCATCAAGAATGTGGAAGAGGTATATAATTACCTCAAATCCCGAGGAGTGAGTGTGGGGAAATATACCGGAAGCATGGACAATACGAGTCGTGAACTTGGACAGAATGATTTTATGGACGATACTACCCGTGTCGTGGTCGCCACCAATGCTTTCGGAATGGGAATCGACAAAAAAAACATACGGTTCGTCATCCATTACAATCTCCCGGGAAGCGTCGAAGGGTACTACCAGGAAATCGGACGTGCGGGACGCGATGGCAAGATGAGTATCGCCGTCATCCTCGCGAGTTTTGCCGATACGAAGATACAGGAGTTCTTCGTGGAGAATGGCAATCCATGACAGGAGGAGATACTGGAATTTTACGATTATCTCTATGAAGATCTGAAAGATGGGGAATGAAAAGGGAAGACTATAGAGAAAACCTATGCCGCTATGGGTCACGAGAGCGGGATCGGAACGGATATGAAAGTGGGATCCATTATAAAAATACTCGAAAAATACAAAATAGTCAGTCGCGGAATAGACGGAGAAAAAGATTCAACCGCAGGATTTCGGGGAAAAGGGATCACTCTTCTGAAAGAGAAGAGAGCGCATCAGTATATCCCCATAGATTGGGCGCACCAAAATATGCTCAAGAGTGAATCCACGAGCAAACTCATTGCCATAAAAAAACTCCTCTTTACTCCGCAATGTCGCAAACGATTCATCCTGAATTATTTTTCCGACATCACCGATCTTGAAAAACTCCCGAGAAATTGCGGAATGTGCGACTACTGTATAGACCAGAAGAAAGGAGTGATTCGCAAGAAACCGGACTATACCACGGAGAAAAAAGAAATAAGGAAACGCAAGGAGAAACAAGTGGGGCAAAGTCAGAAAACAGATACCTACGAGGAAACTCTCCGACTCTTTCGAGAACAGAAGAACCTCTCCGCCATTGCAGACGAGCGCGGGGTCACTACCCAGACCATCGAGGCCCATATCGCTAAACTCTACGGACGAGGCACTATCACTCTTGAAGAAGTCAGCAAACTCACCGTTTTGGAAAACATCGAATATGCTCGGGATATTATCGAAAAGAAATTCGACGGCAAAGCGGAGAAACTTCGCGAAATCAAGGATGTACTTGAGGCGGAAGGGCGGAAAGATATTCGGTATTTCGATATCCATCTCGCGATTGCGATGATAGGGAAAGGGGAAAGTAGGGATTATCGTCATCCTCGCGAACGCGGGGATCCAGTCTCTTGTTACTAATGTAGGATTCTTTTTTCTTTCGCAAAGCTACAGAAAAACTCCTTGTAACGAAGGATGTCATTCAGGGCATTCTTTCCCCAACTCCTTCGTCGTTGGTATCGCTGTGACTTCGAATCCTATTCAATATTTGGACTTAAAAATACCCCCGTCTTGCGACGAGGGTATTTTGAAATCCAAATGGTGGGTAATATAGGATTCGAACCTATGACCCCCTGCTTGTAAGGCAGATGCTCTAACCAGCTGAGCTAATCACCCGAGGTGCTTCCCGTGATGGGAAGCGAATAGGATTGGAGAGTCTACCGAAATAGACACGGGAGGAAGATCAAGTCTCGAAAACAGTTTGATAACCAGTATAATATCATTAGGAATTCCCTGATGGGTGGTCATCCCGAAGTTACGACCGCACAAGAAGGATTCGCACCGATACTAAGAACCGATCTCTATTTGAGACCACGCTTGCCCTTGCCGTTGACAACCAAAAAACTGACTGTCATCTCCAAAAATGGCGGAAATTCATACCTTTAGGGTAGAACCTCCTATAAAAATTCAATGGTGCCCGGAGCGGGAATCGAACCCACGACCTTCAGCTTAGAAGGCTGCTGCTCTATCCAACTGAGCTACCCGGGCTGGGTAGTAGTAGAGGTTTTCTCTTTCTCCTCACTGTCTTGGCGTTTACCGACTCTCCCACATCATGAAATGCAGTACCATAGGCACGACGTGGCTTGACTTCTGTGTTCGGGATGGGAACAGGTATACCTCACGCGTATTAAACACC